>JAAXIK010000254.1:0-460 GCA_012270385.1 Rubripirellula sp. | reverse complement strand
CGAACTCAACAAAACGAATTGGTTACCCCACCCCGTTACCTGCATCTCCCCATTGAACCAAAGTTATACCGACTAGGTTGGGAACCGATCTGGTTCACATCTTCCATGCGAGTTGGGGAGCGAGCAGCGACGTCAATGCGTGGGTGCATACAGTCTTGAGATTCCTAATTTTAGTCCACAATCACCACCGCGGGAGCAATCACATCGGATCACTGATTATCCATTTGGACTTTTCTTACCGCACACAGGAATAAGAAGCACTCAATTTCCTGTTGCATTTCACTCTCGACATCTCGGCACGACATAGAGAGCTCTCCCTGAGGTGTCCTGCAAGTACCCAATTTCTGAGACGTCACCTTCGTCCTACGTCGCTAGGACCCACAACTTCCATCGGTGGGAAGCTCTGATTCCGGAGTCAGGCAGAGGATTCAAACCTGTGCGGGTCACGCTGCTCCGGGGG
>JAAXIK010000044.1 GCA_012270385.1 Rubripirellula sp. | reverse complement strand
CTGCAAAGAGCACGCAACGATCTTCCCGCATCAGCAGAAACTGTCTCTGCAACACAAGATTCTCGGCCCAATCTTGCTCCACTTCCAGGTAGTGCACATCATCATCACTGTACTCGCAGACCTCTTCCCACGCCGTCGTCGAGTGGACCTGCTGCCCATTGAGATGTAGATCGACATCAATGGATCCGGATAGCATCAAATGCTTCCCGTTATAAAGCTGCAGCGCGACACTGGAATCATGATAATCCACATGCATCCGTCCGCTTCGGACGTTCCAACCCGCCATCATGACTGCAAGCTTGGCTTTGGGGTCATGCATCATCGTTTCCGGTAGCGAAACCTCCCAAGCCAGCGGCGGTTGCTTCGGAGCTTTCCCCACTACCGCGTCTCTGGCATTTGCAAAGCACTCCTTGTCAAAGTTAACGGCTTGATCGAGTAAGCCGTCAGACTCAATATCGTCCTTGACCATGCTTGAATCCGCCACCGAGAAGCCTGTACTACCTCGCTGTCCCGAGAGCCCGATGACCCACTGCGAAATCTGTTTTCCGATATCGCTCCAAAGACTCTGTTGCACTGCACCAAGGCCGCGAACGAGACCTAATTTCTGAAGGCGGATCAAGGAGGCAAGTACTAGCCTCGCTCCTTTTCCTCCCTGAATCGCACGAGGAACGGCATCCGACTCATTTTCACACCAATTGCAGAATGCTTGTTCAGCGGCTAGCCGGAAAGAGGATTCACGTGAATTGCCTACCAGATCACCACTGGTTAGCAGATGTAGCATCCAACCCAACTCAGCACCGAGTAGAAGGTAAACGGGATCACTCACGTCGGAATGCTGCATGACATCCGCATGAATCGATACCAGTCGGTTGCAGAGCGACACGAACTCCACCTCGCCCACTTCTTGGTGCAGTGTTGGGAGTGCCGCAGCAAGCATCACAGTCAAAGCCGCATCAACTCGGCTCATCGGTAAGCGGTCAGATATCTTGATCAGCCACTGATGAATCGCGATGATCAAATCGTCGCCGTGGAGGGAATCGGTAAGTGGCCAGCTACATGCTCGACTGGAGAGTGCCATCGCTAAATCATTTGAAGCAATGCCCGATTCTGCTGATACCCCCCACCGATAAGCCATACCCGTTCTCGATGCAGGACCCAGGGCATTTCTGATTTGTATTGAGAGTTCTCGATCAAACCAATCTTGATTCAGAGTCAGCCAATCTATCTTTTTTTCGAGCATTTCAATTCGTTTCCACCAAAAGAGCAATGCTCCCAAGCACAGCGCTGACACACGATTTCTATCTCTCTGATACGATAACCGCAAAATTCGCAATCACCAGATCCTCTCGGGTGAGGAGTGGTATTTGCTCGTGAGTTGTTTCGCGGGTATTCTTGCTAGACCGTTCTGAGGATAATCGTTTTTTCATTCCGGAAAACCTTCGAGAAACCAACATGCATCAGCTTGGACTGCGCGATTTCTGGCGTTTCCTTTGCCTCGCCATCTTCCTGGCTGTCAATTCCCAGGACCTGAGAGGCCAAAACACGGATCCAGCCTCGCCCAATCAAGACAAAAATACGAAAAAGGATCCACCTTCTAAGCAGAGAACGAGGTCGTTACCCGAACCAAAATCACTGACGACCCCGCTCACCGAAGAGGAAAAAGCGCAAACTGAATCCATTGATGTCAGCCCAGAAAAATCGGTGGCGAACGCATTTGGGCCGCCGCCACAATCTAAAGCAATCAGTAAGCGAAATCTCTGGGTCGACCTCAAGAAAAAGAGGGTCTACTTGGACGGCTATGTCACCATGCGAGAAGGCCCCCTAGAGATGTTCGCGTGCCCTATCGGCAGCAAGGAACATGAATCCATCATTGCTACCCTAGCCCGACCGAGTGAGGTTCACGCTGCACTCCTCGCAATTGGGAGTCGCTCCGGTACGCCAGTTCAGTTTCTACCCGATTTTGTACCTCCGACGGGTCAGAGGATCCGCGTATGGATCTGCTTCAATAACAAAGCCGGTGAATTTGAAGTCCACGATGCCAAAAGCTGGGTCAAAAACACAAAGACAAAAGCGACCCTCGATATTGACTGGGTGTTTTCGGGTAGCGGGTTCTGGAGAGACCCGAATGATGGCCGCGAATACTATCGAGCTGACGGCGGCGATATGATCTGCGTCTCCAATTTCAGTACTGCGATGATGGATCTCCCCATTGCCAGCAGTGCTGAAGCTAATTCTCTTCAATACTCCCCGAATACACCAAAAATACCTGAACGCGGCACAGCCATACGAATGGTCCTGGTCCCCATCCCGATCGATTCTCCTGTCAATCCGGTCGAGGCAGACCCACCCGCTGAGAAACCTGAGTCGAACAAGACCGAAAGCGGCTCCAATACTGCGAATCAGCCAGCGGTCAAACCCGCGTCCCCCTCTACACTGGATCCTCCCACATCAGAAGTGCTATCCGAAGCGTCGCGCAATTAGTTGGGTCTTTCATCACAAGATGAAGGCAGGAAAGACGCAAGAACAAAGTTGGCTAGATCAAACCCGCGGCCTTGCGACAGATCCAGAACGCAGTCAGTAACAAGAGCAGCAAGCCAGCTACAGCAGGGTGTGCCCAAAGTTGTACTCTACGAATGGTGGGTTCGGGATCGGGCAGATCCGCGAGCGCCTTCATGAGTAAATCCATCTCCTCAATGTCAACATTTTTCCCTCGCGTAATCCGAGAGATCTCTTCTAGGACTTCAGGTCTAGCTGGTTTCCCAAGAGGTTCGTTGACGTCGCCTTGGACAAAGAAAGTGGTTTCCAAGACTGCATTGGATTCCTTACAAGTAAGGACCACTTGGTGCTGCCCAGGTTCTTCCGCATTGAATCGGCCGCGAAACACTCCCCACCGATCGCCAGCGCTGGCTAACCTGACCGTTTCTACACCGCCACTTGGGGAGGTGATCGATGCGATAACTTCCCCATCCTGCAGCGGCTCTCCCGAAGTATCCATGACATGTGCGTTGAGACTGATCGTTTGCCGAATCGCGGGCTGGTCCGGGTTGTAGAAAAGTCTCATTGATTCCCCCTTGGCCATATTGCGTTGATAGGCCATCCAACGCACCACTTGGCCCCAGAATCGATAGTGGTACTTATCCTCGACGCCCTTTCTCCAACGCCATGCACCATCCGTCCCCATGAACAGGACCTTGCCTGCCCCGAATGGCCGTGTGACCAACAGGGGTAGTCGACCTGATGCGTTACTCATGTCTTGGTGGACAGCAAGGATCTCTGCCCCAGCCTTGGCTCGGATCACTGGCGCATACCACTGGAACCCGGGTAAGCTTTCCCATACCGAATAATTCTCTTCTTTAGAGTCTGCTAACTTGGTCAATAAACTCTCTCGCCCGCGTTGCGTCAGTTCAAAATGCCCCGGAAGACGAGACCCCCAGCCCTCTGGCTGACTTTCATCTAACACCACCGGATACAACGACTCCAACTCGGTTCCCATGAGTTCAAATTGCCTGCCTTGAAAACCAGGCATCAGCACAAGACCACTCGCTTGATACTCAATCAAACCACGTATCAGTTGACATTGCTGCTCGGTAAGCTGTGAGTCATCCACCCCAACGTCACCAAGAAATACGACATCATATTTGGATAGATCCTCGAGCTCCTCGGGGAATACCTTCAGGTAATCCAGCGAACCGCCACCAACGCGATCCAAACCGGGATGAAACAATAGACAGGAGACCTCGACCCCGGGATCTCTGGAAAGTGCATTTCGCAGATAACGATACTCCCACCGCGGAAGCGATTCCACAATCAGCACCTTAAGTTGCTCTTTGCGTATGGAGATAGGTAGACTGATCGTGTTGTTGCTGACAATCTTCTCACCCTTTTGCACGGGAAGCTCGATCGTCATGACAAACTCGCCGACATCTTCAGGTGTCCATTGAATTGCATCAAATGTCCTTCCCATAGGTGCAATGCGAATCTCCTTGAGAGCCTCCTCTGTTTCCCCAACCAGTAACCTCGCCTTGATGACCGACTCTCGGGGGAGCGAACTATCAATCGCTAACGGAATGCGAATCGGCTTTCCTGCCACCCCGAACGTGGGCACATCTGCATTGATCAGCTCTAGATCGGGAAGTTTGCGTGCATTCCCTGCCGTAACGGTGAAAACCGGGATACCTAGCGCACGGAGCTTGGATGCAGATTCGATCGGTGAAGGCCCATCATTCCAATCGCCATCAGAAATCAGAACGACCCCGGCCACTCCATCACTTTGATCCACAGCGACACTTAGTGGCCGAGAAAGATTGGTCAGCCCACCGGCTAACTTCGTTTCCGTCTCCTCTGAACCGTCGGCCCCAATGCTTCCCCCTAACCCTTCAACTAAGACATCAAATCTTGATCGCATGGGTCTCCAGGTCTGCGGATCCAACCACGGTTGTATGGACTGTTGACGGGAAATTGCAGTGGTTTCCACTTTTCCATCAGAGAGGACGTCAAGCGTGCCCATGCTCGGGGACTGATCGTAGTACACCGCGATTCGAGGCTGGGTTTCCGGCTGAAATTCACTGTTCCACTCAGGTTTTAGCAGGAGCAAAAGAACCAATCCGATCATGCTCAAACGCAAAACCTCCAACCGCACCATGGCAGATGAAAAACCACTCCGGCGCATCGCTACCCAAGAAAGCGAGCACGCAACGACCGCCACGAGGATGACTACGACCGCGGAGCTACCACTGAAGTTCAACTGTAGGCCTGCCTGCCCCATCATCCTTCAGCCCTCGCATGCAGAATCTGACTGCGGGAACGAATCGTTCGGGGTAGCGAAAGGGCCGATTCGGATAACAGCATCAGCAACATCAGGATAAGCAACAGCCGCCAAACCTCCTGAATGAGAGAACGCTCCGTAGCCACTTCATCCCTCACCGTGCGAAAACTCAAACCAGAAAAAAGCTGTTTCAATTGATCGTCGCTCACCAGTTTCGTGTCATCCTCTGCTTCGCTGCGATTCACGGCCAATAGACGGTCGGCAGATTGATAGACGCCAGCATGGCTGGAGTATTCTGTGGAGCGTACTTCCGCAGCACCCGCGAGTCGAACCCAAGCAGGTGATGAGGATTGCATCTCTGGTGAACCAGACACCGATCTTGGCCACTGCGTTGACAACGGCGGCGAACTTGCATTGGCGAGTCGAGCAATTCCTTGCGTTCTTACCCCCATCTCCATCGCCCGTTGGATCATCGCAAACAGAATCACTCCGCTACTGGCGAGATTAGAATCCAACGGATCCACGGTGGTCCCGCAAAAATAGACGGAGCCTCCGTCATCAATCGATTTGACCAACCAAGGGCTACCTTGACTCAGGGTTGCAAGTGTGGAGTATTCGCCCTGAATGGAACAAACTCGCCCGACTCGGACCTCACCGACCGGAAGCGCATCCACTCCTAAGGTGCGACCGAGCAAATCCCGATCAGCCTCCCAACTGGTGACGTTAGCCGATTGCTGGCTCCATTGTTGCCAACCCATGGAGGCAAAACGTTCGTCTCTCGGCTGTTCAGGTGGAAAAAAAATGCTCACACCACCCCGTCGACGATAATCCTTCAACCACCTTCCTACGGGTTCTTCATCCATAGGAATCGGAGCCTGCCACAGAACAAGGCAGTAATCACGATTGTCTAGGGCTAACACATCGCTGGGGGAACAAACACTCGAACTCGCCTTCAGCGTGGGATCCGAGGTCACCGAGGTGGCGAACTGCAGCGGGGGCACCTTAGATGGATCTTCAGAAACAATGAGCGTTTGTCGGACAGGCTCTCTTTGATAGGGGAAGTAGAAATGGTTGTCCGGATCATGTTCATCTGCCGGCAAGCCTAGTCATCCCCCACAGGACACGCGCGATGGCTCGC
>JAAXIK010000312.1 GCA_012270385.1 Rubripirellula sp. | reverse complement strand
GAATATCTCTGTCAGCTTTCCGGAGTTAACCCCGAGCGAACAGAAAACACTAGTCAAAGAGTGCTTCATCCAAAACGGAGTTGGATTGACTGAAACCGCCTGGTCTTGGCACCGTCCGATCGGTTTTATCAACGATAAAGTAGTCGTTACTGTCCAAGAACACCTTGATGCCGCAAAACGAAGGAACCAACGGGTTACGCCAAATTCGCCGAGGTTTTCAGGTGCTAATGCCCGTGAGGGCTTAGAGGTTCAAGTCCTCTCCTCTGCACTCATTAAAGGCGTTTTTTTCTATCGCGGGAAATCCCGATTTCTGTTGAGCAGCTGGCCTCACGCTGACTAAATATTTTCAGAAAATCCAAGGATGGAACTTGGATCCGCTTGGGCTGCTGGAAGATGGAGAGGTGCTTCAGCTTCTCTCATTGGCCTGGGGTCTCACGGGGCAATCTGGCGAGTGAATTCGCCAAGACTTACGTCGCCCTGGCCTCCAGGGATTGGCCCCTGACTCATAGGCCCCGGGACGAATATCTTTGTCAGCTTCATGCAAAGCGTGCCTTTGCATACCAAGAAGCATCTCGTCGCTCATCACTTGACTCGAAGATGGCAGTAGAAGTTCATCTGAATTTACCAGCTGATTCCCTCGCAACTCAGGCGCAAAATCCCCAGCCACGCACTCTAATTCATCGCTATATAAGTTATTGAATATCCTGGTTCCCAACTGATTCGGTGTCTTTCCCTTGTAGGTGAATACGGCAAATGATTTACCATTATTCAGCACCGTATTATTGTAAATCTGATTGTCATTCGAAGGCGAATTGAGGCGTATTCCAGCACCGGAGTTGTTCCAAATCACATTGTGATGAACGCTGAAATTTTTTGAATAATTGTCGAGATAAATGCCAACGGTATTCCGTCCTTGGTTATCGTGGACCCAATTGTAAGCAATTACACTCCCTTCTCCATCGGTACCCCAGCACTTCAACGCCCCGGTATCATTGGAGAGTCGATTCCCATCTGAGAGATCGCAATACATAATCTCCAAACGCTTCGCCTGCTTGAAGTGAATCAACTCGCGCCCCGCGCCGCGAACAGTGCAGTACCGGATTCTTAATCCTTCCGAATTGGCTGCGTCCACGCTCGCCTCATGGGCGCCGAGATAATTGCACGTGTGTATCAGGCAATCGGTAAGCGTATTATTCACACCCTTGATGGTTAAGCCGCTGAGGGCGGTGTACGCAAATGTACAACCTAAGAGCTGATTCCCGCGCCCGGTCACGATGTTGGTGAGACTGGGGTTTTGGTAGATATCCAATTCGGTTGGGTAGTCACTATATGTAGTCGTGCATCCACGAATAACACAGTGATTCGAATCCCTCATATCGAAACCGCACGCAACTAAATGAATGCCCTCAACATAAATATGATTCAAACCACTCAATTGGAAGCCGTGAGTGCGAACCCGTATTTCGATATCATCGGGTGAGATTCCCATGATGCGTTTCCAGTAGAGTGTTTTTTCTGCTCCATCAAAAAACCACTCACCGGGAGTATCCAACAGAGCCAAAGAGCCATGGAGAAAAAAAGGGTTGCTCTCCATGGGTTGGAACGGATCAAATCCGTGAAGTGTATCTTGTTTCTTGGGTCTCAGATCTCGATCAAAAACCAGCCTCCCGCCGTTGACCCCAGCAATCACTCGAGACGCATTATCCCACTCACGCCCAGGCCACAACAGGATCTTTGCCCCACGTAATTCACCAGTAGGTAGGCCAGACGCCACGATTCCCTCGTAATCGGTTCCCGGCTCGGCTGCAGCGCGTTCATAAGCCAACCATTCGTCCGTGTTCGCGTTTGGCCAACGTGCCTCAAGCATCATTCGCCTCCCGGCCAAAAGCTGCGGACCATGATTGACTGGGATTTATGCCTGCAGAATCCCTCCCATAGCCCTTCTGTCGCTCGGCTGCGTCGAAACGCTGGGGCCGCTCTTGGCTTCCAGATATTTTGGGTCGGACGGTCTCACGATACGTTCCTTGATGGTTCGTACAGGTATCCCCGGCTTGCATGACGGATGCCACGTGCTGGATGGTTCTACACGGCAAGTCGCTAGAACCCGGATTCGCATCCTTACCGGCAGGGGAGACGTGGTACGTTTTACTCAAGCACTCTGTAGTCAGCCCAATACTTAATGCTAAAGTGACGCCGACAGCGACAAACCTATGCAACTTTGCTCTCGCTTCTGACTTGAATGAATCCACATTTCTAATTTGCTGGTCAATCCGTCCTGACAAGGCTAAATCAACTCGCATCCCATAAATTGAAATCCACCATCAAACCATCAAGCTATCCAGCGGCTCAGTACTATCGGCAAATCGATTGAGACCTGCCCCCATCAATTGTGCTTGCAGTAGCCAGAGATTAGCGAGTGGGGTTTCACTCGCACACTCAAAAAGCTCGCCGGTTTTCAGACGTCCGTTTGCTGATCCCGCCATCACGATGGGCAGTTCATTCATGGTGTGATGTTCACCATCACCTAACCCAGAGCCTAGGGTCACAATACTGTGATCCAATAAAGTGCCCTCACCTTCATCAACGGAATCCATCTGCTCGAGAAACTCCGCGAACAAGGATAGATAGAAGTGATCTACCTGAACCAGGAAATTCTTGACGGTCTCGTTAGATTGACCATGCGTTAGACCATGATGAGACTTCGTAAAGTTCAACTCATGAAAATGCTGTGGCGATCCCCACCTTTCGGGAGCGAGCATGAAGGTCGAGACGTGAGTCAGATTACTCTGAAAGGCTACCACCAGTAGCTTGCACATCAAGCGAATGTACTCACCACGTGTCATGGGACCCTGTTCCGGCTCCTTCATCTGGATTGCTGCATGGGTCTCGTAGTAATGGTTGAGTCTATCTATCTGTTTCTCAATCTCTCGAACAGATTCAAAATACTCATCAAGCTTGTTTCGATCATGCTGATTGAGGCTTAGCTTAAACTGCCTAGCATCCTCCAAGACAAGATCCGTGATATCTTTGTCAGAACTGCGGGTTTGGAATAAGCGTCGATAAACCTGCCGCGGATCCTTCATGGATGTCGCCACATGCTCGGGTCCGTACCAAGAAATATTGTCGAGATAAATCGACTCTTTGAGATCTTTAAAACTATTGCAATTCAGCTCGAGGGATCGGATAGGGGTTCGATGCCCCACTTGGTCTGCGATCAAATGATCTAGCGTACGGTCCATCGGATATGGCGATTTGAGTTCGCCTTGGGGATCTTGAGAAGACAGGTAGCACGAACTCGCCTGATTGTGAACGTCTGTGCCTCGCACATTAACGCGGTACAAGCCTGTGATCAGGGAGACCTTTTCTCGGAGCTTCCTCAATGGACTGAGCGTAGGCTTGGAGAGGAAGTCAACCGCTCCCGGATCGGGAAAGAAATGATCTCTCACAAAACCCATTGGGGAATAAAAGGAAGCAAATCGAAGTGGCGTGATCTCCTGCTTCGCAGCCGCCGCATTGAGTTCAAGCCAAGGGAGTGCCATTACACCACCACCCGCACCGAACAACACCTCTCGTCGACCTAGAGCACTCATTTCTCGTCTAGCTCCGAAAAAATGGGATGAATCACCAGATTGCGAATGACGTCTCTCATCCTGTATTCGCTTTTACCGCTGGCTTTAACTATTTCTTCTGCTGCCAACCTATCGGCCCATGTTAACTCGCGCCCGAGTGCATAAGAAAGCAGGTGCTGAACAAATGCGGCGACAAATCTATTTTTTTCATTGGTGATTGCTTCCTTGAAGCCAGTCACATCTTGAAAATTAACTTCACCGAATAATTGACCGCTCGCATCCACTTCAAGGCCCGTTCGGTAACGATCCCTCCAACGACCTAATAGATCGTAGTTCTCTAAAACAAAACCAAGTGGATCGATTTTTCGGTGGCAACCCACGCACTGAATATCACGACTATGCTGTTGGAGTTTATCTCGTACGGTCAAACCCTCCGTCCGTAAGGTCTGATCATCGGCTTTAAGTGCAGCTACGTTATCAGGAGGTGGCTTGGGTGGATCATTGAAAATCACTGATGATACCCATGCACCTCGGGTGATCGGTAGTGATCGTACTGGACTCGAGGTCATCACCATGATGGCTGAGGTGGTGATGACTCCACCGTATCTCTTGTCTTTTAAGGGAACTCGAGTGAACTCGATGTCACGCAAGTTGACGTTAATCGGATACGTTGCCGCACGTCCTTCATACCATTCAGAAAGCAGATGACTGCGGTAGGTAAAATCTGAATCAATCAAATCAAGAAGCGATCGATTCTCGATGAAAACTGTTTCGAAATTCAAAAGCGGTTCCAGCATCATATGCATGCCACGCTTGTAAGAAATCTTGTCATCACCGCCAAAATAGTAATCGCGATAGAGTTCAAAATCAGGTGATGCCGAGACCAGATTGTTGATCCTAAGCCACTGGGGCGCGAAACTATCACAAAAATTTTTGACTTTGGGGTCATTTAACATCCGATCAACCTGTCGACCCAGAACAGCTTGGTTAAGCAAGTCTCCTGACTCCGCAGCCTCGATAAGCTTTGTATCCGGTATCGAACTCCACAGAAAAAAAGAGAGTCTTGTTGCGAGGTTGTATGTCGAACGATGAGGCACTGATTCACGATATCCATTATGAACAAGAAGGAATCGCGGCGAGGCAAGCGCAGCGGAGACGACATCTTTCATACTCAGCGTGAAGTCGTCTGTGGCCAAATAACGGGATTCAAAATAATCCTTATACAGATTGAATGTCTGAATATCCGGCGGTGATCGAAAAGCTCTCGTTAAAAACCGCTGGATGCGGTGCCCGGCGATCTCAGCGAGGTTTTGATTGAGCTCGACCTTTTTAACATCCTCATTTGGCCCGCTCCCCACCAAAGCTTTAACCGCCACCCCGGCGTTTCCCTGCGCTATCTCCTCAATTTGCGAGGGAGTCAGCCCCGCGTTAAAGAGCTTCATCGCCTTGATATCGCCACGAAACATTTCGCGACCATTGTAGGAACCCACCTCCATCGGTCTCTTACTCTCGGTAGCAAGCTCGCCATCCAACGCCCTACTGCCGACAAGATCGCCGTCGAGGTAGAGATTCAGTCGCATTCCATCGTAACCGCCAGCAACGTGATGCCATTGTCCGTCAGCTAGCTTGTTGGAATCCAGTTCAGTTCCAAATTCCAGATATTCACCGTTGATTCCTGCACCGATCCACAGTCCCCAAACGTCACCCGTTCTTCCAATGGATAATAATTGACGGCGCCAACCATCCTCACGTCGTGCAATCGTCTGCCAAGAATCAGTGATGACCTCGGGGCGTATCCAAGCAGCAATGGTGAAACCTGATCCAGCAACCATCGCATCCGGATTCGTGATATCGACGATCTGATTTTTCAGCTTTGGATGAAGTGGGTCCTCAAACAGTTCGCTCCATACTCCACAGTTCTGATCAAAATTCTCGGCTTGAACGATGGAACGGCTCAGCTCAAGAAAGGATTGCATCAAGACGGGTGTCAAGCTTAGGTGATCACTCCGATTGTTAAAACCATTCTCAGCGGGTGGATCTTTCGGAAACGGCATCACGCCTAGAAGTCGATTTTCAAGTAGTTGCTGCAACCCCATGATTCGATTTCCTACTGAGACCACGTCGGGCATGACCCCAGTCTCTGGTCGGAAATAACCGTTGTGATCTCGAATGATCCGATCATTGATGGAATAGACCCAAGATTGAAGCTCAAAGAGATCCCTCACCGCATTTGCGGACTCGAAGCGATTCAAGCGTCGCAGAGGGTAATGCTGCTCGCTGCCGCCCAGCTGCACGCTATGATCCAACGTGTCTTTGAGCACCGAAAGCAACTCTTCACGTTGGGAATCCAACGGTTGCATCGCCTCCATGGGTGGCATCTCGCGACGTTCGCCCACACGTAGGATTTGTTCGA
>JAAXIK010000074.1 GCA_012270385.1 Rubripirellula sp. | reverse complement strand
TAAGAAGAGTGAGCGTCTGAAAGGTTCGGATCTTGGTATTATTTACTTGAGCTCGATACCCACTGACCGGGCGGAGCCAAGCGAAGGGCTGAAAGCGACTACGGTTTGGCAGACAGGACTCAACCCCGATAAAATTTTAATCTCCACACAACAAATCCCAAGACACCATTCCTCCACACATGATCTTGATGGCGTTTCCGATGAGTATGAAGCGAGGGGAAAGCAGGGAGCTTTCCTCGCATGCAAGAGACTGACGTTGGGGAAGAATTCTAGCCAAAAATGGCATATCGTGGCGGATGTGCAACAAGACCATGGTGACATCATTGCTCGTGATTCATGGATAAAAAAACACCTTCTCGAAGCGGATTGCGGATTGCAAGAGCTTGAACATGACATACAAGCTGGTGAATTGCGTCTGAGGGAGATCATCAGCTCGGCAGATGGATTCCAATGTGGATCGAATCTACAACGACTCGATCGACACACAGCCAACACGATTTTCAATGTGATGCGGGGAGGAGTGCCACTTGATGCCTATTCCGTGCCAACATCCGACTTGAAGGATCACCTCAAGCAATTCAATGGTGAGGTCTACAAACGTAACTTAAACACTCTCGACAACCTGCCTGAGACGGTGTGCACAGTTGAATTACGGCGTCTTAGCAATGAAACGGGAGACAAAGATCTTATTCGTCTGGTCGATGAGTACCTGCCTCTCACATTCAGCCGTCGACATGGCGACCCAACTCGCCCCTGGAACCGCTTCGCAATCCGATTAAAAACAGAATCCGGTGAGACGAATCTCTATTACCAAGGTAATTGGCGAGATATTTTTCAGAATTGGGAAGCACTCGCAGTGTCCTTTCCCAATTTCAGTACAGCCATGATTAGTCGTTTCCTGAATGCGACCACTGCTGACGGCTATAACCCTTATCGTGTCACGAAAGATGGGTTTGAATGGGAAGCTCCCACACCGGATGACCCTTGGGCAAACATTGGATATTGGGGTGACCACCAAATCATCTATCTTTTGAAATTAATGGAGTTCAATAAAAAAACACATCCCCACTTTCTGCATGAACAACTTGGTAAACGAACCTTTGTTCACGCAAATATCCCATACCGCATCAAAAACTTCGAATCGATCAAAAAGGATCCGACCGATACGATTGAATTCGATTACGTTCTCCATGATGAGATTGAAAAATGTGTTGAGACATTGGGATCGGATGGAAAACTTCTTCGGAATCCATCCGGTGAACTCCTGTACGTAAGCATGCTGGAAAAAATCTTTACCCTGACGTTGGCGAAGCTTTCCAATTTCATCCCTGACGGTGGCATCTGGTTGAATACGCAACGTCCGGAATGGAACGATGCAAACAATGCGCTCGTTGGAAATGGTCTTTCCATGGTGACAACGTGCTACCTTTATCGTTGGTGCGTATTCATGGAGGAACTTCTCAAGGAACATCAACAACTCGGGACGAATTCGGAGTTCGAGATCTCCGTCGAAGTTGCAACCTTCTTCGATCACATCTACGAAACCCTCAAACACTCGAAGCCTGTCAGTTCACCAAGTCAGAATGGGGGGCTAAAGACCGCAGCTTGCTCTCCCTCTAAGCGTGCAGAGATTGTGTCTCAACTGGGTCAATCGGGTAGCGACTTCAGGAACCAACTTTACAACGCTGGCCTCAGTGGAGAGCACACCACCATTTCGATTAACAAGTGCTCGGAATTCTTTGGAATCGCCAAGGACCATCTGAAGCATACGATCAATAACAATGAGCGTGAAGATTCTCTATTTCACTCCTATAACCTGATCCGCTGGGAAAATGACGAGATCTTCATTGACCATTTAGACGAGATGCTTGAAGGTCAAGTCGCCGCTCTGAGCGCTGGCCTCCTTGATCCATCGACCACAGCCGACCTACTTGATTCACTGAAGAACAGTAAGCTCTATCGCGAAAACCAGAACAGTTACATTCTTTACCCTGATCAACGGCTCCCCAATTTCCTCAGCAAGAACAGTATTCCCGAGAGCACGATCGCCGAAAGCGAATTACTTCGAAGGCTATTGAAGGAAAAAGATCAATCGATCATCAAGCAAGATCTGCATGGGGGGCATCACTTCAACGGAGCAATACGCAACGCCAACGACCTATCTCAACGGCTTAGTGATTTGCCTTCCATGTACCAAGAAGAAGTTTCTCGAGAGTCTGCAAAGCTCCTCGAGACCTTCGTAGACATTTTTAATCACCACGAATTCACTGGCCGATCTGGAACTTTTTTTGGGTACGAGGGCTTGGGCTCGAGTTACTGGCACATGGGGTCGAAACTGAATCTGGCGGTCGCAGAAAACTTTTTTCGCTCATTGGAATCCAATACGACAAAAGAAGTCCAAAATCGGCTACTTCAACATTACCAAAACATTCGAGAAGGTATTGGGTCAGAAAAATCACCAGCAGATTATGGAGCATTCCCGTCCGACCCCTACTCTCACACACCTGAGAATGCAGGTGTGAAACAACCTGGCATGACGGGTCAAGTCAAAGAGGATATTTTATCCCGATTCCTTGAAACCGGGATTCAGATTTCCGACGGGTGCATCCAATTTTGCCTCGATTTGTTCGATCCCAAAGAGAGACTCCAATCCGAATCAACATTCAACGTAAAAAGCTGCGGTGAAGAAAATACGACAGTTATTCCCGCCGGAGGCTTTGGCCTAACACTATGTCAGACGCCAATTATTTATCGCCCGGCAGAGCAGGACAGAATTACCGTCCACTTGGCAGGAAATCGGGAAGAAAAAATTGATGGATCAAGACTTACTCCCGCTTTCAGCCAAGAAGTATTCGCAAGATCAGGGGTGATTCATCGAATCGAATTTGAATCTACTGCGATTGCCTCATCAACGAACTAAATTGAGTAAGATCAATCGAGACCTACGCCAAATTTCAATCTGCGAATCCACCACACAAATCCTTCTACCAAAAAGCCCCTTCCATGAAGTCTCATCTCTTATCCAATGATTTTGTAAAGTACTATGGCTGCCTACTCCTTTGCTTACTCAGTATCGTGAAAGTCAATGCTCAGTCTCGAGTCATCCTGGAAAAGGATGGAGATCGTTACCAACTGCTCGCAAATGGAGAAGTTTTCCAAATCAAAGGTGCTGGCGGAATCGATCAATTCAAAGAGTTTCGAGAACTCGGCGGTAATTCTGTTCGCACCTGGGGAGTGGATGAACTCGGCAGAGTTTTAGATGAAGCACACGAACACAACCTGATGGTATGTGCGGGAATCTGGCTTGGGCATCAACGTCACGGGTTCAGCTATCAGGACTCGGAGAGCGTTTCCAAACAACTCCGAGAATCTTTGGCCGCGGTGGAAAAATATAAGGACCATCCGGCTCTCCTGCTGTGGGGTGTTGGAAATGAAATGGAGGGAGAAGGCAATGACCCATCGGTCTGGTATGCAGTCAATCACCTCGCGAGAGAAATTAAAAAGGCAGACCCGAACCACCCAACCATGACAGTCATCGCTGAACTGGGACCCAACGAGAATAAGCTGAAGAACATCGGAAAGTTCTGCCCGGACGTGGACATCGTAGGGGTGAATTCATACGGAGGAATCGAATCTGTTCCCGAGAGATACCGAAGATCGGGTCTTCAGAAACCCTACATTGTGACTGAACATGGGCCCATCGGCCCTTGGGAAGTAGGAAAGACATCTTGGGGATCACCTTTCGAAGCAACCAGCACAGAGAAAGGTGAGTTCTACGCTCGTGGATATCGGCTCAATGCAATCGAAAACAGCCAAAATTGCCTTGGAGCTTATTCATTCCTGTGGGGGAATAAGCAAGAGACTACCGCGACTTGGTTTGGGATGCTCTTACCCGATGGTAGCCGATTAGCTGCGGCCGACGCGATGAGTGCGGCTTGGAAAGGGACGGAGTTGCAACCGGCCTGCCCAAAAATCAGCGCAATCAAAATGATTAAAACCGATAGGCTCAAGACCGGAGAACCCTTTGAAGCCTCGATACAAGTTGAAAACTTTGATCCAGAAGAGATGAAGATTCAGTGGATTCTAAGAGCGGACTCGGGCACCATCGGCGTGGGAGGTGATCAACAAGAGGGCGAAAAAGAATTTCCTGACGCTGTGAAGGGCGATGGAAGCTCAGTCATCGTCACTCTCCCCGAGTCCCCTAAAACCTTCCGACTTTTCGCATACGTGCGCGATAGTCATGGTGGAGCAGCGGTAGCGAACGTACCGTTACGTGCAGGAGGAATGATAAAACTCAGTAACACCATGCAGCCCGTAACGCTACCCTATGTGGTTTACCAAGAGGCTGATGGAGAGAGTGTTTTTGTCTCCTCCGGCTACATGGGAAACGCAGCAGCGGTCAGCATGCAAGCGGACTGTACCGACAATCCCAAAAGTGGAAGTAGGTGCCTAAAGGTCAGATACCAGAGTGGTGATGCCTGGGGTGGTGTCCTTTGGCAATCTCCCGCGGAAGACTGGGATGGAGAGCAGCCCGGGGGTGCCAACTTAAGTGGAGCGACCGAACTTGAGTTCTGGGCGAGAGGAGAGAACGGAGGCGAGAAGGTTAACTTTGTATTTGGCGTGCTAGATGGTAACCAAACTTACCGGGATACCGCGAAGGGAGAACTTAACGACGTGATTCTGACGAAAGAGTGGAATCGATACTCCATTCCGCTTCGCGGACTTGACCTCCGTCAAATCAAAACAGGATTCGGCTGGTCACTCGCTGGCCAAGGGAAGCCAGTCACATTCTTTCTGGATGACATCCGATATTCAAAATAATACGGAAGTGTAATTGATAAATGGCCAATCCATTTTCCTGCTACTAGAAATCCGGCGATCAAGAGACACAAGCTCGCCACATTTGGGAAACAAGAGCATCATTCACGGCGGTACGAAGGATCTCGCTGGATAACCGACCAAAAACGCCAAGAATAAGTTTTTCCTCAGGCAGTTTCGATTGGACGGAAGGATTCATTATTAGGCTTGGAGGTCTTACGCTCCAGCAATCTCCAAACCTCTCCGTGAAACCATCATTCTTTCCGAAGATTTTCGATGAATGCTCCAGAATCCCCTACCGCACTTGTTACGGATAACCGCCGTCATGATCTGGATGCTCTACGCGGCTTCGCGATGCTTCTGGGAATCGTCCTTCACGCCGCCATGTCCTTTTTGCCTGGAATTAAGCCGATCTGGGGTGTGGAAGACATTTACGCCTCTGACGCGTTTGGCTTGGTGATGCATTTGATCCATGGATGGAGAATGCAGCTCTTCTTCTTTATCAGCGGCTTCTTCACCATGATGCTGTGGCGCAAACGAGGCTCCAATGCACTCTTTGTGCACCGAACTAAACGCATTTTCTTACCCCTCGTGGTCGCGATGTTCACCATCACCCCCGCGTGGATGATCGCTCAGGGATATGCAAGGTCGAATGACGCATGGAAAACCTCCGGTAACTTTCCTGTAGCACCCATGCATCAAAAAGAAAATCAGGATAAGGAAGCCGCCAAGATACTGATCTATACGCCACAAGATTTAGATGAAATCAACATTTGGCAAGCAGTCTTTGACGACGATGCCGCTACCATCGAGACTTACTTAAAACTTGGGGGCGACAAAAACCAAGTTGACCCCAAGAGTGGATCGTCATTGCTTCATGCAGCCATTTTTTATGGCAAAGTCAATGCAGCAGCCGCTCTCATCGAAGCACAAGCAGATCAGAGTTTACTCAATAATGATGGCTTGAAGCCTGCAGAACTTCTCGGCATTGACTGGGGGACAACCCAATTCGTAGCAAAATTAACGGGAATCGATTTAAAGGAAGAAGAACTTCAAAGAGGCCGCGAAGCCATCACAGCGAGCCTTGAAACCCAAGCTGACCGCGATACCTGCGCCAGCGAGCAGCAAGATGAGTCTTCTCGAAGATTTAAATCGAGTATGCAAGCCG
>JAAXIK010000441.1:3776-6025 GCA_012270385.1 Rubripirellula sp. | reverse complement strand
CATAGGTCAGGCTCTTTGCGCGGTCAATGCACTGCGGTGTAAGGCAAATACATAAAAAAAGGGCGATCCCGTCTTTGACCAATCCAGTCGATCGCCTCCCCTGTCAGCAAGTCGGTGACATGCCCACTTTGCTGAATTAACTCCTCATTTCGATGCCAAGTAGGTCGGTAAATCCCCTGCTTATATCCATGACTCCATGGGCTTACCCCACCAGCAAGCGAGCCATATGAATGGTTGAACCCAAAATGATTCGGTCCCCACTTAGGAAGTGATCCAAGATGCCATTTTCCAATCAAACAGGTGTCGTAACCCTGCTCAGCAAGTAGACGCGGTAAAGTGATCGTGGTGAGTGGAATCGCCAAGGTATTGGTTGGGGTCGTGACCCCGAAACGAGTCCAGTTTCGACCCGTTAGCAATCCTGTACGTGTCGGACTACATACAGGCGCACCGTAATGGCTGGGCAGCTCAACGCCTTCCGATGCAAGCTGATCAAGGTGTGGTGTTTCTGCATCGCCGCCATGAAATCCAACGTCTCCCCAACCCAAGTCATCCGCGAGGATAAAGATAATGTTGGGCTTGGAGTTTTCTGCCGGTAAACGGGAAGACACTGCACAAAGTGCAACAAAAGTAAAGAACCACCAACGCATGATTGACTCCTAGGATTGCTGCTTCGCTATCGCCTAACCATTTATGCAAGAAGATCCGCTAGAACTTTTCCGTGCACATCTGTTAGACGCCGCTGAATTCCATTGTGATAATAGGATAATCGTTCATGATCGATCCCCAACAGGTGCAAAGCAGTCGCGTGCAAATCGTAGCAGTAGGTGGGTGACTCCGTTGCGCGGAAACCTAATTCATCCGTTGCACCGTAGCGTAGGCCTCCCTTGATTCCCCCACCAGCCATCCATGCGGTAAAAGCTCCCGAGTTATGATCCCGCCCCAAACCTTTGCCACCTTGGGAGGCGGGCTGTCGCCCAAATTCAGTCGTGCAAATCACTAAGGTTTCATCAAGCATTCCTCGCGAACTCAAATCCGTAAGAAGAGCTGACGCCCCCGAGTCCAATACCTTACCCCAGTACCCATGATCTCGGGGTAAATCTTCATGGCTATCCCAGTTGGGACGTATCGGTTCCGCCGTAGTATTTTCGGCACCACAGTAGATCTGAACAAATCTCACACCACGTTCGGATAAGCGACGGGCCATAAGACACTGTCTACCAAAGTCACCCAAAATTTGATGATCCAGTTGATATAACTGGGTAGTGGACTTGGGTTCCTGACTAAGATCGGCAACCTCGGGAGCACTAAGCTGTAATTTGGCGGCCATCTCATAGGCATCAATCCGTGCCTCAAGCTCCGAAACATCTGTTCGCTCTTTCAGATGCTCTCGGTTCATCTGCTTCAAAAAATCAAGACTCTTCTGATCAACTGGATCCGTTAAGGCTCGCAAAGTTTCTGGCGGATAGAGATCGGCTATGGGGCGACCTTCATCTCGAAAATCCAAGGTGACCGCCTGGTGAGTCGCGGGAAGAAAACCGGCTCCCCAATTGAGCACACCTCCTGGAGGCAGGCCGCGAGAATCAGGTAGGACAACGTAAGAAGGTAGCTCCTGGCTCTCGCTACCCAAGCCATAGGTAACCCAAGAGCCCATGCTGGGAAAGCCAGGCAACGTGAACCCCGTATTCATCATGAAGCAGGCCGGACCATGTAACGCCGTTTTACTGTGCATCGAGTTCAAGAAAGCAATCGAATCCACATGCTTCGCCAGGCGGGGAAATAGATCACTGACCCAGAGTCCAGATTCACCATGCTGTGAGAACTTCCAAAAACTTGGCTGGCAGTTACCCGGCTTGGATGCAAAGAACTGCAGTTTCCCTTCTGGGTCGAATGGTTTACCCGCTCGCTTAGCTAATTCCGGCTTGTAATCATAAGTATCTACTTTACTAATGCCGCCCTGACAAAATATCTGAATCAACCGCTTGGATTTAGCGGGGTTATGAACCGTCTTGCGTGTTTCCTCAGCACGAAGACAGTCAAATGCAAGAGCTCCCAAACCGCCCCCCGACATCTTGAGCCATTCTCTCCGGTTGGTCATGCGTTCCGGACCCGCGACGGATCCCGCACATGTAGAGTTTCGAGCTCTGATGAATCGATTCCGAACCACCTCTCAACCCTCCCTTGCCCAACCTTCTCTGATTACATGACCATGCACATCCGTCAATCGTAGTTCGTAAACGTTGTGATAGTAG
>JAAXIK010000441.1:0-3766 GCA_012270385.1 Rubripirellula sp. | reverse complement strand
CATGCGTTCCGGACCCGAGCCGGCTCACGCATATGTAGAGTTTCGAGCTCTGATGATCGTTTACGAACCACCGCTCAAACCTCCCTTTCACAAACTTCTCTGATTACATGACCATGCACATCCGTCAATCGTCGTTCGAAACCGTTGTGATAGTAGGTCAACTTTGTGTGATCCAAACCAAGAAGATGCAGTACGGTAGCGTGCAAGTCATAAACAGTTGATACCTTGTCCACCGATCGGTAGCTAAATTCATCCGTTGCTCCGTAGGTGTAGGGAGCCTTCACTCCAGCTCCCATCATCCACGCAGTGAATCCATCAGGATTATGATCACGCCCACTGGCACCCTTCTGGAACGTTGGCATCCGACCAAACTCCGTTACCCAAAGGACCAGAGTTTTCTCAAGCATCCCTCGCCTCTTGAGATCTCGAAGCAAGGCAGCACAGGGTTGATCGAGCACAGGACCGTGTTTGCTGTATTGGTCTAAGATGTGCTTATGCCCATCCCAATTACTGACTCCTTCTCCTCCAGTTTGATACGCTCCGTTGAAAAGCTGGACGAATCGCACTCCTTTCTCCAGTAACCGCCGAGCTAGAATACAGTTATTCGCGAACTGTGCTTTGAGTGGATTGGAAGAATCGTCCGCTCCATACTCACGCAAGGTTGCGGCACTCTCCGTGGAGAGATCCGTCACCTCCGGAACGCTTAACTGCATCCGAGCAGCAAGCTCATAGGACGAGATCCGAGCGGCCAAATCCGTGTCCCCAGGAAACCCCTCTCGATGCTCTTGATTCAATTCGCGAAGAAATCGCCTTGTCTCACGATCTTCCTCAATTCCAACCCCTGCTGGCACTTCCATATTGCGGAGCGGCTTTACCGCATTGAATTCGGTACCTTGATAAGCAGCGGGCAAAAAACCCGGTCCCCAGTTATTCACACTGGACTGAGGAGTACCTCTCGGGTCTGAAATAGCAACGTAGGAGGGTAGATCTTCATTTTCGGTACCCAGAGCCCAAGTGGTCCATGCACCCATGCTGGGAAAACCGTCTAGGGTATAGCCCGTAGACATGAAGTTCTCGACTGGTCCGTGAGTGATGGTCTTACTCGTCATTTAATGCAGAAAGCACATATCATCTGCGAGTTCAGCCATTTGCGGGAGCAAATCCGAAATCATCTTTCCACTTTCACCTCGCGGCTTAAACTCCCAGGGACTCTTGGTCAACATCCCTTGTTCACCCTGGAAAGTGAGCAGCTTATCTCCGCCTGGCATAGCCTGACCGTGCCGCCTAATCAGTTCAGGTTTATAATCAAAGGTATCGATTTGACTGCATGCTCCAGAGCAAAAAATCACTAGAACATTTTCGGCCGATGCTTGATGATGGGATGGCCTAGCAGCGAAGGGACGTGTGGGATCAATAACGGGCTTACCGCTTGAGAATTCATTCGCAATCAGACCCTCCGCATCAAGCAGACTCGCGAGCGCGATTCCACTGAGCCCCGTGAAAGTATCTTGCAAAAAATGCCGTCGGCCGTTCGATGGATTCATGGTTTCTCTTTCAACTTGGATCGGTCGTTAGCTTGTCGCCTAGCACACATACTGCATTAAAATTCACTTCAACAGATCTTGCAGAATTTTAAGCTCATGGGATGAAAACAAATTCATTCGAATTGAGTAAGGCTCGAGTCAATGCCTTCCAACCATATTGATCGACGAGCTCCAGACTCAAACGAATCTCTCGTTCTCCCGGATCCCTCTGGTAGCATAGCTGCCAAGCTCGAGTAACACGTTGATGGGGATCAATCTTGTCACTGACAATCCGATCCGCAAATAATTCTGATTGCTGTAGGACGAAACTGCTGTTGAGCAGACTTAGCGCTTGCAGTGGCGTCGTTGACCGACTTCGCTTTGCAACCACCATGCTTGCGTCAGGACAATCGAAGACTCCGAAGACTTGATCTTTCTCCTGACGAACCTTGGTCATGTAAATCATTCGTCGCCAGTCCTCAGGGCCATAAATCTCTTTGGGGTGATAATGTCGGACGTTTTCCATCTGCACTTCGAAGGCGCTAAATCCTTTACCACCTCGATTATCTAGGTCGAGAACACCCGAAACGTAGAGAATGGAATCGCGAATCGTCTCAGCATCTAGTCTTCGCGGGGCAAATCTCCAAAGAAGACGGTTACCTGCATCGACTTGCAAAGCCTGACTATTCGGTTCATGACTCTGACACCAAGTATCAGAAAGCAGGATCAGCCGATGGATATGCTTGAGTGACCAGTTGGATGCGATCAATTCATTGGCAAGCCAATCGATTAGCTGAGGGTGTGTTGGCTTGGCACCATTTCTGCCAAAATCAGATGGAGTGCTAACAATACCCTCTCCAAAGTGAAACTGCCAAATACGGTTCACAATCACCCGTGAGGTGAGTGAAGTCGTGTCATCTGTAATCCACTCTGCTAACGCTTGACGTCTTTCCTTTTCAGCACTATCCGCATCAAGTTTCAAGTCAGTCAGTGCCTCAATTCCTGCAGGCACTACCTGCTCGCGAGGACTAGTGGGCTCACCACGATACAATCGATGAGTTGCTCCGGGCTGCGTAAACTGCCCGACGTAGGCAACTCGCTGGGATTGGATTTGGTCGAGATCAACTTCGATCTGCTCGATTTCGGCCAACCATTCCCTCGCCTTCTTTGCTTCCTCATCTGGAAAATTCTCAAAGTCGTAATGTTGCTCATCACTCTCTTGGTTAGCAACGCTGCGACGGTCGGAGCTACCCGCTACATATTGCCAGACTCCATCGGCATCCTGTAATTCAACACGGTACTCCAGAGCAGTCCGATCAGAATATTTACCGGTCCGATCGCGAGCCCAAACGATTCGATCCACGTTATGGATCTGTGGAAAGTCAATTTGAACCCAGCCACCTGTCAGTTGCGCGCTGATCCAACTTCTATCGTTGCCATATTCCCCATCGTTGATTTGCGACAGCTTGTGTTTTGGATGGACGAAGTCTCCTGATGAAGAAGCAATCGCACCAGCTTTCGCCAGAGCTACATTCTCTTCCCCTGCAAAAACTTCTAATTCATCGATGCACGCTTCACTCTGGTTGGCTCGATCGATCCAAAACCGCACTGCTTTTGCAGGACGCGAAGCAAACGTTTCAGTGTTCATGCCGGAGGTCACATGCTGCCTCAAGTTTGGCTTGGTCGCAACCGACTTGTCGCTAACCGATAAGTCAACCTCCTCTAAAACAATCACATCTGCGGTAACTGCTTCCGAATCACCACCGCTAAGTGTGATGACATCCTCCGGGGTTAGGTGATGTAGACCCGCATCATAGAAACCACTCCACATTTTCTTCTGGGTAATCTTTCCGCTTTCGTCGACACCTGTACCATCTGCCAGCAATTGCTGATTCACCTTTGCGATAATCTTCTCGCCCGAGGCACTCACTAATCGGTAACTGGCCTGGGTCGTATGGGAACTGACCCCAGCACCCCAACTCAACCAAATGCGAAATGTTCCACTAAGATTTGGCTCGTAGCGCAAAACTGGTTTTCCCGGTGAATGATTCCACCACGAGTAACCTTCGCCGGTCCACTGCGATTTCGATCCAGCTACATCCGTTGCAAATCCCTTGGGCTCACTCAAAGTCACGGCCTGTCGATCATCCAGCACGCGGACCAGTCCACGACTGCGGAGTTCGGGTTTGAATTTCTTCAAGTTACCTTGCAGGTCTAGAACTTCGTCCTGCCACTCTTTGTCA
>JAAXIK010000091.1 GCA_012270385.1 Rubripirellula sp. | reverse complement strand
GTAGTAAAATGGGAATTGACGATCTGAGGGGCAGCTCGCTCGCGCAAACGCCATTCAGACAATCTGAGGAAAAGATCATCCGTAACGATTTAAACAGCGACAGTGTTCACTGATAATAGCGATCTCTCGAACCCCTTCAATCCACTCTGAAATGGATAAGCTAATGATTACGTCGGTGCGTTGTTTGATCCTGATGGGTACTCTATTCATCGGTTGGAACACAGTCTTCGAGGGGCAAGAGATCACCAAAGGTGATAAACAGCTACCCATGGCGGGTGAGTCTTTTCAATTCAATGGACATGATGCGTTTCTCATCATTCCAGAACAAAAAATTAACCCAATGCCTTGGGTCTGGTACGCACCTACTTTGAAGAATCTTCCCGGACGCGAAGAAGTCTGGATGTTTGAAAGATTTCTTGAAGAAGGCATCGCAATCGCGGGAATCGATGTCGGAGAGTCATACGGTAGTCCAAAGGGAACAGAGACTTACGGTGACTTCTATCAATATCTCACAGCTGATCGTGGACTATCGCAAGAGCCCGTACTACTGGCCAGAAGCCGAGGTGGCCTGATGCTCTACAACTGGGCAGTCATTAACCCAGCTAAGGTGAAGGCCATTGCAGGGATTTATCCCGTCTGTAATCTGATCAGCTATCCAGGACTTGAGAGAGCAAAATCTGCTTATGGACTCACTTCAGAAGAAATGCGTGAGAAGCTACCACTCATTAATCCTATCGATCGGCTTTCGAAACTAGCTGATCATCGTGTTCCAATCCTACATTTGCATGGTGATCAAGACTCGGTTGTCCCGCTCGAATCAAATTCCGCCATGGTGCAGCAGCGTTACCAAGAGTTAGGTGCTGAGGCCAAGATCAAACTAATGGTTGGGCAAGGTCACAATATGTGGTCGGGCTGGTTTCAAGACGAAACCCTTACCGAGTTCATCATCACCCGGTGCAAAGACGACGAGGTCGATCGTAAACATCGGCTTGCAGATCAAAAGAGTAACGCTGCCCAATGGTTGCATTTTTCCGGGAAAGATGGTGCCGGAGAAGGCAAGCACATTGTGCTGATCGCAGCTGAGCAAGAATATCGAAGTGAGCAAGCTCTTCCAATGTTAGCCAAAGTGCTTGCCTACCGTCATGGATTTGATTGCACGGTTCTCTTCTCGGTAAACAGCGAGGGTGAGGTTGATCCGACTCTCCCAGCTCCCTTCAAGGATAAAACCAAGCGCCATTCCATTCCTGGTCTTCATTTATTGTCAGACGCGGATTGCTTGATTTGGATGTCCAGATTCATGCAATTGGAAGAAGAACAGCTTGATCTCTTCTATGAGTATTTTGATTCCGGTAAGCCCCTCATCGCTCTGCGTACTGCAAATCATGGCTTTTGGGGAGCAAAACCCTATCAAGTCAAAGGCCAACGAGTATCGCTGAGACAATTACTGGGAGGTGCCTTTATGTCTCATCACGGTGGATGGCATCGCGAGGCCACCTTAGGTATTCCCGTCAACAATCAATTAACCCACCCAATACTCATGGGTGTGGAAGATGTTTGGGGAACATCAGATGTGTATAGATGTCACGATGATGAAAATGGTCTTCCCGCTGATTGCGTCCCATTGCTTTTGGGGCAGCCAACCCAAAGTTTGGATCCAAATGCCGGTCCCAATACAGAAAAGAAACCGTTGCCGATTGGATGGACTAAAGTTTGGGAAGGAAACCAGGGACACGAGTCAAAAATTTTCCACTTCACCATGGGATCGGCAGAAGACTTTGCCAACGAAGGCGTAAGAAGAGTGATTACCAATGCAGTGTATTGGGGGGTGGGTATTTCAGAGGCAATCGATTCCTCAAGGTCTGTAGAACCTGTCGATCCATATATTCCACTACCCTCCGGTTTCAATTACGAAAAACTAGGAGTTGCTCCTAAGCGCATTGAGGATTATCGCACACCTTGATTCCAAAACTTATCGAAGTACTTCACTCCGGATTAGGTTTATCAGATCTTGCCGCCAGCTTCGTGTATTTTTCTGCAATCCCTCGAGCCTTCTCGATTGGATATCTCTGATTGTTAATTTTTATTTTTTCCATAACGGCGCTGGTCAGATCGACTTCGCAAATCGTTGCTAGATCCATTAGAAACATCGCGATGTCCGCAAGTTCCATTTGGACGTCATGATACGTATCTTTGTCGGACAGAATATTGAATGAATCGTCGCTCTTGACCCAGCGAAAGATATCAAGCAGCTCACCCACCTCCGATGCGAGTGCCATGGCGACATTCTTAGGATCATGAAATTGCTCCCAGTCCCTATCACTGATGAATTCTCGCACTTCACCTTTTATCTGCTCGATCGTAGTATTCTCATCAGTTTGTTGATGATGCAATGCCATATATTTCTCACCCATTCTGCGAGTACAGCCGATGCTGAAAATAGTTTGCCCAATTACTTTTACGCAAATACTTCATGAACAATGCGTCCATCGGTGACACCAAAAGGTGTCTCGCGTAGACCATGATGATTATAGATGAGCTGCTTCGCATCTAATCCGATTGCACAGAGCATTGTGGCGTGCAGATCATTTGGACTCACGGGATTTGAAACAACGGTGTAACCGATTTCATCTGTTCGGCCGATCACCTGACCACCTTTTACCCCACCGCCCGCCATCCAGATTGAATAGGCCGCAGGCGAGTGGTCTCGCCCGTTCGATTTCCCTTCCATCGTAGGTGTCCTTCCGAACTCGCCAGCCCAGACCACTAATGTCGAATCCAGTAAACCACGAGCCTTTAAATCCTTCAGTAAAGTAGCAATCGGCTGATCTGTCCGCTGCGCTAGCTTCTGGTGATTTGCTTGTAGGTTGCTATGCGCATCCCAACCTCCAACACGCAACTGAATAAATGGCACTCCTCGTTCAACCATGCGACGGCTCAGTAGACATGCTTTGCCTACTTTGGCAGTGTTTGGATCTTGCAAACCATATGCTTCACAGGTTTTTTCATCTTCATCCTGAAGACTAAAAAGTTCGGGTCCAGCTGTTTGCATGGCAAATGCAGTTTGATAACTCTGAATTCTTGCCTCCAGTTCACTGATCCCCATGCGTGAAGCAAAAATTTGGTTCATGGACTCGATCGCATCGAGCTCCTGCTTCCGACGCTGAGACGTGACGCTATCTGGTGGTGATGTATTCAAAATTCCCAGATCTGGATTCATCACCGTTCCCTGATAGCGTGACGGAAGAAATCCACTACCCCAACCCGCTGGTTGCGGATATTGCATTCGATCGTTGTGAATATTCATAGTAATAAACCTCGCTAGCGAATCGGTTTCCTTACCGAGACCGTACAATGACCAAGCACCCACGCTTGGTCGGTCACCGGTTGAATTTCCCGTGAGAGCTACACACTCGCCAGGCCCATGTACCGGATTGCGATGTGACATTGACCGGATGACACATAGATCGTCGGCGAGTTGGGATAAATTTGGCAATAACGAAGAAATCTCCAAACCTGATTGCCCATGCTTTTTGAAAGTCCAAGGGCTGGGCATGAGGTTTTTTAAGCCTGCCCTCTTGATACGCGGTACCTGCGCCGCGATGGATTGGGGTACATCCTGTCCTGAAAGACGATTCAACATCGGCTTGGGATCAAAGGTATCTACTTGGCTGGGGGCACCAGACATAAACAGAAAAATAATACTTTTCGCTTTACCTGGTAATCTATTTGAGATGGATAAATCCTGCCGATCTTCAGCTAACAATGTTTGTGCCGCCATACCAAGACTCGCGTAGCTGAGTCCGATTGAAAAGTGGCGTCGACTCACACCTATCCCTGTTCGTTTGCTTTTTCGCACGGTGGATCTCACGGTAAGTACAGGAATTCACTGGAATTAAAAATCACCAAACAGACACTCGCTAAACCATGTTCTCTCTCTACCGCCTCTAAAAGCTTTAACTCCTCTGCTGCAGGTGCACGATTTAGTGCGAGTCGGAACACGCGATGGATTGTCTTTGCTCGGTTAGCAAACGATTCGGCCATCTCGTGGACAAACTCACTATTGAGTAACCAGAGAGGTTGAAGCGCATTGGTCGACACCTCTCGTCGCGCACAGCTTTCAAGACCGTTCGGACCATCAAACAAGTTCTGCTGATAAGGAAACTCTCCTCTCTTTTGCTTCAGATATAAACTTCTCCGATTCGCTTCGTTTCCCACACTAGGACCGCCCACCACATTGATAAGCTTTCCTGCAAGCAATAACATCGAATCGCGAATGACCTCTGCTTCGAGGCGTCTTGGTTTCCACCTCCAATAGGTGAGATTTTCCGGATCCATTTCCTGATTGTCCGCATCAAGATCACTTGAGACTCTATACGTTGCTGAATCCAAAATGAGCTGATGAATGCGATTCGTATCCCAATCCGACTGAATTAACTCCCACGCTAAATAGTCGAGCAATTCGGGGTGACTTGGATTATTTCCTTGCACGCCAAAATCGTTACTGGTCTCCACCAATCCTTGACCGAAATGCCACTGCCAGATGCGGTTTACCCAGACACGTGCGGTGAGTGGATTATCACTGGAGGAAAGCCATCCAGCCAATTGGATTCGGCTTTTGCTCACTTGATCTTGCGGTTCCCCAGACCGAAAGACGATCGGCCAATCGGAATTGACGGCGGGACCGGGGATATTGATGTCACCGCGGATTAAGATGCGAGGTTGAATGGATGAAACAACTTCTGGTCGACTGTCTAACGGCCATCTCATTTCATGAGGCATGACGGTTAACTCTCGTGCTGCCGTAGCGGGTGCAAAAAAACCCCAGGTTTGATCCGCTAACTCCAATTGTGACTGTAAGGATTTATACAGCTCTTTCTCACCAGCCTGCATACGAGAAATCACTGCTGACGGAGTCACGTTTATCGGTTCCGGATACTTCTGTTTTCTCCGCAATCGAATGACACGTTGTTTTACGGATTCGAATAAACTCTGCCGTTGTCGAGCTATCTCTGAAATACTTGGGTTACTCTCTAAGAGTAAATTCTGCGGCTGACCTTGTGAAAAAAAACCTTGAAGCTGGTAATAATCTCTGATTGTAATGGGATCAAACTTATGGTCGTGACACTGCGCACACTGAATGGTTAATCCAAGAAATACGGATCCGACATTACTGGTGATATCGTTAAGAATATCATTGCGCTGAATATTCTTATCTAGTTCATTTCCGCTATATCGACCGGCGGCTAGAAATCCGGTCGCGATCAATCCATCTTCCCCCGCTTCTTTTAACTCATCACCTGCTATTTGCATGGTGATAAAATCTCGAAACGACATTCCTTGGGAGAAAGCTTGCACCACCCAATCCCTGTAATGCCAAGCATATTTTCTATCTCGATTATGTTGGTAACCATTACTTTCTGCCCACCTCACAACATCAAGCCAATGTCTCGCCCACCGTTCACCATAAGCGGGGTTATATAAAAAGTCTTGAATAGTATTTGACTCTTCATTTTCTTTCCCGATTACAGGTAATCCCAACATATCCAGATGCATTCGCCTGGATAACTGGTCCCGGGAGGCTGGCTGATTCCGTATCACTCCTGCTCTCTGCTGTGCAATCGACAGGAAGGCATCGATGGGATTTCTAAGTTTGGATTGATCCGACACGCTGGGAACTTCGGGTTTCTCGATAGGCTGAAATGCCCAATGGTCCGTTTTTGGTGCAATATGGGGTAGGAGATCTGCATCCCACTCAATCCCCTCATTAATCCATGCCCTAATCACATCCATCTCTTTGTGGGAAAGACCAGTGGTGCCAGGTGGCATTTCTGATTCTTTGATGAGTCGATACAACTCGCTCTCCTCAGCTTGATACGGCGTGACCTGATGAAGAACTTGGTCAAACTGATCTAATCGCAAATCTGTTTCACTGTTTTGACCCTGATGACAATCAAAACAATGCTCACGAAGAATAGGCAGCACGTCGTGCCCAAACGCAACCGTCTTTTTGTGCTCAAGCGTTGGACCTTTCGATTGGGATTCATCGTATGGAAGATCCATAATCTCCGCCCAGGTTCGACCAATACGGAAGTCGGAAATGACAATTTCATCTTCAAGCTCCGTTTTCATTCCCGTCGAAAACCCAACCCAATTCACTTTATTGATTGAATTCTCTATCGTTGTCTGAGCATTAGGATCATTCCTTTGTTCAGCAGCAGGATCTATCCACAGTTCCAATTGGTCGTAAGACTTACTCGATCTTGGATCCGACTTGGCAAGGCAACCAACAAGGAGGTAATCACGTCCACCCACCAAGGGCTCAGCAAACACCTGCTGAGATGAACGAAATCGCACCATGAATCGATTTGTGTTTCCGTCCGTATGTACCCCAAGATTCGGAATGTTGTTAGCGTGAGGACTGCTATCGGAACCCTCAAATGAGTCAAACCACATCACAAAGAACTCACCATTTCCCATCGTTGGTTCATCGATGGTGGATGCTTCATATCGAAACTTGAAACGAACATAAACCTCGTCACTGTAATCCGTGAGTGACACCTTTCTTCGTAGCGGATTATGCCGATCGCCTGTTCCGTTGATCACGAAGCGTTCCTCCGCCAATCCGGACTTCTGCCAAGGACCCACCAGATTCTGCGCGCTTGCACTCTCAAGGAATCGAGGTGCCAGCGACAGATATAGGATCATCAGATGGCATGCGGTTAGGAAGTTTCGACCAGTCAAGGCAGCATCAAAAAGGTTCAAGACGTCAAGGAGCGCGATCCGTTATGGGCAACGGTATCACCGTGGAAAAATTAGACCCATTACATGATAACCTAAGCAGTCAGACATACTGCGAGCTACATCACAACAGAAATCGCAGCGGAGCAAAATGAGCTAAAGTGCGTCGATAGATCAGTTTGTTGTGGGTTCGCTGGGTAGGAGTTCACCCACCTCCTGAAACTGTTCTCTTATCGCTTCAACAAGGTCAGTATTGGTAACCTTTGCATTGGTCAGCATCATGGAAAAATTATCCGCAATGATTTCCTCCGGGTGGATAATATATTGAGTATTACGCCGAATCTGCCGCCAATAATCTGGGTGATCTGGTGTAATCAAATCTTGATCAAGATTCTCCGATTGAGCGTGCCAGATCCCATTTGGATCAACACGTACAGGAAGCAACTTAAAATTCAAATATTCAAATAAGCTTGTCGTATCGGCGGCAAATTCCCGTTTCGTAAAAAGATACGGCGTAACAAATACTGACTCACCAGGACGCAATGTCAATTTGATAACGTGTTGCATCTTGGGAGCATCAGGGTTTGTAATCCTAATTTGATCTAGTGCGCTATGAAGACGTATTTCCTTAACCCGCTTAAAGCCGATCAATTCAAATAAACTATCCCTTAGCGGTTCGTTCGCACGAGAAATGACATGAAAAAGTTCGTGAGCAAATAATCTCGTTGGTGGTTTCTGTATTGTGCTTATTTTCTGGACGGGAAAGACAATCGCCTTACCACGAGTGTAAGCGGCGTTACCCTCTTCTTTGCCTGTTGTCTTAATAATGATGACTGGGTCATCCCAAGTGAGGCCAAGTTTAGCTAATTCAGGCTCCAAAATATGGATAGCCGTATTCAGTACATCTTTTTCCTCCTCTGACCACTCGAGGACTTGTGCTGCCGCAAATTGCAAAAGCGCTTCCTCACCGGGGTCGATTTCTTTCTGCAGTCTCACCTTACGATCAAACGCGCTCATACGTTGAACAAAGTCATCTTTGGAAGAGAGAATGGAACGCCCCGCCTCTACGCTCGCAAACCGAAACTCTCTGACTCCCTCCGCACCAACACAAGCTAACGAGTTAGTCACAATAAGCACCAGAGTCCCAGCCAGGATGCATCCTAGCCCACGCATTCGTTGGGATATTCGGCCGCGCGTATCAAATAGTTCTTTACTGAAACTCATTTCTCTTGCTCTGTTAACCTACTCTTACGTTCTTCAATGATTTTAAATGGATCCTCGGGCCAATGAGATGGATCAACATGATCCTTTAGGTCACGGAGTGCGATAACCTTAAACTGATTAATAGCAAGGTATCGCAGATACGCTTCGAATTTATCTGGTGAACTACTCACCCAGTTGTGGGCAGTGTCTGGAACACCGTGAAACTGTAGAACCGATATACGCTCCTTTTCCGATTTTTCAACGGCTCGAATCAAGTCATCAATTTGCCAGTCGGGTCGGGCGTCACCCGCTGAAGGGATCAGGTACGGATGATCCATATGTGGCTCGTAGGCAAAACCCCTACCAAGATCATAGGGGTATTCCGGCCCTCCCCCTCGACGGGCGAAGAGGATCCCATGTCTCTTTAGAATTGGAAAAGCCTCAGCTGTGATTCGATTGCCTGGCCAAGCGAAGGAAACCGGTTTTTGTATTCCATGTGCATCACACTGGTCTTCGATCGCAGTCAACTGCTTGTCGAGCTGATTCACCGTCTTATCAGTAATTCCCAAATGATCTTTCGTGTGATTCCCAATCTCAAATCCATCCTGCTCTAATAAGCGAATCTGGTCCCATGTCATGTAGTCTTTTTTGTTTGTCGAAAAATCCCAACCTTCGGTGATAAAGAATGTGGCGCCAAATTTGTATTTCAATAGGAGTGGGCGAACTACCTCAAAATGTGAAGCTGAAGCATCATCAAATGATAAAACAACGATGCGTTGGTGGTCATGTGAATGCGAATCCGTTTTTCGGAAACCACCTTGAGGATTCTGACTCAGTACCGAATGATCCATTCTTAGTGAAAGAAAAACGATAAGAATCAAGCAAAACAACGTCATGCCCGGTAACTTAACGGGCATGGGTTGGAGAGAGCCCTTGGCTTTCATAATCTTAGACTCGGGGAAGATTGTTAGTTCGTGGTTGCCATCTGGGGTCGTCAGATCATCAACCCACCACGCGACATTCTATCATTAGCAAAACAGCGAGAATAACAACCAAGATATCGAATTCATGCGAACCTATTTTTGGTGAGCAATACTCAAATCTACCCGTAAACCAAGCCAGAGAATGGGCCAAGAAATCGTCAACTTCATTGAGAAATACATGACTCAACGACTACGCGTATCTGATCGCCAAACTCGATACACCGATGTGGGCAGAATCGTTCTCCTAATCGTGTTCGGTTTTGGACCTTACCACGATTCTATTTGGTCCCAGACGGTGAATCCAAAAATAAAAGTAGGTTCGCGGAAAGAAAAACCATTACCTGATGAACTCAAACCATACTTCCAAGTCCCCGATCAATGGAAAGGTCAGTTTGGACCCTATCGTTCTACTTTACTTACCGATTCGGGTGAATGGATAAAAACCGAAGAAGAGTGGATTGAACGACGTCGTCAGATCCTTAGGTGGTGGTCGCAAAGGCTGGGGAAATGGCCAGATCTCATAACTGATCCGGATTGGATGATTCTTAACACGAAAGATAGAGGTAGCTACTTAGAGCATAAGATCTCATTTCATTGGACGCCCAATTCTGAAACTAACGGCTACCTATTGATCCCCAAGGTCCGAGGCAAAAAACCTGCGGTAGTCACTGTGTTCTATGAGCCGGAAACAGCAATAGGACAAGGAAAACCCTACAGAGATTTTGCATTACAGCTTGTAAAGAAAGGCTTTGTTAGTTTGTCGATTGGTACGACCAAAGCAACCGAAGCCAAGACGTATGCGCTTTATTATCCCTCGATTAACAATGCCACTGTTGCTCCCCTCTCGATGCTGGCTTATGCGGCGGCCAACAGCTGGCACTTGCTGGCATCACTGGAAGATGTGGACTCAGAAAGAATCGGTATCGTTGGCCATTCTTTTGGTGGAAAATGGGCGATGTTTGCTTCCTGTCTTTTCGATAAATTTGCCTGTGCAGCATGGTCGGATCCGGGAATCATGTTCGATGAAGAACGAACTAGTGTTAATTATTGGGAACCTTGGTACCTTGGATACCATCCACCTCCTTGGCGAAAACGCGGTTTGATCACCGAAGATAATCCCGCGCAGGGACTCTATGTTGAATTGCGTGATCAGGGCCACGACCTACATCTCCTTCATGCACTCATGGCCCCCCGTCCCGTACTGATTTCCGGCGGATCTGAGGATCCACCCAGTCGTTGGAGAGCGCTCAATCACTTGGTTCAAATCAACGAAGCTTTGGGATTTAAAAAACGTGTCGGGATGAGTAACCGTCCTGAACATGGACCGAATCCGGAATCCAACGCAATCATCTACCAATTTTTCGAACACTTTCTTTCCGCTCAGTGACTTGATAAGCAACGTATTCAATTTACCGAAAACGAAAATACGAACCGTAACCGATTCCCACCAAAAATAGTTTTCACTCCGTCAACCATCGATCCATTTATGAACTCACTGACAAAAATTTTTTGGGTTATCCTTCTCATCCTTCCAGCACAACACTCTTTAGCGGAGGACCTTGAACGACCCAATTTCATTTACATCATGGCTGATGAACTAGGCTACTACGAGCCCGGCTTCATGGGTGGATCAAAAATCAAAACACCCCACCTAGATCAAATGGCCCGAGAAGGGATGAGATTCTCACAGCTCTTAGCAGGGTCATCCGTTTGCGCTCCAACACGCTGCACACTTATGACTGGTAAACACAGCGGCCATGCTTCGGTTCGTAAAAATGGTGGTGGAACTCCCCTAAGAGAGGATGAAGTAACCATAGCCAACTTGCTAAAAAAAGCAGGCTATGCAACCGGAGGATTTGGAGAGTGGGGATGCGGTGGACGAGACTCGACGGGTGTGCCGGAGAAGCACGGCTTTGATGTGTTTTATGGCTATTATGATCAAGTCCATGCGCACACGTACTATCCGCCTTACTTAATACGTAATAGCAAGGAAGTGCCATTCCCGAGTAACCGAGGGATGAGTAATGGTGAAGAGTATTCTCAGTACAGCATCCATCAAGCCGCCAAAGAATTTATTAAGAGTAATGCGTCCCAGCCTTTCTTCGCCTACCTACCCTACACACCACCGCACGGTTTATTCGATATCCCTGATTCCGATCCCGCTTGGGCTATTTACAAAGATAAGTCATGGCCTGAACAGGCAAAAAAATATGCCGCAATGGTAACCATGCTAGATCGACAGGTAGGTGAAATTCTTGATCTGCTGTCTGAGTTAAAAATTGATGAGCAAACACTGGTTATTTTTAGCGGGGATAATGGGGGAGCTGACTATTTCAGTTCAAAAGATTTACCCCGTGGATTTCACGGAGCGAATGTGCATCCAACCACCGGTGTTGAATTTCGCGGTAAAAAAGGAAATCTATATGAAGGCGGTTTACGAATTCCATTTGTGGCTCGTTGGCCTGGTAAAATCCTACCGGGTGGAATTTCTGATCACTTGGGCTACTTCCCGGATGTATTCCCAACCTTCGCGGAATTAGCCTCGATAGAGATACCTGAGGATATTGATGGTATAAGTTTTTCCCCAACCCTCTTGGGGGAAAAATGGGCGGGCCATGCTCAGAGCACTCATGCGTTTCTCTATTGGGAAATCGGCGATTGGATCGCTATCCGCAAGGACAATTGGCGAGCAGTTAAAAGCCCCCGGAATGCGAACTGGGAACTCTATGATTTATCCGTCGATCCGAGCGAAAGCAAAAATCTCTCCGATCAGAATTGGGACAAACTCTCCCTTTTAGTTCAGTTGGCCAAACAAGCACATAAACCGGCTGAAGAAGGTTCTTTTCAATCGAACCTTTTGCATGAACGAGATAGGCGAGCAAAGTTCGGAAAGCAAGATGATCCAAATTGGTCAACCCAACTCAACCGATCAAGGCGAGCAATGGAAAGCATGCCAAGGGAAGGATTGGTCCCAACCAGAGATTTGAGAATTAAAGCAGCGACGAGTGAAAACCTCGAAAATGGAAAATCTGCGAATAAAGCGATCGACGGAAAGCCAGAAACCTGGTGGCACTCTAGCTTCTCAAATGGAAAAGCCATGCCACCGCATTCGCTTACCATCGATTTAGGACAAGAAAGAATCATTTCGGGTCTTGTGTATCTGTGTCGTCAAGACAGGAGTCGCAATGGAGCCGTGCGTACCTATTCATTGGAAACCAGTGTGAACGGAGAGGACTTTGCAGGCCTTTTGCACTCAGAATTTGAACTATCAACAAAACCACAAAGAGTTCCCTTCCCGCCTATCAAGACCCGCTACGTCCGTGTCATTTGCCACACCGATTACAGTGGAGAGAACTTTGCAGCTATTTCAGAGATCGGATTCGTACTCGCCCAATAGAGTCACTGGGCATGAGTATCCAACCGCTCTGCTACACAGCCCATAAGATCATGGTTTAGCAACTTCGAAACCATTTTTTCTAAGCTCGTCAAAACCAGCTTTTAATGGTCTAACATCGAACCCCATTCTTTTTAACAAAGGGGTTGCTGTAAGCACGCGACGACCCGATCGACAGTGAAGATAAATCGGTTCGTTTTTATCTAGAGATGAAAGTGCCTTTTGTACCTCCGCACTGGGAGTTGATTTTTTCAGTTCACTCAAAGGCACAAAGACAGCAACTTTCAGGTGACCGGCTTTCCATTCTGCCTGCTCCCGAATGTCTAGCAATGCAGCTGTCTCCGCTTCTACCCTCGATTTAACTAGTTTCAGCGAGTCCTTGGTATGTGGAACATCTTCTGAAACTGCCAACGTAGCTTGTGCCTCGACATGACCTGTATCCGCATAGGTCACAGGTGCCTGCAGAACAGAAAGGACGCAAGCGGTGATCATGGATTGGAAGCGTTTCGAGGAATGGTTCGAACTTTTCATATTCTATTGGAGTGGTGTAGTGTCGGTTTATGGATGAATCCGTCAGGCCTATAAAGTATTCTGTCCGTAATTTGTTCCGCTAAGCTATGTGACTCGGCAAGACAGACGAATGGAATAAGTCCCCGGAACCCAATTATATCCGACAAAAATTGCTCCCGCTGACAGAAATAAAGAGCTGTGAGCGGAACTTATTGCAGAATATTTTTTGTCTGATCAGAAAGATACTGAGAGTTGGAAAAGTAGGGAATTTTTCCGGTCCCCAGATTTTGAATGGCATGGGTATTAACAATGAATCGTATTCTTCTTGGCTCCGTTGTTTCGGTGCTGACCTTTGCACTCACTCTCCAAAGCCGATGCTCTGGATTCGATTTTTCTGAAGCGATGCAGCGGAACGGTGTGGTTGCGGCATACGGTTTGAATGCTCTGGAAGTGGAGACATTTCTGAGTGCTGCGGAGACCGGTGAATGCTTGGTCTACATACAGACACCAAAACGCGAAATCCTAGAAAAATGTCAACAACTGACACAAGAAAGTAGTCGTTTAAAGAACCGAGTCACAGCATCCCTTAGCACAGCACAACGAATCGAACTGGCCGACAACGTCGCAGACTGGATATTCATTGGATCCTCTAGTGATTTGGGTTTGTCAACAAAACAGATACTTAGACCCTTGCGTCCCGGCGGCATAGCGATGGTCAGAGAAAAACGGTTGACCAAGGAAATGCCCGATGGTGTCGATGACTGGTCACATCCTTATCACGGTCCTGACAACAATCCTCAATCAAACGACTTGGTCGCAAAAGGTTCTTTTCGGACGCAGTTTATTGGCAATCCGATGTTTAGTCCGATGCCGGAGCAAACCGTGATCGCTAATGGCAAGATCTTCAAAGCGATGGGCCATTTAGCGCACAAAGAAAATCAGAACGAGATGCTCAACACTCTGTTGTGCATTAACGCATACAACGGCGTCATTCTGTGGCGTCGAACACTGCCGAAAGGTTTTATGATTCATCGCAATACGATGATCGCAACCGATGAATCGCTTTTATTGGGTGACCATGAGTCTTGTAAAATCATCGACGCGGAGACTGGCAAGATTCAACGAGAAATCCGTGTTACACCAGATCTGAGTGACGGACCGGTCTGGAAATGGATGGCACTCAGTGACGGGATTCTCTACGGGCTAGTCGGAAGCACTGAGGTAGAAGTAGAAACGCAACGTTCTAACCGACGCGGCCTAGGACACTGGCCTTGGGATATGTGGCAGGGTCACGAATACAATAGACCAGAGAAATCGTTCGGTTTTGGCAGAACTTTCGTTGCGATTGAACTGGATAGCGGAAGAAACTTGTGGACGCATCGTACTCGAGACTTTATCGATGCGAGGGGTGTTTGCATGAATGACTCAGAGATCTTTTGCTATTCACCGGGCCAGTGTCTCACATCAATCAATCGAAAGACTGGGCTTCCAAAGTGGCGAAACGAAAGTGTGGAGCTTCTCTCTGCGATCGGTGCCAACCAGAAGGCACAACACTACATCACAGGGTATGCCACGACTTGCTATTTGAAATGCAACAGTGAGCATCTTTTTTTTGCTGGACCTCAACGAGAGCAAACCGTCGTGGCCTCCACGGCCGACGGTCACGTCGAATGGACCTATCCAATGGGTAATTTGCAGCTCGTGTTAAGAGATGACGGAGTCTGGGCTGCTGGACCACAGAAATCAGAGAGTGGTGTAAAGCTGGATTATGAGACGGGGAAGGTGTTATCTACATTTCCAGCCAGGCGCGCGTGCACGCGTGCCACAGGATGCTTAGACAGCATTTTTTTCCGAGCGAACGGTGGAACAGTGCGAGTTCTAACCGACAACAATTCGGCTCAGCATTTCGATCCGATGCGGCCACCTTGCCAAGATGGTGTTCTCATTGCAGGAGGGCATTTGTATTGGGGACCTTGGATGTGTGGTTGCCAATTATCACTTTACGGAAACATAGCTTTAAGACCTCAAAAAGGATCCGTTTACCAATCGACTAATCCAGCCAGAAATGTTTTTTCTACTGGTTTCAATAACGCGAGCAGTGTGTCAGCAAAGAAAGGTGATTGGACCACTTATCGTGGTTCCAATGCCCGTGATGACCGAGCCAGCATATCGATCCCTGATGAAGTGAAATTTGCCTGGCAGCAACAAGTTTCCAAACACGAATTGGCCACAGCCGCCACCACCGCAAATGGCATGGTGTTCGTTGCTGACCGGAGCGGTCGAATACAGTGTTTCAGCCGAGAAGGAAAACTACTTTGGGCCCAGAGTGCGACAGGACCCATTTACTACCCACCCACCTTTGCCAATGGACGAGTATTCGTCGGATGTGCAGATGGGAAGGTCTATGCTTTTTCAGCAGGCACAGGTGATCTGCTATGGAGTTTCCGTATTGGACCCAACTCGGATCGTATTCCAGTCTTTGGATCCCTCATCTCTGCATGGCCTGTAGCTGGTGGAGTGGTTGTCGATAATGGGACCCTTTATGCGGCCGCAGGATTAACACATTACGATGGGACGTACATCGTGGCCCTTGATGCTGTAACGGGCGATTTAAAGGCAGATAACGGTAAATCGGGAATATTACAGGAAGAAGTAAACAATGGGATTAGTTTGCAAGGTGAACTAAAAATCGTAGACGGCGAATTACGTTTTCTAGCCGGTGGGATTTATGAGACAGCGAGATACAGCCTAGATACGCTCCAATGTTTGAACTCACCACAGAGACAAGTTGATTCCCAATTTCGAACCGCTTTCTATCCGTATTACCCGAGCTACGGAAAATACATTTCCTTGGATTATCAATGCAACGACGGGTGCGAATTAAGCCACGATGCGAGTTACGAGGGTAGTCAATTTGTGAACCTCGCGCGTTACCCCAAGCGTCCTGTCGATGCCCCAGAGGTAAAAAAGGAAGAAGCTCGTTGGATTCGACGCGGCGGGAAAATGCCGACACCCACCTGGCAAGATCAATCAAACCGTCGCTTCACTTGCTTCGCTGCAACAGAATCCGTTCTCATGGCTGGGGGCCACCTAGAAGATGATGCCTCATCAGCTTTCCTGGCCGCGATTGATACCGAAACCGGTGAAGACATTTGGTTCGCTCCCCTGCCCTGCCCTCCAGTCAAAGGCGGAGCTACGCTGGGTTACGACGGAACAATCTACGTCGTACTTGAGAATGGGTCTTTGATCTGCCTGGCACCCAAAAATCGCTAGGGTTTCAGGCATAACAAAAGGTGGTTTTGTGATTCCTTATTTTTCGATACGATTAATCGCCTGCTGAATCGTCTCTCGAAATCGACTACTGTCAGAATCTTCGAGCATTGCCCTCAATTTCGGTAACGCCGCGGAAGCCTCGGATCCGATTTTACCAATCAGAAACATTGCATAAAGACGAATCCCACGGTCATCAGAATCCAGTCCCTTCAGGAGTACCTCCAGCGAATCCGGACCCGCATCATCGATTGCTTTTAATGCTGACCTTGCTGCATCTTCGTCCTCGTCACTCTGTAACATTAAAAAGAGATCTGAAACAGCCTTTCGTGCCCGAGATCCAAATGTTCCTAATTGGATCGCGGTGGCTTTCCTTACCGTCCAGTCTTGATCTCTAAGTAATGGTAGTAGGCTATCGATTGCTGTTTCGGTGTCGGGAGCAATTTTCGATATGCAAGTCATTGTGTCGGACCGAATATCTGGTGAAGAATTTTGCAAGAAAGGGCTAACAACTAAATACTCTTCCGATGCTATTTTTTGGAATTCCCCCAACGCCTTAAGCGCTTGAATGATTATTTCCTTTTCACTGCTCGATAACTTTGTCGCTAATTTTTCTGCCGAGCTCGGTGTCTTTGTTTCAATCGTCGCCAAGGCTCGAAGTGCGGCGAGTTGTACTTCCCTTGATTCTTCATCCATCAATTGAATGAGTTCATCCTCATAAATTTGTGGACACCGCTCTTGAGTGGCGAGAATGTTCGCTGCTTTCACTTTGATCAGGTCGTCATGATCAGCTAATGAATGATGGAGAAGCATTTCGTATGCTTCCAACGACAGGTCACTGTCCTTGATGGCATCAAGAATTGCTTTGCGAACTACCGGACTTGTGTCAGCACTAACGGCTTTGAAGATACCTAGTTTCTCTGAACCCTCCGGATCGTTACTTGCTAACAAGGGAATGACAGCGGCTCGCAGTGTATCCTGTTCGGATACTATCAAGCGCCTCGCTATTTCTAACGCCTCTTCTGGGAGGTCCTCGCGCGTCTTGAGTGCTGTCAAGATTGCCAGCTGTTGTGCACCTGCAGATGATCCTAGAGCGTTGACCAATGCCGCAACCGCGTCATTGGGTAGTGTTTCCATAGCACAAAGCACATCCGCCGCAGTTGTAGCCATCTCTGCGTCATCTGATTCCAAAGCCATAAGCAATGTACTTACAATCGACTCATCGAAGCGAGCAAGCGTGTCAATGATTCGTGCCTTACCCATTGATGTACTGGCACGGTGGTGAAGAAGAAGGTCAACAACAGGTGTCCCCATCCGGAAGATGGCATATTGAATCTCAGCTGTATCACTTTCGGAGATGTCGAGAGCTTCCATCAGTGCTTTGGCGGTTGGCTCGGAATCGACGCCGGCAGCGGCTAACACAACGGCAGCATTGGCCCTCACGTTAGAATCTGTGGACTTCAAGCCTATATTGATCGCGTTTACAAGTTCAGGATCTCTCTCTCTTTTCTTTACCAAAATAATAAGTGCGTTTGTTAGTACCGGATCAGGTTGCTCCACACTCGCTATGACAAGCTCCTGCAACTCATGGGCTTGGATTTGTGAAACGCCCACGGCAGAAATTGCTGCCGCTTTGATTTGTAGATTTGAGCTCTGGCAAAGCCGTAATAGGTCGGTACTGACTGTTTCGGGAAGCTGTTCAAATTTGGAGAGCCCCATAGCGGCGGCAACCACAATTTCAGGTCTTGCTGCCGAAAGAGCACGGATGGTTTCGGCCTCCAATCGAAGTGAAACCATGGATTGAACTGCTTGCTCTGCCACCATCAACTGCTCATCTTGCATTGCCTCATTGAGCAGTTTTCCAACTTCTTCACGAAAATCTTGAAAGCGAGAGAGGGCAAGAACGGCACCGGCTCGATGCTGTGGTGAAGCATGCTTCATTGCTTGTGCGAGAACAGGAATTGCCTCGCCACCAAAACAAGAGAGGCACCATGCCGCTCGGTAACTTCTCTGCTGACTGGGACTACCTAGATGTTTGGCGACCTCATTGGCAGAGGATGCTGCCGGCGGCCCAATTTTACCAATCGCTGTGATGGCTTCAAACCAAACTTGTGCATCCTTGTCGTCTAACGCGTCAACTAGGGCATCAAGCGCTGGTAGCGCTGCTGAACCCTTCTCTGCCAATTCGTAGGCTGCCTCGCGTCTTTCTGTTAGATCAACACTGCCAAGTTGCCGAGCTAATTCCTCGACTTCTCCAGCGGATAAGTTCAATCCAAAGCCCAGGACAAGCAAAGCGAGCATCCAGATCGGAGGTCGTTTCATCCAACTTGCTGATGAAATTTTAATCTTTAAAACCATGATGGATCATTCCAACTAAATGGTTAGTTCATTCAAGATCCCTGTACTATCGCCGATGTAATCGACCGGTGTGCCAAATCTTTGAAGCATGGACATGAATAGGTTACACATGGGGGTCTCAGCATTCACTTTGACGTGTCTGCCCGTATCGAGCGTTCCGTTTCCTCCGCCAGCGAGAACAACAGGAAGATTTTCATTGTTGTGGCGGTCACCATCGCTGATCGCACTTCCGTAACAAATCATGGATTGATCAAGGAGGTTCCGGCCAAATCCATCGCTGGTGTTTTTCAGACGTTCCAATAAATATGCAAGCTGCTGAACGTGAAACCGGTTAATTTCTCGAATCTTTGAATGCTTAGCAGCATCTCCGCGATGATGAGATAAATCGTGGTGGCCATCGGGTACATCAATATGCCGGTAGCTACGATTACTTCCCGCATCGGCTAGCATAAACGTAGCTATTCTCGTTCGATCCATTTGAAATGCTAAAACCATCATGTCACACATGAGGCGGATATGCTCCCCATAGTCACTCGGGGTGCCCTTTGGCACCGGATAATCTAATTCAAGGTCAAGGTCGGTAGTTTCTGAGGATAGGTCGATTCGTCGCTCTACTTCACGTACACCGTTGAGATACTCTTCCAATTTCTGTTGGTCATTTTTACCCAATCGCGACTGCAATGACTTTGTGTCGTCGAGGACAAAATCGAGAATACTCTTCTTCAAAATTCTGCGCTTTTCAGCTTCCGCATCTCGTTCTTTCACACCACCCGCACCAAACAAACGCTCAAAAACGAATCGAGGGTTCGTCTCTTTCCCAACAGGTGTGGATTCCGAAGACCAGGAGACATTCGAAGAATAAGCACAACTGTATCCACTGTCGCAGTTTCCCGCACTGCGTCCGGGCTCACAACCTAGTTCTAAGGATGCAAACCGCGTGTTCTTCCCAGCATATTTAGCAGCGACTTGATCCACAGAAACACCTGCCCGAATATCAGAACCATTTGTCTTTCTGGGTTGAGCACCCGTCAAGAAAACAGAAGCACTTCTTGCATGATCGCCGGCACCGTCACCGTTAGCGCGCCCTTTGTCGTGCGTTAAACCACTAATTACCATTAGCTCTTCTTTGACATTCTCTAATGGTTGCAGGATGTGAGGTAAGTCATACCCATACCCCATCCGGCTCGGTGTCCAATCGGGAAGGTGAACACCATTAGGCACGAAAAGGAAAGCCATTCTACATGGCCCCCCGCCGTCATTTCTGTTGCTGAAGTCAGAGGCACTTGCGAACGCCTCCATCCATGGCAAGCCCACCGATAATCCCAGTCCACGCAAAGCAGTTCGCCGGTTGATATTTCGGAATCCCATATTCTTTACTCCACTAACTCTCGCATGGTAAATGGTTCACTGGTGACTATTGCAGCGATCAGCGCGCTAAAGCGGTAGTCGTTTTGCTCCAAAGCAGATACTGCATCATTGATCGCACAACGATCGTAGGAAACTAAGCCTCTACCCAATGCATAGATCAGTAACTTCTCGGATAAACATCTCGCAAATGCATCACGTTTTTCATCAGCCAGAATAGTAATCAGCTGGCTTGCTCCTCGGAATGCTTTGTTGCCTGGTAGTTCACCCGAAGGATCAATGGTGTCATCCCCGTCTTTTTCTCTCCAGACACCAATTGCATCAAAATTCTCTAGACCAAATCCTATTGCATCCATGGTGCGATGACACACAGCACAAGAGGGATTCGCGCGGTGTTGTTCCATTTGTTCTCTAAGACTACCTAGTGTTTCCCCACCCTCTTCGAGATCGGGAACATCAGCTGGTGCAGGGGGTGGTGGTTCATCAAGGATATTCTCCAGAATCCATTTTCCTCGCTTAACTGGTGAAGTTCGAGTGGGATTTGATGTCAGAGTAAGGATACTTGCGTGAGTAAGGATCCCACGTCTTTGGGATCGGAGTTTCACACGTTGAAAACCATCACCGACTACTCCTTTGATTCCGTAATGGTTGGCAAGCAATTCGTTGACAAAGGTGTAATCTGCATTCAGAAACTCCAAGACACTTCTATCTTCCTTGACAATATGTGAAAAAAATTCTTCTGTTTCTTTTCGCATTGCCTGTCCTAGAAGAGGACTGTAGCTGGGGAACTGCTCGGGGTTTGGGGATAGTCGCTCAACATCTCTTAACTGCAACCACTGACCAGCAAAGTTATCAACGATCGCCTGCGCTTTGGGATCTTGCAACATTCTTTTGGCTTCTGCAACAAGAATCACAGGATCCTGTAATTGATTTTTCTCTGCTAACTCGAATAGACGTTCATCTGGCATACTACTCCACAAAAAGTAAGAGAGCCGTGTAGCAATTTCATAGCTGTTTAATTTCCTTACTTTTTCTAAGTCATCACTCGTCGGTTTATCTTCTTCGATGCGAAAAATAAAACGTGGATTGGAAAGAATCGCCGTGATCACAGTCTGTGAAATTTCTGCTTCGCTCGCGCCCTGCTGCCATGCGTTGCTCATCAACTGAAATAACTTCTGCTGTTCTGAATCCGTTAATGGTCGCCGAAAAGCACGACTTGCAAAGAGTTTCACGTTCTCCGTGGCCGAGGAAATTTTCTCCTCGATAGAATCGCTAGCGGGTGTGATTGGGAAAACTTTCTTACGAATCACCTCATCTTCCAAAATGGCTAGCGATATCGTTTCGGCAGCACCGAGGTATTTCTCCAACAAGATTGGTGGAAGCGATAAAACGTCAGCAATGTTATCGAAGCCATTTCCAACATCATCCGATGGAAAGCTCTGTCCCAAATTCAAATCCAAACCTGTTAAGTCACGGATTGTATTGTCGTACTCCGCCTTGTTCAGTCTCCGAATGGTCACACGGCCAGGTCGACTTTCTGAGGAACAATCGAATTGCGACAGTTCATATTCAATACCAGAGACTATTTTCTGAAGTGGTTGTGTCTCCAATTCAAAGGCATCTGCCGGAGGCATCTGCCTTTCCTTGACCAAGCGAACCACCTTTTCCCACAATTCAAAATCGGTTTGAACTTCTGCTGAATCGGTAAATCGATCAAATGCAACTCCACTTTCAGCATCATCGCCGGAATGACATTCATAGCAATATTGCTTCAGTAAAGGTTTTAACTCTTTCGTAAAATGGTTGTTCTCTGCAGCAATCGCGTTACCTGCGAGGAGAAGCAGCATTAACTGGAATATGAAATTCGAAGTCTGTCGTATTACCATCACACCAAACCAACGTAACTTTCAACATAGCGATTGATTGAAATTCACGAATGCATCTAAGGAAATTGAATCTGCATCATTATCCTTAACTGGTAAATCAACCACTACACCTAAGGAACAACTCGTAACCAAATTACGAAAGAAAAAGTCAAAAACGAAACGAACTCTTATCAAATCCACGGAAAACAAGAGTAGAGTGTCCTCAAGCAAATGGAGAACCTAGATTCGGTTCCCCCACGCAAAGCATACCTATCCCCCCAATTGACAGGCAGCTACAAGGTAATTGAATTGACTATCAAAACGCTCGATATGAAAATAAATCACTGACCTAGCCTGTGGCGTCAGCATCGGTTTACGTCGTCGATCAATACAAGTATGCATCAACCGTTTTCAATCGAACCGATGGCGTTTCGCCACAAAATGTTCAGGCATTTCTGGGCTGTCGGCTTACTCTTTCTGATGATCACAAGTTTTCCATTGTGGTTTTCCACCCCTATCACGGCTTACCCCAACCTTTCGCTCCTGCCCATCCCTGAAGAAGCAATTAAGAGTGTTCGCTATTTTGGTATTTCCATTTCTGCTGTCCTCACTGTGGGTTTGCTTGGTAGCTTTTTGAATCGATCGAGCCAAATCAGTTGGATAATCATTGCAGTGACCCTTTTTTTGGGTTTTCTTTTTGACCAACATCGACTTCAGCCCTGGGCTTACCAAAGCTTTTTTTTAGCGAGCTTATTTTTCTGTGTGCCCCCAAAAAATTGGTGGCGGTGGATGCTACCACTGGCCGTGAGCATCTATGCGTATAGTGCTTTGGGTAAGTTCGATGCGCAATTCCTGAATACCGTGGGGAAGGAGCTAATTGAGTTTGCTGGAAGTTTTCTCCCCGGAAGCTTATCGGTGGCGTTAGAACCCCACCGAGATATTCTCATCTACATTTTGCCAACGGGTGAACTTTTAGTCGCCTTGTCACTTTGCGTCCGACCGCTTCGGATCTATGGCAGTGCAGCGGCAATCTGCATGCACCTGGTGTTATTCAGCCTTCTTGGACCTTGGGCTAAGAACCATAGTCTTGGTGTGCTTATTTGGAATGTGATGCTAATCGGACAGCACGTTTATCTCATAAGCTGCTATCGATCCGATGGACAAGAACGGGCATCATCGCACCTTACCCAATTCACAACCCTGCAGACGGTAAAGGAAGCCCCGCTTCTTTCTGCACTCTGGGTTTGGGTTCTTATCGCACCTTCCTTGGAGAGAATTGGCTACTGGGACCATTGGACGTCCTGGTCTCTCTATTCGCCGCATACCAGTCGGGCAAGAATTGAAATTCACCAGTCAGGATTTGAGAAACTGGATGAATCCATTCTGGAATCTCTCAGTCCTGACCATGATGGTGATCAATGGTACGAACTCGATCTGAGCTTGTGGTCGCTTAGTGAACGTGGAGTGCCGATTTATCCTCAGGCGAGGTATCAATTAGAAATCGCAGCCTACATTTCCGCGAGATATGATTTCTTTGACGAATTAAGGGTAAAGCTTCAAGGAATTTCCGATCGTCGCACAGGTCGGCGTGACGAAAAGCGCTATTTCAACGCCAAAGAAATCCAATCCGCTCGAACGCTTTTCTGGCTACATCCTAGATAAGCAAATTGACTTTGAAAGCGTCAGCCTTTAGCGATACTCATTGGTAGGATGAAGCCGAACCAGTATCTTGGATGAAAGCTTCAATAAAAAAGGTACCCAGATGAAATCTATCAACTGGGTACCTTTGTATCTTTCATAAGAAGTGTGAACGCCTTGTTTAATACTTGGAATTAAACTTTGGCCCAAACACTATCTTCTGCACTCTTCAACACTGCATCGCAAACACGCTGAGTTTCTTGAGCGTCGCGGAAGGTCGGATGGACTGCACCTCCCTCTTCTACACCTTTGATGAAATCTGCCACTTGATGAACAAATGTGTGTTCATAACCAATCTGCAATCCTGGCACCCACCATTTATCCATATAGGGATGTTCACCACCATGATCGGTTACATGGATGGACCTCCAACCGCGTAATTTACCCTCGTCGCTGTGCTCAAAATACTCAAGGCGATGAAGATCATGTAGATCCCAACGAATCGAAGCATTTTCACCATTGATTTCCAATGTGTAGAGTGCTTTATGACCGCGGGCATAGCGAGTGGATTCAAACAGACCCATCGACCCGTTATTAAAGTGACATAAAAAAGCACATGCATCGTCGATGGTTACCGGTTCAACCTTTCCGGTTTCCGTGTGCATACGCTCCTTAACAAATGTCTCTGTCATCGCGCTGACATCTGCGATGGATCCATTGAGCCAGATAGCCGTATCGATGCAGTGGGCTAAGAGATCGCCTGTGACTCCGGATCCCGCAGCCTCTTTATCGAGCCGCCACAGAGCGGCACCACCCTGAGGAACATCCTCGGAGATGGTCCAATCCTGAAGGAAATTAGCTCGATAGTGAAAAATTCGACCTAGTCGACCTTCATCGATCAAATGCTTGGCCATCGTTACAGCAGGAACGCGTCGATAGTTGTACCAAACTGTATTGACTACACCGGCTTTCTCGACCGCTTCACACATCTGCTCACCCTGCTCTGTGTTCAGAGCAAGCGGCTTTTCACAAAGGATCATTTTTCCAGCTTCTGCTGCGGCAATCGCTATTTCCGCATGCGAATTATTAGGCGTACAGATATCGATTGCGTCAATGTCATCGCGTGCAATGAGATTGCGCCAATCTGTTTCTATCGATTCGTACTGCCATTGGTCAGCAAACGCTTGAACCTTTTCTTGGTTACGCCCACAAACTGCTTTGAGAACGGGACGATGTTGTAACTCTGGGAAAAAATCATTAACTCGCTTGTACCCGTTAGAGTGGGTCCTTCCCATGAACCCGTACCCGATGAGTCCGATATTTAAGTTTTTCATTCTTGACTTAAGATGGTTTGATGAGTGGAAAGATATGTAAGAAAGTAGGTTGAATAACCGTTAGCTCTGCCAACCGCTGGCATCGCGTACATCAATCATGGCCTGAAGAATAACGTTCCAAGTTTCCGGATTCTCAAGAACTTCATTGGAGAACATACATCCGTCCCAACAAATATGTTGGATTCCTCGACTCTGAGCATCCTTCAACCAGTATTTGGCTGTTTTAGCGATATCTAACTTCCCGTTAGGATCATCAGCCCGGCAATGTTTTCCTGTCTTATCGTGTGAACCTGCACCATGGACCGTTCCGTCATTTTGTGCAACGTGAAAATCAATGGTCCAAGGTCGAAGTTTATCCGTCATCGTTTCATAGGCGGAATAGAACTCTTCCTCCGTGTACCCTTCTTGCAGTAATGCATGCTCAGGAGCGTTGTAACCCATCAAGTACAAGTACGTGTGAGCTTGATCAGCTTGAAAACCGAAAGATTCTGGACGCCCAACTCCTTCGAGAACATCGAGCATATCTTTCCAACTATGCATACCGGCCCAACAGATCTCTCCCTCACAAGCTAGCCTCTCGCCGTGTTCTTCCGCAATCGTGGCCGCTTTCTGAAATGTATCGATAATTCGTGCGGTGTTTGCGGTAGGATCTTCTCGCCACTTCTCAACGCCAAATTCTGCCGAATCAATACGAATCACACCGTACTCTCGGATTCCATGCTCGTTGAAGATCTTTGCGATCCTACAGGCCTTATGGATTGCATCTAGAAATTTCCCCTGTTGCTCGTCATCACCCATTGCTGAGTCGCCTACTGTTCCCGGCCAAACAGGAGCAACCAGAGAGCCCACTTTCAGGTTGTAACTTCCGATCAGATCTGCAATGCGTTTTAGTTCATCGTCTGTCGCATCGGGATCGGTGTGAGGATGAAATAGAAAATAATCAACTCCCTCAAATTTCTGTCCATCCACTTCCGCACCTGCTGTCAATTCCAGCATGCGTTCCAAACTAATTGGTGGCTCCTGCCCTTCCTCATCGCCTTTGCCTACAAGACCTGGCCACATAGCATTGTGCAGTTTCGGTGATGGATGAGTCATAGATCGATGCTCCTATCGTTTGTGCTTGGCACAGCGGTGATTTGACAAATGTTGACGGCTACTGATGGCCGACGAATCAGGCGACGAATTTAAGGATTTGGACTGCTGAAAAACGAGGGTTTGTGAAAACAAAAGATCAAAGCTAAATGAACCACATGCTTTCTGTTATTTTGATTTCTTCTAGGGTGCCTTGGCGGTACCCACCATTTTGAACCTTCTTTATTGCATCGTTCAGTTCGAACTGAATCCGTATTTCCCAATTCTATGAAATCTCTCATTTCACGGTGCTTAACAGTAAAATGGCAGTTTTTTGCCCTTTAGCTGTTCACCACCGGAGTTAAATGTTTTATTAGCTAGCCGCAGCGCGTACAAGAATAGCAATTAGGCGGCATTCCAAAGAAAAAGCAAAACCGAGTATCTCAGCGGAATCACATGACGACAAAAACAGCGAACCTTCGATCCATCCACTCTCGAAGAGATCAAATTCATTGGGACGATCAATCCCCATTAAGCCTGCAAATTGATACGCGGCAAGGGAAAATCACCACAAGGCACGGTGCTTTTCGAGGTGGCGTTTCTGATGGTGTGGAGGTGATTGAGGTCGATACAGGTGGGGTGAGAGCGTTAATTTTGCCAACCCGAGGTATGGGTATTTGGCAAATCGAAAAAAATGGGACCACATTCGCTTGGGAATCTCCTGTTTGTGGGCCCGTAAATCCATCACAAGTGCCAGTTTTCGATCCGAATGGAATAGGCTGGCTCGAAGGATTCGATGAATTTGTGGTTCGATGCGGCCTGGAGAGCAATGGAGCTCCGGAACACGATCTAAACGGCCAATTGATCTACCCACTGCACGGTCGAATCGCCAATTTGCCCGCTCAATCCCTGTCCATCGAATACGACGAAGCGTCCGGCCGCTTGGATGTGATCGGAGAAGTTCTAGAATCTCGACTCTTCATTAAGCGTCTGAGGCTCCGAAGCAGGATTCGTTTCCATGCAGGCCAATCTGAAATTACTCTCTTGGATGACGTGGCCAACGAACTCGCCAAGCCGGCCAAGATGCAGTTGCTTTACCACATCAATATCGGAAGTCCTATTCTTGAGGCGGGCGCTGTTCTCGATGCACCCGTCAAGGAGCTAGCACCCAAAGACGATCTCTCTTCAACCGAAATTGATAAATGTAATCAATTTGACGGCCCAGAACCTGGCTATGGAGAACGCGTTTATTTCGCAGAACTTCACGCGGATGAATCATCGTGCACAACCGCCCTGTTGCGATCTCAAAATTCCGATCAAGGAATTGCTGTGAGTTTCAACATCAATCAGCTACCTAAATTTATTCTCTGGAAGAATACGGCAGCCTTATCCGACGGATACGTGGTTGGTCTTGAGCCTGCAACGAATTTTCCTAATCCCCGCTCACACGAAGAAAATCAGGGACGCGTTATCGAACTACAACCGCAGGAAACTGCTTCGTTTCGGGTTACTCTAGACCCCTTAACCTCACACGAGGAAGTGCAGCAGATGAGGGAAAGAGTCAATCGCTTGAAAGAAGAGGTGTCTCCGCAAATACACCGCGAACCTAAAGCGGGTTGGACACCTTAGTTCTACGACGCCTTTCCTCACACTAAAAACGAACAGTTATTCGACCTTCAAACCTTCGATCCGAAAAACTGCCATGTGAGTGGCACCATTGGGCGATAGACCCGGAGGATAGCGATAAGATTCCGTATCAATCACGAAACGGCCAGCAACGGTTACTGGTCGCGTTACGAAATCGGTGGTGTTTCCCTCGACCATCTGAATCATGACACAGTCATAAAGTGCTGCCCCCGGTCCAAAGCAACACTCCTGATTATCTCGAACGAGCACAAACTGTGAGATATTGGTTTCGGAGAATAATGTGGACGGCAAAATGTAGCCACGGAGAGTCACATCACGCCCATCTAGAAATTTCAGTTCATCAGTAATTAACTTTGGGTCGAAAGGGGCATCTTTCTCCAAATCAAACTTTAAATCATCAAAGTTAATATCGCCTTTCGCCAACGCACTTTCGCTACTACGGCGTTCCTCGACTCCTTTAACCGGAACGACTTCTTCTGTTTTGTCGCGCGTGCCCCGTGGCTGGGTAGCGCTCTGCGGATTCACCTCTTCTTGTTTCGCTTGGGTGGAATCGACCTCAGAACTCGTTTGATCCTCGACAGTGATGGGATGGGTATCTCCCGAATCGAGTGACTCATCCAAATTAGAATTTTCCAAATTGGACAGATTCTCCGGAGCGTCGTTATCTTTCGAACAGGACACGAAGCAACCCGCCAACAAGAGTGGTAAGGCAATGCTGCGAGCAAGACTGTTCAACATGATGATCTAACTAAAAAATAGGGCTACGCATGGGGCGTCATCATTTTACTCGATCTTCGACGATTACACAGAGCTGATCGTCACCGTCTTACACGTTCATACCCTGTTCGCTCATAAAATGCGAAGTGCAG
>JAAXIK010000396.1:322-6109 GCA_012270385.1 Rubripirellula sp. | reverse complement strand
CGTAACGTCGCCCCTCCGCATTGAGTAATTGAGCCAACGCACGAGGAGCGTTGTGATCACCAGGATCTTGAGCGATCGCCCGACGACACACACTCTCAGCCATTTCGAGGTTACGCCCCCGAAGAAACCAATCAAAAGCTTGGAGGAACAGTGTGACCGATTCCGAAGTCGGTTCCTTTGCAACCTGAGTTAGGAGCGATGCCGCTTTTTCAAAATCTCCTTTTCCTGCTAAAGCTTGTGCGGATTTGATTTTTCTATCGAGAGCAGCATAGTCAATTTGATCTTCTGACTGCATCTTCTCTGCAGTTTGGGGAAGAGGTTGCACCTGCGGCTCACGTTGACCTGCACTCGGATTGGTGTTGATTCCTAACGGAACTCCAGCCTTTTCCGCTGTCTCTTCACCACGATTGCAGCCCCAAAACAGACTTGCAAGAACAAGCGAACAGAGTGGCAGACTCAACCCGTGCAAGACGGAAGCATTAGAAAATCGCGATTTCACCTTCGACCTTTTTCACTGCGTGGGCAATTCAATCTGAAATCAGTATCGGGCGGCCTGATTTCTCATCTGACAACATCTACAAGATGCTGATCCCGACACGCTAAAACATATTTCCGACCTACATCACATGATGATGGACTCTGACTGATGGAACAAGAAAGAACTACCGCCAAGCCTTCCGAAAATCGCGTACAATTTCGTCATCGATACACGATAGAGCAGCTGCTCACAAGTCGACTCGCTAATCACCCCCGGAAGGTGCACCTTGAAACGATCTATCCGAATCCCCATCCCGACGATTAGTGATCCCCGAGAATCCTACTCGCTTAGATTTTGCATTCGATGTTTCTTTTTCTCACTCTGTGGTTTAACGGGTTCCGTCACCACCGTGGGTCAGGAATCGCCTGATTCAATCGATCACTATAACGTGCTCTTTATTATCTCGGACGATTTAACCGCAAACGCGTTATCGTGTTACGGTAATCAGGTTTGCAAAACTCCGAATATCGATTCGATCGCTGAGCGGGGCGTTCGATTTACGAAGGCGTATTGCCAAGGCACCTATTGCGGTCCTTCCCGTGCCTCGTTCATGTCCGGTTTCTATCCCCACGCGACGGGTGTCTTAGGATACAAAAGCCCCAGGGATCAGATCGGTGATCTTCCTACTTGGTCCGAGCACTTCAAAAACAACGGCTATTACGCTGCCAGGGTCAGCAAGATCTTTCACATGGGTGTTCCCGGTGGAATCGAAGATGGCGGAAATGGGGCGGATGATGAAAGGTCCTGGACAGAGCGATTCAACAGCCAAGGCCCCGAGTGGCGCGCGCCCGGCGACGGAGAAACACTGGAAAATAATCCTGATGGTAAGAAACCCGTCGTTGGTGGTAACACTTTTGTCGTGGTGGAAGCAGATGGAGATGATTTGGTCCATTCCGATGGTAGAACAGCAGCTAAAGCTGTGGAACTGCTACGGGATCCAGATCGTAAACGGAAGCCATTCTGGTTAGGAGTAGGGTTCGTGCGGCCACACGTTCCCTTTGTTGCGCCACGACCCTACTACGATCCATTCCTTCCCTACTCGTCGATGAAACTGCCTCCCAAGCTTGAGGACGACTGGCTGGATATTCCCAAAGCTGGAATTAACTATAAAACCAGCACCAACATGAAAATGGATATTCGACGGCAGAAAAAAGCGGTCGGGGGCTACTATGCATCCGTTGCCTACATGGATGCTCAGGTAGGTAAGGTTCTTCGGGCTCTTGATGAAACAGGTCTGCGCGAAAAGACCATCGTGATCTTTACCAGTGACCATGGGTATCACTTGGGCGAACACGATTTTTGGGCAAAGGTATCATTGCGTGACGAATCTTCAGGGGTACCCCTGATCATCTCCGTTCCCGGGAAGCCTGCTAAGGTGTGCAATAGCCTTGTCGAATTACTCGATCTCTACCCAACGATTTCCAGCCTTTGTGGACTTGAAATACCAGCGCACAATCAAGGAAAAGATATCTCTGCACTTTTGGATGACCCAACCAAATCGGTTCGCCAAGCAGCTTTCAGCGTTGCCCCATCTCGAAAAGGATTTCTGCTGAGGGAAGAGCGCTGGGCATACATTCAGTATGGTGAAAACGCAGCAGGAGGGATCGAATTATTTGACACACGAAACGATCCTGAACAATTTTACAATCTTGCATCATCGCAAGAACATCAGCCAAAGGTGAGTGAATTCAAAGCTAAGCTATCTGAGAAGCTAATTAGCCTTCGCGACAACGCTCTCGGAGATGACCAGCTTTAGTGTTTCTTCCCTCTAAGGCATCTAGAAGTCTAGTCAAGTCGAGTCTTCCTACCATTGCGAGAAAGGAAGACTGTTGATCGGTCTTGTTACTTCTTATCTCGACAGTTGTCTCAAGGAGTCGAAATCCAACGACACGAGAGTCTTATCATACCGAGGTAATGTCCCAGCCCTCTCGATACTCTCGACGCAGCCACCGATTAGCATCTGCATGACTTGTGATCTTCATGGAATCCGCGTCCCATTGCAGTGTCTCCCCGCGATAACGAGCAGCAATATTTCCCAGCAAGACGGCTTCGGTCAGCGGTCCGCCATAAGCAAATCCGTCACTAGGTTGAGTCCCATTTAAAATCCCATCGAGCCAACCATGATAATGATTCTCACCCGGGACCATCTGAAAATCCACCTCAGGATAAACACGCATTTTACCAACATGAGGTAAAACCACACTTCCTTTTTCACCAATGAACAGAGAACCACTCCTCGGTAAGGCGGTATCCGCTGGAACATGTGATCCTGAAATGCTGGGCAAACGGCCACCGTCATACCAGGTGATTTCCAACTGATCGGATTCGGTCATCTCTGTGCCGGGAAAAACGTAATTGACTGTATTCTGCGCTGCCCAAACCTCATCATTCATACCGGTGTGATCGGCCGAGAACTGCGTTGGCGCTCGATCAATCCCCAACGCGGTGAAGACTGGGTCAAGAATATGGCAGCCGAAATCTCCTAAAGCGCCGTTGCCAAAATCTTGCCAATCTCTCCAACCCCACGGATGATAAACTTTCCAATCCCCATACGGACGATGCGGTGCTACACCCACCCATCGATCCCAATCAAGTGATTTTGGTTCAGCAACAGGGTTCTTGGGTCGGTCAATATGAAAGGATTTACCGTGTCCGGTTGCAGCGCACCAACTATGGACTCGTTTCACCTTGCCAATCGATCCATCGCGAATGAAATTGACTGCGGTTCGATAAAATTCATGCGAATGAATCTGGTTACCCAATCGAGTGATCACATTGGATTTTTTTGCCTGCAATGCCATCTGCCTTGCTTCCCATACATTGTGGGTGAGAGGTTTCTGGCAATAGACATGCTTTCCTCGACGCATCGCATCAAGGCCGATAAAAGCATGCATATGATCGGGGGTAGAAACGGTTACCGCATCAATCTTGTCTCCAAGATCACCAAGTAGGTCACGATAATCCTGAACAACGGAAGCTTCTGGATTTAGCTTTCGAACTTTTTCTGTTCTGGAAAGATCAACGTCACAGAAACCAATAAAATGAGCGGAAGGATGGCTCGCCATTTCATTAATATCTGACCAACCCTTACCTTCGCATCCAATCCCCGCAAGCTGAATACGTGAATTGAGATTCTGGCCTCTCACAATTGCAGGTGCGGAGCAGGTGATCGCTGATGTAACTTTCATGAACTTCCGACGATTCCACATGAGCTTCGCACTCCTATTCCATTCGATCATTGATTAATCATGAGAAACACGGCGGATCCACGATCCGCGGCAGATTTGTCCAACCTTCCACATCAAGCGATTGATGTTGGCGGCAAATGAAAAAGCCCGTCTCCAATGAGCCAGGCTTTCCGTAAAATTCAGCTCAGAACATGTTCAAGGAACATAGCATAACGGACTACCGAACACGCTTTAATTTCATAATCCGACCAGCAACGTTCCAATCTTGAACATAGAGATTGCCATCGGCGTCCCAACAGGAACCGTGAGTACCGCTGAAGACACCCTCAATCCATTGATCCTGTGGAACGTTGAAACTCCGACCCTTGGCCGGATCTGGGTTATGCCCCAGAACCGCGACGATGGTATTGGATTTATTGAGGACAACCAGACGTCCGTGCAAGTCCGGAACGGAAACATAATCTCCCTGCACAGAAACGGAGGTCGGCATACCTAATCCTGTAACCACTTCACCGATAAAATCACCTTCGAGACTGTAGTGCAACAGTCTACCTTTGGGTTGATGATTACGATCACAGATTAGCAATCTGGCTGGCTCATATCGAGTATCAAGAGTCATACCGTGAGCAGTATTGAACTCTTCCATGCCATTACCCTTCTTACCGAAGTGCATCACGTATTTCCCATTCTTATCGAACTTGAAAATATGATTCGTGGCATAGCCGTTTGAAAGATAGATATCCCCATTGGGAGCAACCGTAATTGCGGTGGGACTGAATTTGACTTGGCCCAACCCTGCCTCCTCAGGCAGAGGTAATTTCAAAACCACCTCTCCACTGTGTGCGTTAAACTTAATCCCTTCTGCCGCTTGATTACGCGCACCGTAAACAAACTCTTGGTCACCTTCCTTTCGGATCTCAATGTCATGGAGGCTCGTGTAATCACCACCGAGGTACGATTGCACGACCGTGCCTTCCGGTGAAAACACGAAGACTCCTGCATTTGCACTGGTATAAATGTTCCCGGCCTCATCTACAGCCACTCCACCATGCGTCGATCCTAATGCAGAATTTCCATCTGGCCTCAATCCCCAACCCGGTACGGTATCGAAAGTCATTGCACCGCTTCCCATCCTGACAGGAGCCGGAGCATCATCAGCAGATCGAACTTGAGTCGTTCCGCACACAACTACGATTAAGAAATAAAATACTGCAGAGAGATTCTTCATTTGCAATCTTTTTGAAGGAGGCGTTAAGGATCCTGCAAGAACTTTTGCAGTAGTCCTTGGAGAATATCGATCCCAAGCAGAACGGTTTGCATCTTGGGCGACGCTAGTATCGAGGTTCGATTAATGCTTTTCAACTTCCTACACACGTTTCACATCAAAAAATGGAAAGAAGCGGATAGAGCATTTTCATTTTTGGACAGCGAGCAGAACCGGGCTTATTTTTCAGGAATTTCATTCAGGGTGTAGAAAGCTTGATGATGCAAAAGCAACTCCCCCTCTTCGGAGAGAACTCCACTCAGATCGAACTCATGCACATGACCTTTCTGCATTCCATCCACAACAATCCGAACCTCGCGTCTATCATCAGAGATCTTCACGGATGTCACCTCTGGGGTTGTCTGATCGACTTCCGGACTACCATAGCCTTGTTGATAAATATGGGTGAATGTACTCAGTCGATAATTACTCGCTTTGAGTGCAGATTCTTCATCGAGCGGCTTTGTGAAATCGAGAACAAACCCGTCTGATTCAACCTTGATCTCGTGGATCTCAAAAGGTGTCTTGCCTGTCCAATCTAGCCGTTGGAGTGCATATTGACGGGGTCCTCGTACTGGCCATCCGCGATTGGTCCCTCCCAGCAAGAGATCACCGTCGGGTGTAAATTGACAACACAAGATGCCGGTTGCAAGGCCTTCTCGAAAGGGATAACAGGCTCCCTGCCAAACACCGTTGACCAATTCGGTCGTGGCGCGCCTGACGATACTCAGGGTAAAATCACCGCCAAATATTTGATATTGAAGTGCGGCTAATTTTCCATCGGAGTGGTCGACCAT
>JAAXIK010000396.1:0-312 GCA_012270385.1 Rubripirellula sp. | reverse complement strand
TTGTAGGGAAATACAACGGCGTAGGGAATTTGCTGCTTTACCTTTTCTCTCTCCACGGTCAATCGTGATCTCGTACTCGGCTCCACCGGCGGAGATCCCAGTTCTGGTGCTAAGCTGTACCACTTCAAACTCGCGGGATGCCCCATGAATCCACCTGGGCTCAATACCTTGAGACTACATGATCCATTCCAGGGCCCCTGACTCTCTGCATAAAACATCACACCATGTTCGTTAGGACCAATCCCACAAGGACTTCTAATACCAACACAAACCGGAATTGTTTTTCCGTCCTGCTTAATCTTCAAACACCAA
>JAAXIK010000536.1 GCA_012270385.1 Rubripirellula sp. | reverse complement strand
GATACAAACAACGTAGTGAAGGAAGGTTCTCGAGGTAAAGACTCAAAACTGCTTGATTCCGCACAGAAGTCCTACGTTTAATAGAGAGCGTTTCCAACTTTGGCCAGTTGGTAAGTTTCAGAGAATCCGCAACGCCGTCAGGCTGGCGGGATAACCAAAGCAATTCACAAGATCTAGCCCAATCCACCGATTGCAATTCACGGAAGGGCAGACCCGTGTTCTGCAAATCAACAGTGATTAGCGGTAATGCATCAAATTGATGAAACTGATCGGGTGAAAGCGGAGTCCCTTGAAATTTCAGGTGCTGCAACCATCGCAGCTGAGAAATCTTTTCCGTGATTTCATCGTTTACAACGGCGTCAGCAATCAGCAGTGAATTGAAATGGAGACGGTTCGTTAAGACCTGAATATTTTCGGGACTGTGTTGGCTTTTGTAACTATGAAGGGATACCAATGAAGGAAGGCCAACCACTCGCTCCACCATCGAAACGGAAGCAGAGCTTAAACGTGCATGCCGAACTTCTCTTATGAAATTCTTTATCGCCTGCGGTAGATGAGGCTCAATGACCTCAGGAACCCAAGCAGAGATATAGAAATTCCCGTTACGGCTGAGTTGTCTCGCTAACTCTCGCTGCTGGTAAGGTTGCCACGCTTTGAGACCGATAATCGCGGAAGGAATCACGAGTATGCTGATTGCAAAAAAACCATCAAACCAGATTCTTCGACGATTTCCTCCGACAACAGTCGAAAGTGAACGCTGACGAAATGGCAAGAACCAACAGAGAAATGTACAAACTGATAAAGCCACCAGAACGTTAAGGAATAGCGAGACGGGTGCCCAATAGCGGTAGCTGAGTGCATCTGCGTTCTCATAGGCGACCGCATACCGCCAGGGCCATCCACCCATCACGGGCAATTCTGTGGAACCACCCTGCTGACTTTCTGAGAGATCAAGATGGCCCAACCACAGACCATCCACCTCAACGTAACGGAATGGCAGATTGATCAGCACAAAAAACAGAAGGGCGAATCCTGCAAATAGGCGGCCTGCTATTCGGCTTTTTCTTGCTCCATCCAAGCCAGCTTGTATCTCGTCTGGATCCTCAGTGGGTTCATCCGCTCGGGAATCCAGAAATAGTTTCGCTGCGGATAGGCTTCCCGACCCCATATTTTGGCGGGTCCATTCCGCCGAAGCGTGGAGTCGCGGACGATGAGACAGGCCAGTCTTGGGCATAACAAACTTTGCAATGACTGAGAGCTTGAGAGTTATAAGGAAATCCCTTCGGGTCAGATTCCTAACTCAGAATTACTTCTCTAGGACGACTTAGTAGGATAACACAGCTGGCAAGTGCCCCTGGAATTCGAAAATTTGCCGGTGAGATCAGCTGGGAGAGAGGTAAAGATAGTTTGACTTAGGAATCCCGAAGAAAACGAAGAAAACCAAGTCAGATAATTCGATCATGAGCCCAAATCATGCTTCTCTTGGCCCGAGGTATCGTAACGATTAATTGCAAAGTAAACGAAGGGTATCGGCAGACAGGGGAGGAGCAGCAAAAAGTAAAGACCCAACAAAAAACTGAATCCCAAAGTCAAAAAAACAAAACCTAGCCACAACCACCAAGTATCTCTCCACAACCCGAGTAATTGCTTTAGCATTGCAGTCTATCTTCCCCGGGAAAACAAAATTGAAGCAAAAGAGTGGAGGCAAAAAAGTGATTACCCAGTACGACGCTAGTGCTTAAAGGAGTCACCCCGCGCTTTGCAAGTCATTGACAAGTGGATGAACAAAAAAAAGATGATTTTTCTGATGCAAAAAAATCTCATACGAACTTTTAATTTCTGTTGTGGGGAGGTCGCGAAGTGTTTTGATGATCCGTACAATGCCGTGTAACAAGTGAAGGAAACGCTCATCCGAGGCGATGATAGATGCTTGATCTGTACGATAAAATTCAAGACGCGTGTCGCACAATTCGCGAGCGATTTCCAAGCAAACCAAAAGTCGCTATCATCCTTGGGACAGGTTTGGGTGATCTCACTGAAGAGATCGATGTTGAAGTAAAGATTGATTACGAAGACATCCCACACTTCCCAAAATCGACTGCAACAAGCCACCGAGGACGGCTGGTATGCGGGCATCTCGCCGGTGTACCGGTTGTGGCCATGGAAGGCCGTTTTCATCTTTACGAAGGATATCAGCTTAAGCTGATTACTCTTCCCGTTCGAGTATTTAAAGAACTGGGAGTTGAGTTATTAGTAGTGAGTAACGCATGCGGCGGATTGAATCCTTACTTCAATGCTGGCGATTTGATGGTGATCGAAGATCACATCAATCTATTAGGCGACAACCCGCTGATCGGAATCAATGACGATAGATTAGGGCCGCGATTTCCCGATATGTGCGAACCCTACGATCAGAACTGGGTAGATCGAACTATCAAATTGGGAAGAGACCTTGATCTGACCATTCATAAAGGAGTCTTTGTCGCTGTAGCAGGACCCAACTTGGAAACTCGTGCCGAGTATCGCTTCTTAAGAACAATCGGAGCGGACGTGGTTGGCATGAGCACAGTTCCCGAAACAATCGTCGCTGTCCATTGTGGACTGAAAACGGTTGGCATCAGCGTAATCACAGACATGTGCCTACCCGACGCATTAAAGCCCGCCAATGTTGAAGAAATCATAGCGGTTGCTGGACGCGCTGCTCCGAATCTACAAGCAGTGGTTCGCGGAATTGTTCAAGAAGCTGGAACGGATCGTATAGCCTAGGATGAAGCATCGACTCAGCGAATCCTGCAGATGACAACGCCCCCACCATCCGAAGCCTATCACTTCATCAAAACCAGGACGGCTTCACTGCCCCGCATGGGATTGATTCTCGGTAGCGGACTCGGTGGGCTGGCTTCGAAAATTGAAAACCGAATTGAGATTCCCTACCGAGAGATACCGGGCTTTCAATCGACTCATGCAGTTGGGCACCAGGGCTGCTTAATATTTGGGTCGCTTGAAGGGGTTTCCCTCGTTGTCATGGCGGGCCGTTTTCATCGCTATGAGGGTTACTCCACTCAGCAAGTGACGTTCCCGGTAGAAGTGATGAAGCTGTTGGGTATCGAGGAACTAGTTATCACCAACGCGGCGGGCGGTATTAATCCTCAGCTCAACGTAGGAGACATCATCATCCTGCGCGACCACATTAATTGGCTTGGTGGTGTAATCTCTCCATCTCAACAGATGGACGCTCAGGAGGAATGGAACCTCGCGACCCACCGCCATGCTTCGGATTTCTACTCACGAAAACTCAGCGAGCAAGCATTTGAAATCGCTCGCCAGAATGACCTTCCCATTTTCCCAGGAACCTATCTGGGCACCTTGGGACCAACGTACGAGACACGAAGCGAATATCGCATGATGAAAGCGATGGGAGCGGATGTGGTTGGCATGAGTTCTATTCCCGAAGCACTGATGGGAAAGCAACTTGGGATCGACCCTCTTGTGCTTTCGATCGTGACGAACGTCGCAACGCCCGATCAACAGAACATTGCTGACCACGATGAAGTACTGCTGGTAGGACAGAAGACGTCAGCATTTGTCGAAATCCTGATTCGTAACCTCCTTCAATCCCTTTGAACTTGCGAACGGACAGAACTGCGTCCAATAGCGGGCTAAAACAGTGAAATTCAATGAAGGAACCGGGAGAATCCTCCCCTTGATCTGGCACCCCGGCCGCGGATTGCCCTAAGCTACCGAAACGTACTGTCCAAATGCTTTCTTCTAAACCATTGACACGTCAACTCGGCATCATTCAATGAACGAATCACTCGAAAGCTTCGACCATCGATTTTCTCTTCATCAAATTCAGAATCACGACTTGCTAGTCCAAATTCGAGAGATAGCAGTCGAAGAGGACTCGGAGAAACTTCCGGTAGTTCAAATTGACGGAGTTCAGGGTCAAAATCATGCGTTGATGCGAGTTGAACATCCTGTTCAGCTAAAACTAGAAGGAACACTTGGTGATTATGCCTTCGCTTTCAATGACCAGACTGATGTCCGAATGACCGGCAATGTGGGACATGGAGTGGGTGATGGCATGAAAAGCGGGGCAGTGAAAATCAGGGGCAATGCTGGTGATGGTGCTGGTTGCTCAATGACTGGAGGAACTCTGGCTATTTATGGGTCAGCTGGTGATCGCTGTGGAGCGGCGATGCGAGGCGGTGGAATTTTTGTTCGTGGTGATGTAGGCGACGAGACAGCGATTGGAGCTTTAGGCGGCACGATCGTCATCGGCGGTGATGCAGGTGCGAACCTAGGTGACGCTGCGAGTAACGTCACAATCTTTATTCGTGGTCAAGCGAAAAGTCTCGCAAACGGAGTCACCGAAGCTCCGTTAAGACAGAGAGAACAGTTACGACTGGGATTACTTCTAATCAACGCGTCGATTCGGGGTGAAGCCAAAGATTTCCGGCGAGTTGTACCGAAAGCTATGCTTGAAGCTGAACAAAATAAGACTGGTGAGTTGAATCCGAACTGGCGCTAATCTGTCTACACACTAGGCAGCTTGTAAATCTCTCCGACTCCTCCAACGTACTTTGCAAAGATAAGAATCATGAGAGCAAAGTTAGAAAAAATAAAACTGGTAACGCCAAAAGCCGAGTCGCTCTGGACAGGACCACCTCCGCAATGGCAGCACCCCACCATGGATGGTAGGTCGGGTCAGAACAAGCTGAAGCTACAGCTTCAAAAACTGACTCCTTTCTTTCTTCATCAGCCCAAATGGCACCACATCCAGCCTGAGCAAGCCAACGCGATTGCTGTAGCACTTGGTGAAAAAAAGATTCTAACCTCGGCGTTGAAGAGTGAAATCAGTGACGGAGCAGGGGAGTCAAGCTTTCACGAACCCGTTCTTTTGACCAGCGACGCAGACGGGCGTGATAGTGAGATTAAGTACCTTCCAAGAATCGTACCGTACAGGCCAGAACGCTATGGGCTAACCGCAGATGATTTCGATAACGCATGCGTGATCGATGTTCATCTCTCCACACACCGAGATGAAACCGGAAGGTTCGCTTATTCCGCGGAACAGCTTTCACGTTGGGATGTCCTTCAAGCCGAAATCCCAATCGCCGGAGGTAGTTGGGTTCCATCGGCGCCTTTTCCTCCTGATGTTCCTTCCATGAAGGATCTACCAGGAAAATTCGAACAACTACGTGCCCTCTCACCTGCCGCAGCGTTATTCGTCACGCTGGATCCCTTCCATTTACAGGATGACCTGAAGGGTATCTTATCTGCAAAACCTGACGGAATCATTCTGCAGCTCGATGCCCTTCAAGCGGATGGATTCGAAATCGCAAAACTCGTAGTCCAAGCCCGTTCCATTATGGATCATTCGACCAGTAAAACGGTGCCACTGTGGGTTTCTCCGGGAGAAATTGATGCGGATGACGCAGCGAAATTAATTTCACTTGGTGCATCGGGTATCGCGATCGACCGCTGGTTCAATGAACTGTGGGACGAGATTGAATCGACAGATCACACCAGTTATGCACCTCGCAACCATTTTGGGAATCAAGCTCAAAGGTTGGCCGATGAGATGGAATGGTATGTCAGTCGCACAATGGGTCTTTTACATTCTCTTGAGAGACTTCCACCGGACCAGCGTTTGACGAGTTTCGACAAAGAGTGGTGCGATCAACTAGGCCTATTCCATTGCAATGCATTGACTTAATCCGTTTGCCATCCATCATGTCCCAACGCGTGCAACATCTTCCGCAAGCTAGAAAGATCTCAGGATTTCTTCGGCAGCCCAACGACCTGATTGCATTGCACCATTGATGGACCCGTTGGTTCGATAGTCACCGCAAACAAAAAGATTGCTCTTCAATTTTGCGAGCGGACGCGGGTCATTGAAAGCAGGAGTCGATTGATTGGGCAAAGCTCGATGAATTTGATCTGTTCTCAAATGCCTCCAACTTTGCGCTTGATTACCAAACATCGCCTCCGCTTCAGAAATCACCTCGGAAATGAGTTTGGACGAATCCAACTGATGCCGAAGCACGGTGATGGAGATCAAAGCCTGGCCCTCTGGTGCGTAACTCGGAGCCACTTCACTTGGGACACATAAGTGGTTGATTAGCCCCCGCTGACTTCCATTGAGAATCAGCATCTTTTTCTTGCATGGCGAACGCTCGGCCGCAAAATACCTCGTGGTCACCGATCTGGATAAACGTTCAATATA
>JAAXIK010000434.1:2498-6229 GCA_012270385.1 Rubripirellula sp. | reverse complement strand
GTCCGGACCCACTGAGAGTACACCATCGTGAATGCCAACCAGCTCTTCGATCAGTGTGACGTCGGCCAAAGCGCCACTCGGAAAGTCGCCAACGGTGCGAACGTCGTCTACGGGTTGATTCCAACCCGGAATGGTTTCATAGATCGGTTTGCAGCGTCTCAGTTGATCTGCGTGTGCTGGAAAACTTTCCAACCGCTTGCCATCCAGTTCATAGGCAACACAGACCTTGAGTTCTTCAAAATGTGCCAGCACATCCATCATCATCAATGCCAAACGTGTGACTCCGCTGAGTCGTGCGGTGTATCGAAGAGCCACTGCGTCAAACCATCCGCAGCGTCGAGGACGACCGGTCGTGGTTCCAAACTCATTCCCCAGTTTACGGATCTTCTCGCCCGTTGAATCATCCAGTTCTGTCGGGAATGGTCCACCACCGACTCGAGTGCTATAGGCTTTGCATACACCGAGTACGTGGTTGATCCATTTCGGTGGAACGCCCGCACCTGCGCAGACTCCGACACCACTGCTGTTGCTGCTGGTTACAAATGGAAAGGTGCCGTGGTCAATATCCAACAGTGCGCCCTGTGCGCCTTCAAAGAGAATTCGTTTATCTGCTTCGCAAGCGGTGAGTAGAACCTCGGTAGTGTCACCGATCATGCCTGAGAGTCGTTCCGCCCAGCCCGTTGCTTGTGCGATCACTTGTTCCGGCGCGATGGCATCCAGATCTTCCTGCGGTGCACCCATTTTAGAAAGTAGTTCCACCTTCTGGGCTGCTACCGTTCCAATGCGTTCGTCTCGAGAGTCTTGCACGAGATCCGCCATGCGAATCGCATGAGTCCTACCGACTTTATCCCGATAACATGGGCCGATGCCACGATTGGTGGTGCCGATGGATTCACCACGAACGGCGGTGCTGTTAATGATTTTGTCTTCAGCAATGTGCCAAGGCATCACTAAGTGCGCACGCTCACTGACCCGCATGTTCTTTTCGCAATGGATACCTCTAGCTGCCAAGCCATCAATCTCATCCAGCATGGTCGATGGGTTGATCACTACACCAGGAGTAATGAAGTTTTGAACTTCCGAATGTAGGATGCCGCTGGGTATGTGATGTAGTTTGTAGGTCTCATCACCTGCAACGACGGTGTGACCGGCATTCGCCCCGCCCTGATAGCGAACCACTAGATCAAATTGCGGTGCTAAAAGATCGACGAGTTTGCCTTTAGCCTCGTCGCCCCATTGCAGTCCAATAACACAGGTTCCAGACACCATCCACTCCAAAAATACAGTCGTTTCTGGCCTTTGAGGCCGTCGCGGAAACGGAAAAGACTAAGCCGCTGGCCCCAATCTGGCAAGCCACCCCGCTCTGTCATTCCGTTCGGGGCCGCCACTCGAAGTTTCGAGCCCGTGGGAAACGGGGGCAAAAGCCGTTTCCATGGAGATGAATCCGTTCAACCTGTATCGATGAAAACGTGGCAAAAAGGGCTGAAATCGAAGCTGACGGAGTGTTCGAGGTCGCCATTGGCTATTTCGCAGCAGCCCATATTCGTTCATCTGCTGCTCGAATCAGAGGATCAAATTGAGGGATTTCTGATGCGTTGTTACCCTGCTCATGCTTGCGAAATAGGAAGAGATAGGTTTCGTTCTGTGGGCGATAACGATGGAAAAAGAGCTGGTTCTTGGTGACAATTTCTGTCCTCAGAGCTGCATTATCCACTGATTTACCTTCCCCACCGACCAGTTGTGTAGCCAAAGGCTCTGCCAGGTGGGTGAATCCAAGATAGCTGGGATGAAGTCCAGCCTTGGTGACATCTTCTGGCTCAGGGACCCAATTGGTGGTAATCACAGGCAGATCGCGTCGCTTGGCAATTGCCCCGATGATCTGTTGGCATCGACTAATCGATTGGTCATATCCCTGAGCTCGGATCCCCGGCATCGCAAAAGGACTGAGTAAGACAATGCGACGCTTTTGCTTTTGAAGTTCATCGAGGAGCCGATTCAGGCCTCCCTCAAATCGGTCTACCGCTTCCGGACCATCGCTCGCTTCTGCAAATCCGTAGGCTACCAAAACCACGGTGGGATCGGCGGTCTGAACGTCCTTGAGTAGTCTTGAAAATCCCGCCTCAGGGTTATCAAAAACCTTGCGAGCGAGGCCGTGTACATCGTCGCCGGACCAACCAAGATTGCGACATGCTATTTTCCACTCTGGGCGACGACTCTGAATCTCTGCCTCCAAAGCTCCACTGCTCTGCATTCTTTCAACCAGCGTTCCCCCTAAAATTGCCAGGCGGTCGTTGGGACGAAGTAGTGGCTCGTCAGACTTAGCGGAAGATAGGTCCAAGCAGTTGATTAGCATGCAGAAGACGGCAAGGGCAATCGTCAGATGGCGATGCGAAAGGCAGTTAGGAAGGCTACATACTCGAAGCATGAAATCTTCTCATCATGAGGGGGTGGAGGCAATCGAATTCTGAGGTTCCAAACCACTTAGCACCATGAAGCGGATAGCGAGTCGCAACACGAGAGGATGGCGGAGTCTATCTAGTCTAGCGAAAAAGAGGAGCTTCGTGAGGTGACAGGCGATTTTGCTCAATCCATTCAAGAATGATGTCTCGCATTCGGGAAGCTAGAAGCCTCTTTCCATAAAAAAACCATCGAAGTGGCCGACTCAACACTGAGCGTTGAGCCGACCACTAATCGATGGTCCACCGAGTTGATCGAAAATGGCTGGATTAAGTTTTACTTACCCAGTTCGCTCTCTCCTGCCTTGACAAGATCGGCGGCGCTTGGCTTGGTACGAGGTGAATAGCGTCCTACCAGTTGCCCTTCACGATCGATCAGAAACTTCTCGAAGTTCCAACTGATATCACCCTTTCCGGCTGGCTTCGTGTCTTGACTGGTGAGGAACTTGTAAATGGGTGCTGCGTCACCACCGTTCACGTCAATCTTGCTGAACATTGGGAACGAAACATCGTATCTCGAGCTGCAGAATTCTTTGATGTCTGCGTCACTACCTGGTTCTTGGCGACCAAATTGGTTGCAGGGGAAACCGAGAACGACAAAACCTTTCTCTTCGTACTTTTTGTACATCTGCTGAAGGCCGGCGTACTGGGGGGTCAGGCCACAGCGGCTTGCTGTGTTGACGATGAGAACCACCTTACCCTCGTAATCTTCCAGGTCGACGGTCTCTCCGTCGATGGTTTTTGCTTTGAAATTGAGAGCACATTCGTGGTCGTCGGCGGTGGACATGTTAAGGAATGCTCCGAAAAGGAGGGCCATGGAGAGGGCAAAACGCATGCTGATCGCTCGGAAGAGGGAAGACGGTGAAGGGTCACCGCCACACAATGCGACAAGTGCTACGATCTGGGGCAGTAGAGCGGCTCTCACAGTGGCAGTGAGAGCCGCATATGGTTAGGTTTTTCGCAGACCGAAAAACGGTCTAAAGGAAGAATAGCGTTAAGTCAAATTGATTGGTGGTGTTTTTTCCGCCGCAAACGCTCCTTCTTGTCATTCCTTTCTCTATGTAATTCTGAAGGCGTAGGCTGATGAGTAGCACAACTGATACGGAGATTGCTCCCAACGCAAAGCGTTTGCTTTGGGCTGGTTTCATGGCAATCCTTGCCGCGGGGGTTGGTTTTGCCATCCGTGGTGGAATTTTTGACAACTGGGGTGGTGAATATGGATTCACGGCTCTCGAGCTTGGGGCAATCGGTGGAGCTGGTTTTACCGGTTTCTGC
>JAAXIK010000434.1:0-2488 GCA_012270385.1 Rubripirellula sp. | reverse complement strand
CTTTGCCTTGCACGACCTCTACGCGCTAGTCACTTTGGCGACCGGAGCTGATAACGCTTACACGATGCTCTACCTAGGGATGTTCCTCTTCGCTTATGCGAATGGAACTCTGGAGGCGGTTGCTAATCCTCTTGTTGCAACGCTCTTCCCCAACAACCGGACACACTACCTCAATATTCTCCATGCAAGTTGGCCCGCTGGGATGATTCTCGGTGCGATGCTTGGCTGGGTATTAGATGACCGTCTGGAATGGCATTGGAAGTACCAACTTGCGTTCTACCTTCTGCCTACCTTGATTTACGGGTTGATGTTCATGGGACAGAGTTTCCCAAAGAGCGAAGCCTCCGAGAAAGGTCTTCGACTTGGCGAAATGCTGAAAGATGTTGGATTGCTCGGTGCGACAGTTGCCTGTTTCATGCTCGGTCTATTCTTTGCAAAAGATGTCGCTCCATTATTTGGTTTAGCTGAGTCGGGCATGGTGATCGGCTTGGTCGTTGGCTTTGGCTTGTGGTTTGCCGTTGGTGGGCTGACAGGATTCTCGATTGGATCGGTGTTGTTGTTTGTGCTCTTCGCAACCCATGCCCTAGTTGGTGCGGTAGAACTTGGCACCGATGGTTGGATCCAAAACATCACTGGAAACCTATTTACCTCTGAGCAAGGCAAGTGGCTCTTTATCTGGACGTCCTCGATCATGTTCGGGTTGCGCTTTGCTGCACACTGGATCGAAAAGAATCTTGGGCTTTCTCCCGTTGGTTTGCTATTCGTTTGCTCCGTGCTTGCTGTAGTGGGTCTGCAACTTGCCAGTACCATGGAGACCTTTGCCATGGCACTCATTGCTTTGGGGATCTACGCCGTTGGTAAAACATTCTTCTGGCCAACGATGTTGGCAGTCGCTTCCGACCGGTATCCTCGGACCGGTGCCGTGGCTATTTCCATCATGGGAGGCATTGGTATGCTCTCCGCAGGGATGATTGGTGGTCCGGGTCTGGGATATGCAAAAGACCGTTTTGCAGCCGAGGCGCTCAGCAGTTCCAATCCTGCCCTATACGAGTCAGTGAAGAATACGGAGAAGCCTTCCCAATTCCTCATTTTTGACTCAGTAGAGGCGATCAAAGGTGACGCACTGGATGAAGCGACCAAAGCAGAGTCCAGGACAGCGGATCAAGCGGCGATCGTGGCTGCTGGTCAACAGGGTGACCGTCAGACGCTCAAGGCTGACTCAGCCATCCCAGCTGCGATGGCGGTCGTCTATCTGCTGATCATGATCTACTTCAAAGGCATTGGTGGTTACAAGATTGTGACCATTGATGAAGAGGGTGCCGAGGCACCGGCAGAAGAATAGTCAGCTTACTCGAGATGACAGGGTTGATCCTGATCAACTCAAGCTTTTGAAACCCTGGGGTTAGCCTCAGGGTTTTTTTATGTCGTGCCTACAGTCTAGAGTGGAGCGATCATCGAATGGCATGTTCTCAAATCACCGATTTTTTCCCGATATCGCCGACATTAGACCCTCAGAGCCCAGATGACCTTCCAGATTAGCGTCTTCACGATATGATGGTGCTCCTTCAAATTGGTCCGTTTGATCCTCGAAAAACTCAGCAAAATAACCGTGCTACGCACCCATACCTGCGGACAACTCCGCAAGACCGACGTTGGAACTGAAGTGACTCTCTGCGGCTGGGTGGACAGCAAGCGGGATCACGGTGGTGCCGTTTTCATTGATCTACGTGACCGTTACGGTGTCACTCAGGTGGTCATCGGCCCACCAGAGTCGAGTTCGGATCAAATCGACGAAGCAGGACGGGTTCCTGCTGAAAGTGTGATCCTGATTCGAGGCCTGGTCTCAAATCGCCTTGAGGGCAAGGTCAATGAGAAATTGGCTACGGGTGAGATCGAAGTTCGCACCGTTCATTTCAAAGTACTGAATCTTTGTGAGACACCACCGTTTACTCCTGGGCAACCTGATCTTCCGGGAGAGGATCTCAGGTTGAAGTATCGTTTTCTCGATTTGCGTCGCCAAGAGATGCAGCGGTCAATGGTGCTTCGAAGCCAGATTGTGAAGTCCATGCGGGACTACTTTGAAGTCAATGACTTCATTGATGTCGAAACACCAATCCTAGGTCGAAGCACACCTGAGGGTGCTAGGGACTATCTCGTCCCAAGCCGTGTGCATCCCTCCAGCTTTTATGCTTTGCCACAATCACCGCAGCTGTACAAGCAAATACTGATGGTGGCTGGTTTTGACCGCTACGTTCAGGTTGCCAAGTGCTTCCGTGATGAGGATCTTCGTGCTGATCGTCAGCCTGAATTCACCCAGCTCGATTTAGAGATGTCGTTCGTCGACTCAGACGATGTGATGGGGCTGATTGATGGACTCGTCGCAAAGGTCGCAAAAGAAGTACTCGGTAAAGACATCAAGACTCCGCTTCCTCGGATGACTTACGAAGAAGCGATGCGAAGATTCGGGTCGGATGCCCCTGATCTGCGT
>JAAXIK010000424.1:5241-6235 GCA_012270385.1 Rubripirellula sp. | reverse complement strand
CCACCAGTTCCGGACCGCTAGATTCCGGAAGATAAAGATCGAGGAACAACTCCTGTCCATCCACCTCCGCAAATCGCACATTGTCCAGTCGCTCCACCCCAAGAGCTGGACGGAAAGAAAAACAACCACCGATTGATAGAACCAACAACGCAACAACGAAAGTGAATTTTTTGATCTTCACAGTTTCTTCCCAACATGAATCGCAAGTACTTTTCCCAAGTGTAACAAATCCATCACCAGACTTGATCCTACGCGATAGAATTCAACAGCCACGGTTACAGATCCATCTCCATCATTCAAAATCCAACAATCTGGCGTCGATTCCCAGATAAGTACTCGCTTCTATTTCCCTATCCATCTTAGACGGCTATGACTCTGAGTCTTCATTCAACAAGAAACGATCGACAGACTCACCGTCGACAAAACAAAGGTCGACATAACCGACCGGGTCATCATCATATCGTGACTCTGCCCTGCGTTCTCTGCCTCGTCACAGCTCTACTACAATCAGGTTGCTTTCGGAACTCGTGGGACCGAGCCAAGCACGCGTCGAGAGACCGTGGATCAGTGGTCGAGTCCCGGGCGCGGGAGTTACTTTCACGAGCCGATGGTGCTTGTTTTGCCAGAGTCGTTTCGGTTATCGAAAAAAATGAAATGCCTTCCGATGGTGATCATTTTCAGGAAGTCTGGATTGACCCGATTCGCAGTACTGGGAATGTACCGCAATTCATACGAGTCGTTATTCAACATGGAGGGAATATGCCGGTGGAAGCATGGCAGGAGCTGGAAGAAACCAAAAATCGACGGCTCATTCGCCCGGGAAGTCTTCAACCCAATAGCACTCACTGGTTCAGTTTGTCTGATGCTTTCTCTTCCTCACTCTTGCTGCCATGCTGTACATCTGGAACCCATCCATCCAAGAAGTTTATACCTTTATGTTCCCTAAGCATAGTTTTCTTTCCAGTGCTTTTACTTTGTATATACGAACCTGACT
>JAAXIK010000424.1:0-5231 GCA_012270385.1 Rubripirellula sp. | reverse complement strand
TTTCTGATGCTTGAGATTCCTCACTCTATCCCTACCGAGGTGCCGGCTGGTGGCCGGACCGAGATGACAGCGTTCCAAAGAGTGTCGTGAAGGTCATCGATGAGGATCATTTTGTTGAACCTCGCAAATGGGATAAAACTCTGGACCTGGTTGCAACTTGGTCTAATCAAAGCGATCTATGCAGACTCGTTCTGCGATCCGTCAAATCCGATGACACTTTGGCACAAATTGATGTAGCAGGCAGTGTTGAGAAGGTTCAGTACTTCCATCATCCATTTTCCTACGAAATGGACTGGCCCGAGGACGGGGAACTCCACCTGATTCACGTGGAGACACGGTGTACGCTTGAAGCCCAGAATCCATTCGAACTTCCACCCAAGAAATACCGCATCCATTACGCGTTCGATGCACAATCGGGTGACAAAATCGCTGAATGGGTTGCGGTGGATCAGGAAATCTGGCTGAGGGTTCTGTTCAGACAATACGAGCCATCAAATGGAAAACTCATCCAATCCATCTCATTCGATCTTTTGTCTGAAGGAGGTAGGTCTGCAGGATCGGACAACGAGCATTGGTATCGGAAAACGGTGACCCGATTCGAAAACGAGCAGCAGACCAAAGTGGCTCACTTTCGCCACGAGTTCATCAAAACCGGCGAAGAACCGGTCTACAGTAGTACAGGCTGGCTACCCGTACTGGAATCCTATGCTCCTCCTGCAATCGAGCGGTGGAGCCCAAAAGATTGAGCGAATCCGAGATCCTTAGCGATCTTTTCCACTGCGGCTAACCCTGAAATCAGCTTACTTAATAGACAGTAAGCTGCTTAACCGCTTTCTGATCGTGCCACCACTAAGCTTGTCATGGCTTGTCTATTGCTTAACCATCAGTTGTTCAACCGCATCAGCAAAAGCATCCCCAAGCCGGACAAAAAATGCGCCACTTCCGAGGTAGTGATAAGGACGATCACTTCCCACAGTGTCCCATTCGTGATAATGCTCCGGCCAGCCTTTTTGGAACACGGCATTTGAGTAGTGCGAATAATGTAGGTAACTCTCCACTGCAAGAACGCCGTTTTCAACGCCGAGCTCCTTGGCGGCCTCACGTTGTGCAACCGAAACCGCATTTTCAGCGATCTTCTCGGGTGTAACGGGCGTTCCCAAAACACCGATAACAAAGGGCATCTCTGGAGTTTTCAGTTCCTTCCTAACGTCCGCGACAAAGTGAATCATATTCTGACGGTAGTTATCTCGAAATTCGGGAGAGAACTGATCGTTGAAGCCTTGAAACCAAACAAAACCCGCAAACTCATGTCCCACAGACGAATCGTAAGCGGGATGATAGTTCCCAAGATCACTGAGAACTTCATTAATCTCATCGACCATCAACCGATAGTTCAGACTAGCCTCCTCTCGGATCTTCTCCGCCTTATCACTCCCTTGCTCTTTTTCATTCAGCACGTAAGCACCTGCCGACGGTGGACGAAAATTATAATTGAGCGACTTTCCGCCCCACGAGGTTTTGATAATCAGAATCGGACCGTCAAGTTTCTTTTCCATGGATAGGCCGAATCCATACTCCGGTCCAATTTTGTCCGTAGCCGCTCCACAACCCACCTTGAGTGGTCCGCTTTGTCGATTCCGATCCGCAATGGAGTGAATATATACACGTTCCGATGTACGACACTTTCCTGCAATGCTCTTCTTGTAGGATTCATGCTCAGCCTTCAAGCCATCACTCTTTTTGACCAGAGCCTCTTTCTCTGGCCCCTCAGCCATCTCCTTGACCTTGTTGTTGGATATCCCACCGGTGAGTGCATCGATCTGCCTTCCTCGACGGAGCTGCTCCTCCAATACCTCGCGACTCAGCCCATGACCTTCGACAAAAATCATCTCCACTAGCTCGCGGTCACGTGGCGTATCCGAAGCCAGCAATGTCGCGGCCGTGTGGGCTCGAGCATGCCCCACCATATTCGATTGCCCCGCTAACACGAAAATCTTCAAGGGCTCTTGGCCTTCGCTGCTTTGCAGCAAGGTCGAAGCGAAAAAAAAAAGAGTTTCGAACAAATGACTGTTCATGCAGACAGTTTGGTTCAACACGTAATCCTCTTTTCTATTGGCTCACCAACAGCAGTGCTGGCATCGATCGTATGGGACAGGAATTCCCTCGGCATGCAAACCGAAAGTGCAAGAGTGTAACATTCCATCACCCTCTGCGGCCGCGACAACCACACTCCAAACCACACAAAACAATTTTTTCAATTGGTCTTCCGGAGACGGAATGCCATTCTTTCAGCCATCAGCAATCGGTATCAGAAATCTACAAAATCACAGAAAAATAGAGCGGCCGCGCGTGCCGGCTTGATTCCTCTCGCCGAGCCGATCAAAGTGCCGCGTTTGCGAACATCGCCGTCACTCTCAACTTTACCCACTAATGTTCCATTGAGTCGCACATCACCGTCGCTATCGACTCTGGCGATCGACGACCCCCGCTTCCGAATGGTTCCATCGGATTCGATCTTGCCCACAAGTGTGCCTCGGATTCGAATCCCGCCATCCTTTTCGAATCGACCGACGGCGGTTCCTCGAATTCTTATCGTTCCGTCATCTTCCACTCGTCCCACATACGAGCCCTTCAGCCGTATGTCACCGCCAGCCTGCAGATAAACACCATCGATAACAAAGATGCAGAGCAGGAATACGATTAGTTGCATGGTTCTCATCATGCACTCCAAAGCCAACGGCCTACCAACCTACGTTACCTACCAGTGTTCTACACGACCTACCAGTGTTCTACACGTCTCTTCATTAACTCGGGATAAACGTGATCCGAGTCACCATTGAGGACTTTCAACTGTTGAAGCTGAATTTTTAATTCGCGCGTTACCTCGTCGTATTCAGGTTTCCCATAGATATTGTTCACTTCATGGGGATCCGACTGCAAATCGTAGAGTTCCCATCCCGGCGTGGTGGGACCGTATTGCCCTTTACCCAAATTTGCATCAAGGGGTAACGCGTAAAAGAAAACTAATTTGTAACGATCTGTCCGCAACCCGTAGTGAGCAGGAATGTGATGGTGTGCCAAATGCATCCAATAGCGATAGTAAACCGCGTCACGCCACTTGTCCGGCGTTTTACCTGAGAGAATTCCTCTCAAGCTGGAACCCTGCATTTCGTCTATCTGTTTCACGTCGCTGCAGTTGGCGTAGTCAAGTAAGGTCTGGGCGAAGTCAAGATTGGAGCATAACTCCTGATCGTTGACTGAGCCCGCAGGAATACTGCCGGGCAATCTCGCCAAAAAAGGCATCCGCAAACATTCTTCATAGATCCAGCGTTTATCGAAGTAATCATGTTCACCAAGAAACATCCCTTGATCAGACGTATAAATCACCAATGTATTTTCTGCGAGATCATGGTCATCAAGATAATCGAGAACCCGGCCAACGTTCTCGTCAACTGCTTTCACACAACCTAGATAATCATGTAGATACTTCTGGTAAGCCGCTTTCCCTTTTGCACGCTCACTCATTCCGTCGAGATTGATGGATCCCGCAGGCCAGTCCGGCTTTTGAACATCGGTGACCATGGTTCGACGAGGATGGAGTCGGCTGGTGATCGAGGTTCCCATCTCGCGGGTCGCTGAGGATCGGTGACTGAAATCCTCCCAAAGTGTTTCTGGCTCTGGAATGGTGACGTCCGATAAATAGTCACGGTGCCGTTTAGCCGGTTCCCATTTTCCGTGAGGAGCTTTGTGATGGAGCATCAGAAAGAAGGGTTTCGACGATTCGCGTTGATCCAACCAGTCGATTGCAAAGTCGGTAATCAAATCGGTGTAATAACCCGAAAGACGCTGAGCGCCCTTCGGTGGCCGGCTCTGATAGGTCACCGAGTCCTCTGAAGAAACAAAAATAGGATCGTGGTAAATGCCCTGACCGGGGCCAACTTTCCAGTAGTTGAATCCCCAAGGAGCCGATCGCAGGTGCCACTTTCCAATCAATGCGGTCTCGTAACCGGATTTCCGCAGAATTTCAGCAACATTCGGTGTGCCGGACTCGGGTCCCGGGAACGCATCGTTGAGCGTTTTCACTCCATTCAGGTGTGAATGCTGTCCGGAAAGGATCACGGCACGACTGGGCGTACAGATGGAGTTGGTCACGAAGCACCGATTGAGACGGATGCCTTCCTTTGCCAACCGATCGATATTCGGCGTGGGAGCTACCTCAGCAAGTCGTCCACCGTATGCGCTAATCGCATTGCAGGCATGATCATCGGACATGATGAACAAGATATTTGGGCGTTGGCTGTCGGCGTGGGCGACATGGGTGATCAACAACCCAAGACATAAAGACAAAAAGTCAAGCAACCCGAACCGATGATATCGCTTTTTCCAAATCAACATGAGGCTCACACTCTCGCACTCGAAGACAACCGGAACGGGCGCTCGCAATCCAAGCGTTACCTTCCTGATTGAAGGGAAACTTATCGCACTTCTATTGTACACTGCGTCCGTTCTGGCAAAGTCAAACGGCTAAGGTTTTAAACATTTTAGCCGTTGCCAGGTAAGAGATCTGATGACAGATCGGTCTATTGCATTATCCACACCCGCCGCACCCGCCACAGCCACCGCATCCGCCACATCCTCCGCAACCGCCACAACCTCCTCACCCGCCGCACCCCCCGTCTGCCTCGCTTGAGTCGGAGCCTGATTCGGACTGACTGGAGTGGGGAACCAAAAAAAAGACATCGCCGTATTGTTCGGACGGCAACTTGTCGAAGGCGGTGGATCCGTTCATCACCACTGAACGTAGGATTCGATCACGCTCCCCAACAAGCGAAGGATCTGCGTTGACACCCCACTGCTCGCCCGCTTCAGTGATGACCTTCCGACCCGCAAGTGTATTGCCGGCTTGGGTTCTGAAGCAAAACGGAAATACCAAGGTAGCGACACTCGAGACCCACAACGCTACCTCCAGTGGAAACAAATCGTCGGGAAACCTGTGAACTATATTGCCAAGCCAGATCGCGGCGGCCACGCCCCAGGCTGCCCACGCCCACAACGCTACTCCGACTTTAAACGTCACGACGACAAAGTTCTGACGTCGGCGAAGTCCACTCGTTTGTAATTTTTGATCCCTGATCGTTCGCCATTGATTCACAACGCCCATCAAGGAGTCAAGAGACGGAGGGCCTGACGAAATATGGCTAAAGAGCCCTCGATCCATCTCGGGTTCCGAA
>JAAXIK010000052.1:12966-29011 GCA_012270385.1 Rubripirellula sp. | reverse complement strand
TCTGTAGCGGACTATCGAGATGAATATCTGCTGCGTGAATTATTTTTCGGTTCAAATTCTAAATCTCCATGGAGAGTTGCTTTCGGCATCAATCACTCGAGGACATCTCGCATATCCCTTGATGCTTAAAAGCCTACGCGTTAAGCAACCAAGCCCTAACCTATCAACACGTCTTGAACTTGATCGGTAGAGCCGCCATTTTCTCGGCCAGTGCTTGCACCTCTTTTTCATTGCGCAGCTGTCGGGTGCCTTCAAACCAATCTGAATCACCCTCTTTAAACAAGACTGCCTCAGGTCTCGTTGGATCCTCCTCGATTTGCAAGGCATAAAAGAGAAGTGATCCAAACGTTCGTTGATTGAAATCTATCTTTTTGGCGGGCGGAACAACCATGTACAAGCCTTGCTTCGCGCGAGTCAAAGCAACATACCACATGCAAAGTGATTCAGTAAAAGAATCAGAAGCTTGCTTACCAAATGCTCGCTGCCAATCATGGCTCAGGAAATGCCATGTTTTCTGACTAGCGTATCGAGTCAAGCCGGTCGGTGGCTTCATTAAATCTTTTACCTGTGACACACAGTCCGTAGAGGATCGAGACAGGGGGCTCTCCATTTCTACCACGATCACCGCATCGAATTCTAATCCCTTTGCCTGATGAACGGTCATGACACGAATTGGAGCTGACCTCGGTCGATCAATCCGTTTTTCACGTACAAGTCGCACAAAATCTCTCAATCTTGGAGAAGAAACAAAATCATATTCGAGTGCCAGGTAGGCCAACTGCTTCAGTCGCAAAGTTTCTCTTGAATCACACAAAGGTGCCAGATGACCTGACATCTCTTCAATGACCTCAGGGAGCCCACACTGATCGACGAAACGTCGAACCCATGTTGGCCCGAATCCTTCAATCTTTGCTAAGGGAGTACCGGAAACATGAAACTCCCAGCGACGGTCACCCGGGTGCTCTGCCATCATCAAAGCGGATAATACTACCTCCACCGCGGCAGAATCAGTAAGTGGGTTGCCGCCTTCCTGACTCACATCTAGACCTCGCTGCTCCAGAAGATAAATCACTTCTGCAACGGCACGATTCGTTCGTGTCAGTACACCAACTGACAAACTTGAATCAGCACGCATGAGGTCTTCTACAATCCTTGCCGCCGTTTCAAATGTGGAAGCCCTCAGGGAGAACGCGTCAGGTTCCTCAGGTTTAGTTGAGGTCACCAGTTGAACGTAACCTGAAAGATCAGAATTTGCGGAGGTATGCTCAGGAAAACGATCGGCAAACTTCAACAACGATTTCGCTTCGTACATAAGTTTCTGGCTCGGATCATTGTCTTCAGCATCCTCTGCCAGTGGATGACGTCCAAGATTCTTAAAAACCCTTGAAATCGTAGACATGAGAACAGGACTACTGCGAAAACTTTTATTTTGGGTAACTTCGCTAATACCAGGTAACTGCTGGGCGACGGTATCAAAGATTTCCGCTACTCCACCTCGCCAACCATAAATCGCTTGCTTGGTATCTCCGACACAAAAAAATGAACGTGAAATCTGATTTTCTTCCCGCGAGTCGATCTGAGTGGGAGATTCATGCCCAGAAGTCCTTGCTGCGAACGGATATAGAACCTGCCACTGAACGGGAGAAGTATCTTGAAACTCATCCAGCAGCAAATGATCGATCACACCATCAACTCGGGAAAGCAACTGATCCGCAGGAGTTTGCCGAAAAAGCTCTGCAAGACGCACTGAGATATCTTCAAAGCTAACGACACGCAAATCCTCCTTCGAGTCCTGGATGTGTTTCTCATACGAACTCAGTAAATTGCCGGTTCCTTCGTTTTGCATTTGCAAGAGAGACAGATACCGGCTTTTAGCCACGGCATAGAGCGTGCTGAACGCTTCTTCCAAACCATCAGGAAATTCACTCCGATAATAGGTAAGAGGCTGTCCTGTTCGAAGCGTTTCGGCATACTTTGCGACAAGCGTATCTTGAACGAGCTCGTCATCACTTCCGATCTCCAATACTTCTGCCAGTGACTCTAGCTTGGTGCGCAGCCGCTTCTGTTTCGGCTGTGCAGAACGAAAGGCATTCACAGCATCGATGATTTTGGAAGCATCGGGTCGCTTGGGCGATCTGACACTGTTCCATACCGTCGGAAGACATGACCGCTGTTGGCTGTAGGCTGCTTCAATCACTTGTAGTAATTCGCCCGAAACGGAACGACGCACTTCTCCCTTACCCAACATGGACATCAGCGTCGCAATTTCCTCACGCTCTAAATGGGAGATCATCGCGCTTACGGCTCTTTCCCTCAACCAAACATCTTCAATTTCGTCGGTGAGACGCCAGGTCGCAGGCAAAGTCAGCTCAAAGGGGAAAGATTTTGCCAACTGCGTGAACAGGCTATCTAATGTCGAAACTCTTAAGCGGTGAATGTTGGAAAGAAGCTTTTCCGTCAGTTGCAGGCAGCAGCTCCGTGGCAACGTAGGTATCCCTACTTGCCCCCTGATTTTCTCTAAATCCTCCTCGCGCAGCGTACTCGAAGCAGCTGCTAACGTCTCAAGGATCCGACTTAATATTTCTCCTGCAGCTTTTCGGGTGAACGTTGTTGCCAAGATAGATTCTGGTGCAGCTCCTTGAATCAATAACTTGAGGTACCTCGCGGTCAATTGATAGGTTTTCCCTGTACCCGCAGAGGCTCTGATCAGCGTTGGCTCCAGAGTGTTTTCCTTGTGGTCATCCTCCATCATCAGTCCCGCTCCCCACTATCACGAGTAGCTAGACTTAGCAGTCGACTTGCAACACCCGTCTGCAAAATCGATTCATAATCGTCGTACTCGACACGATGATTGGACGGCTCGAACTTTGCCGCCAAGATATTGCGAACACAGTCTTTCACCAACGATTCAGCTTGCTGCATCATATCCTCTGAAAAACTTGCTTCGTTGATTTTGGTTTCCTCGTCCTTAGCACCGATATTAAAGTACCCCAAACGCACCCGCGAAGGATCCTCCTGAATGCCTAGATAGGGAACCATCATTCTGTAGAGTGGCAACTGAAGATCTATCCAAGTCACACCCTGAGCAGTTTTCTTTAAATGTTTTTTTTCGGGTGGATGTCCATGGGTTTTGTAATCAAGTATCGCCCACTCTTCGCAGCCGTTCTGTCTCCTTACATCAATCCGATCAAATCGTCCTTTGATGGGTAAACTCTGCCCATCCACTTCGATCCTTGCACCCTGCTTGGATCCCACGGATGCTTCCGCTTCATGGATAAGCCAACCCTCCTCAACTCGGCGTGCCTGAACTCGCGACACTGCTTTTAAACGTTTTTCTGCCTGCGCGACCTGAATCTGGACTGCAGAACTTGCGTGCTTCGCGTACCAACGTTCAACGTAACCGTGAAGGTACTTTTTGAGATGAAATTCGATAGCTTCCGGATCCGACTCATCTCGATCATCAGATTTTCCGTAATCCTCAAGGGCTCCGTGGATCAAATCACCAAACTGATTGGCTGCTAACTCACCACCCGTATCCTGTACGGGCCTCAACTTGAGAACGTGACGCAAGAAAAAACGGTAAGGACAAACCAGATAGTCACGAAATGCCGTCACACTGAGAGACTCAACGGCTGGTAGAACACCATTCGTCAGATTACCCAAATCTGGAATTTCGATTCGCGTTTTACTTACGTGAGAATCCCATTGATGCAGGGCAGGAACAGTATTTCGTGTTCCCTCCAACAAGTTGAGCAGTCGCTCAGGCAAATCCTCGCGTTTTGAGGCCGCAAGTAAGCGGCTTGGCGGGGTAGGATTTGAATCCACACCCTCCTTCCCCACAATAAAAGACACCGACTTGCGACTCTTCAATATTAACTGAGTGTTGTAGAGATCACGAGCGTATCTTCTCTCGTTCACCTCTGTCGGCAGACGCTGCTTGAGCTCCGTGGGTAAAAAAGCATCCGCAGAGACCACACTCGGCACATAAGGATGATTGAATCCATTGACAACGAGCGCTGGCGAAGTGTCGAGCGCCAAATCCAGCCAACCCAAAACCTCTATTCCCGAATCGTTCGTCGCATCTGGAACTCGTAAGTAACCAATACGATTAGTAAGCATGTCAAGCGCCACATCACCGGAGCAAGTGACATCTAAGGAAGGACTGAGTTCGGACACGTGACGCAAAAACACAGCCGCGGCTCGTATTGCGCCTCGAGTCCGGTGGGTAAGTGCGCCTTCCGAGGTCTCAGTTAACGCATCATCATCTGCTTTAAACGGGGAAACGGGGGACGCAACATTCATACCCGGTTCATCGAGACAGAGATCCGAGATTTCTCTACGAATTGTTGAGTCTTGCTGACCAAAAAAATCTCCCAGCCATCGGAGTATCAAGTCACTCCAGTCTGAAACCGTTTTCGCCTCGGTAAGAAAGGGATGCAATAATTCCAAAACCAGATCTCGTAGCTTCGAGAGCTTTGGAAAATGATCCAGCGCAACTTCCGGCACGGCATCGGTTACTCGAACAGGAAAATGGTTCGCAATGAATTGATCTAATTGCGTATGCCAACTCTCACTCTCGTGGGACGAAGGTTGATCGAGTTTTTCTGTCAACCATTGATGTACATGATGATGTCGTACCAATGCGGCTAGAGATTGCCAGGTTCCACGAGCTATAAAGTGAGTCGTAAGTTGCAGTAAGCGTCCCACCGAGGTGTCTTTGATCAGCCAACCAAGATTCCGATGCACTTGAACACCACAACCTCTAAGTTCCATTTCAATGGGTGCAACGTGTGAGTCATCTGTAACACCAATACTCACCTGATCGACGGTGTAGTCTGAAGCGAAGTTGCGGACCTGGGATGCGACTGCTGCAGCTTGATCCATCATATCCCCCGCCGGACAAAATGGCTCACCTGTCATCGACAGACGGTACTCTTTCCATTTTGCTGAAACAACGGAACCAAACTCGTTGAACAGATGGGAGAAATCCTCAGGAGCACCTATCATCGCAACGAGATTCTTAGGAACAGCACGCAGCAATCCCAGAACTTCGTCACTTAAATCACTCGTTCCGATCAAGATCGTCAAGCGTTCAGCCTCACATCTCTGCTCCACTAGCGCTGAGGATCGCTCATCGATGGGGTCTGCAAGACTCGCCTCCCTCAATTCCTTCAGATAGACCTTGCGTATCCGCGAGAGCAAATCCCAACGTGCACGCTCAACACCATCAGTTGCCAAAGCTTGCACCTGCCGAAAATCCAGTTGATGCGAAGACAAATCCAATGCTAACGCGCTGAGCTTCCCTGCTAATTCGAACCATGGAACAAGTGATTCTTCGGGCGGAGCACCTGAGGTCAGTGATTTCAACTCATCCAATGAGAATGTTTTCAGTGCGCGTGCCCACGCTAGGGTTTGCTCAAAATCGGAAGCCAGCCTCGCAGATGGAGTGTAGAGATGATCGGTTAATTGACCCACGGTCATCATTCTCGGAAGCTTCAAGGCAAGTCCGCCTTCCGAAGCATTCTTCTCCAACAAAGATCGTAGTCGTCGGCAACTATGCAATGAGGGTAAAACGCAATCTATATCGGATAGATTAAGCTGACTCCCTTTCGCGAATCGCTGCCGTAACTCTGCCGAAACCCCATCCAGCAGCGGTTGATCCCAACCGAGGTAGATGGATTCACAAGACTTTGAAAACAGCTCCACAGTCCTAATTCCCTAATCCCGTGTCCATGATCGTATCCTACAAATACAGGACTCAGAGTATGTCCTGACCGCCGGAAGGTATTTTAACCATTCTAACGATTCTGCTGAATATATGGCCAAATCTTGCCGATGTGTCAGAGAGGGTGTGTTGTGTCGGTAAAGAAGCGCTGATGGAGTCGCGCGAATGATATTCTGGTTTTTCAGATTGGCGAGAAAGCTTCAGCGAGCAATAGCGGCCGACCGGCAGCCAAAACTCTTAGCTCGGGGAATCGCGGCTGGATTTCTTCTCGGTTTGGTCCCAGCAGGAAATCTTATTAGTATCACCATCGCGATTTTCATCTTCTGCCTCAGGATGAACCACGCGGTCGCAGCCCTCACCGCTATCACCATCGCGCTCGCTGCTCCAATTGCTGATCCGATCACTCATTGGTTAGGTACTCAAATCTTGAGTGCCCCCCACCTCGCTCCTCTTCTATCTCAGCTGTGGCAACAACCACTGATACCGTGGGCTGAAATCAACAACACGGTAGTCACAGGAAGTCTAGTTCTAGGCTTGGTTATCTATCTCCCTCTTCAACGTGGAGCCAAGTCAGTTTTTGAGTGTTTCATCGAAGATGAATCGGAAACACCAGCAATGCAGGACGAACTTAACCGAGTAAGTAAAACACCTTGTCAACCGACGATTAACTCGGATGGCTCTCCTCTTAAATTAAATAGAAGTGAGGAAACGGTGCAGCTTATGCCGGGTTCTAGCTTCAGCCGTCCGACACCTATTGCCCACCGCGTACTCGAACCCCTTGAATCAGAAACCGGCACAGTGGGCAAATCAGATCAGGATCTTCAAGCACTCCTGAAGCGTTTGAAAGCTCAATCTAGGAGGCAGGCCTCATGATTAGGTGGAACTATCTGTTACCGAGGCTCGTTATCCTTATTCTGCTAATTCTGTCCATTCGGATAGCAGCAAACCCAGTCTTCAAGACCATTCTGACGGCATCCTTGGAGACAATGTTCAATGCGCAAGTGGACATTGACGAATCTGAAATCAATTTTTTCCCACCGCAGATCAACATCTCCAGGATCGAAATCGCTGACCCGAGAAAGGACAAAGGAGATAGCAATCTAATCAAAGCAGATGCAATAAAGCTTCATCTTGATTTAGATTCACTGCTTCACCGCGAATTGGTCATCAAGGAAGCATCGATCCATGGGATCTTACTGGATTCTGATCGCGAAAGATCGGAAAGGCTCCTTAAAGAGGATGAGAAACCAAAAAGCCAAGTGGATCCATCATCCGTGAATTTGCTTACTGCTTTCTCTGACATCGGTGTACAAGCCAAAAAGTTGGCCAACAAAAAAATCGCTGACCTCCACATCACACAGGAGATACTCAGGATTCGACAAGCATGGGCAGAGGACTTTTCCAATCTCCAAGAACAAATAAGAAACGTTGAGCAGAGCGCAATAGCCCTTGTTAACGAAAAAGACCCTCTTGGTAATCCTCTTCGAACGGTTGAAACGATTGAGAAAACTCTAGAAGAACTTCAAGAAAAACAAAGAAATCTCTTATCCATTCACAAGCAAATCAAAAATATCCCCCTCAAAATCCAGCAGGACCAACAAGCCTTGCTGCAAGCGAAAGAAGAGGATCAGAGGGATCTCCATGAACAACTCGCGGTGCCGTCCCTTCGCTCAGAAACAATCACCATGGCGATGCTGGAGGAGGCATCCTTACAATTGGTAGAGGAAGCTACGGAATACCTGCAATACGGTCAGAAAATAGCGGCCTACACGGTCGTGCCGCCCAAGACGTCGCGACATCGCGGAACCAACTTCGCTCTCGCACCCGATCAAGGGCAATCCGCGATCGTGAATCATTGTGAAATATCGGGGCACCTGAGACATCGTGGAGTATTGCATTTACTCAACGGCAAGATTGAAAATTTCCCTCGCGGTCAAACCGCGATGACTGAACCTTGCCGACTGAAGTTGTCGTTACAAGGTAAAGATTTGATTTCGCTGGAACATGCCTTTCAGGCCCAGGAAAACCAAAGGATCTCACAAATTACGGTGCATTGGCCAAAAGGAATGTCAGAGCACAACAATTTTGGAAATCCAAAGAAGACAGGTATTTCTTGGACTGCGGCTAACCGAGAATTGTGGATTCAAATTAGAAAAAATGAAAGCGATGGGAATGATGCAATTATCTCAGGACGCATCGTCAACGTGCAGCGAGACACGAAACTAATCGTCAATCACAGCGATGAGCTTGCAGCCAATGCATTGAGCAAAAATTTCCAGAATAGAATCAGATCGATCAATAACATTCAATTTGATATCTCCTTCAGCAAAGAGAGAGATGGTTGGAAATTGAATCCAAAAACAGATCTCCCCCAACAACTGCTAGAGATTTCCAACCAGTGCATTGAGGATGGAGTTGCGACTTATCAAATGCAACTCAACGATAGGGTAGAAAAAATCTATGATGAGCAAAACCGAGCATTCGAGCTTTGGCTGATCACCAAAAGGCGAGAGATATCAAGGAACTACGAATCTGCAATCGCACGCATGGATGAAATCCAGGGGGCGTTAATGAGTGGACCCGATAAGGCAAGAGCCTACCTGAGTCGATTAAAAATGGATGGTCGGTCTTCGGTGAAATTACCCCTCAAAACACCAAGCAATCATCAGATCTAAATCCGTTCACTAACTCGAATGACCAGTATGGACTTCAATGCCTCAGCCATCCTTGGGCGGATCTATCGACGGAATCTCACTATCGTCCTCAGCAACTAACTCAGCTTCAACCGTCTCTTGGTCGATATCCTCTTTGACCTTCGTTCCAGATTTTGAACCGGCATCTGGCTGTGATTTCTTGTTGAAACTCATCCATGCACCGTCTTGAGTAAAGTTGCTCCATCCTCGAGCAAGCCATCGCAGAAGCGAACTCGCTAGCCAAAGTGCCCAACAGAGCATCAGTACTCGGTAAATCCAAACTGACACTGAAATAACCATGGGAGTTGGCATGGATTGGCCAGCCCTTGGCGTAAACCATTGCAGCGATGTGCGTGTTGATCCATTGCCTAGGATAAACATATCGGGATAGCCTAATAGCCCAGCGGCAACAGCGAAAACGAGAACGGTCAGCGCTATCACTGTCAGGAAAACTAAAACGAGTTGTTGCAAATTGAAACGCCAGCTCACTGATGGCATCTTCTTGCTTCTTCCACGGTACTCCAGTGCGAACAGCCACCCCACCACACTCATCGCCGCGAACAAATTCACTTGCGTTAAGCCGATGACAAGCAGGGCCCATTCCCAACTTCGTAAAGGTGTAAGCGGGAGATTGCCCAATATCACCGCAATCAAGATTGCAACCAAGAGTATGGTCCAGAATCTCACCGCTGGCCCACGCAGTGGTCCAGAAGCCCAGAGCACCCACCGACTATCCGGTACATTAATCACTGTCCTAACATTAGACGCTTCGATAGGTAAACGTATTTGCTCGCCAAGAATTGTCCCTTTCAGATTCTGGCTTCGGCTCCAAGCAATTTCCAAACGATGCTGTCCAGGACTTACAGGAATCAATAGTTTCGTTCCATCACGCTGCTGAGGTAAATCAGCACCATCCATTCGGATGATGGAGATCTCTGAGCTTTCATCTAACTCCAACACAAAATCCGAAGACACACTACACTCCAACTGGATCTGTAGATTGGTTGTGCTTTGGCGTGCACCCGTATTTACAGTGTGATTTGCTTCGGTGATGGTCAGGTTATCACCACTGATCCCAGCAGGACGCGTCAACGCCAAACTGACGGATTCCCCACCCCAAGGTCGCCAAACAGGTATAAGCTGATCGCTTTCTGGTTCGAAGATAGGCTGGATGCCGCTCAGGCTGATATTCCATATTGGCGAAGACAGCAATGACCATCGCTCCACAAATTGATCGGTCTCCGCGGCAACGAGCTCAATTACATCTTGATGATTCAATTCACTGACCCACTCAAATCGATCCTGCTGTGCTCCCATTCGCACAGCAATGGATTCGTTGGCTATCTCGCGATTGGACGTCAATACGGCTTCACCTTTGAGCAGTGGAATATTCATAGCGAGTCCTTTGCTACCACCACCGAGGCGAGTCACCACGGTTTTCACTCTCGAGATTAGACCGAGCTCTAGTTGACGATCCACCAGAACAATTGGATCTGATCGCACCTGGTCATATGCGGCGGTTTCTTCGTCGACTGGCTGATCTTGAGTAAAGAGTAACTGATCCCCAGGAATACCCTCACGATTTAAGCCACTGATCGTCCACCCTGGGGCATTTACCGTCACGTATTTTGGTTTCAATAAGTAATTCCATTCCCAGTCGGACTGATCCGGAATCAAACCTTCAACTTTTACCTGATGGATTCCCTTGGGGAGTAGAACCCAAAGGTATTCATTCCTTCGAGTCACCACTGCTGACCCATCACCATTTAGCGTCACTTTCGTCGGTGACCAATCGGGGAAGTGACCTGGAATGGGAGCCACGACTCGGTCAGCAGCATGGAAGGTAATCGTCATACTCAACTGATTAGCATTCAAATCTAAGTTCACGACCGAGATTTCAGCAGCATTGGGGAATGCAGACGGTACGCGGTTAAGACGCTGCCGAAGTTCATCCAATAAGCTGTCAGTAGGGAACAATGAAACACCCCCATCCACAACATCCAACTGATCCTCCTGAGGAGATGCATTGACTGCTGCCTGCGGGAAAGCATTAGTAGCCTGCGGCACGGAACTGGCCTGCTGAGCTACGGCTTGACAGGGAAGTACTAGCATTACAAAGAAAGCGAGGGGAGGCGCACCCAATCGCTTACCGGTGATTCTTGGAAAAGCTGCTCCATCGGTAACGAAAAACACAAGTAAAAGAGCAAGGAGCGCAACTCGAACCACAGTAAGAATTCGGTTTTGCCCTAATGACAATAGAATAGGGCGGATCTCGTCTTCCGATGTCACAGGTCCGTTCCAATAACACTCCACACGATTCCAACTCCAAGTTGGCTTCGCGGGCCCCGTTTGTATTTTTGATTTGGGGTCGAATAAGAGATTCGCGCTGGCGGCTCGCTTCCCCTTCTGCATGGCTTCAACTTTACTGAACGATCCACGATTACTCGACTGCGGTATCGCCTGTTGAAATGATGCGTAATTTCGCCCAGACCCATTATTGGCGTTGGGAGCATCACCCATCCAAGTCAGAAAATCTCTATATCCATAGGTGACTCCTGAAACTTCAAGCTGAGGGTAGAGCACACTCTGCAACTGATGAGCGATAAAGGGCAGCAAGAAAGAGATTAACAGAAGTGAAGCGATGAAACGGATTCGATTCAGCCAACCCTGTCCGGTTCGGGAAGAGACAACTTTAGAAAGAGCGAGAGGAATCAAGACACAGCACCATGTCCACCGGGGAGAACCGTATTCGTGATAAGTCCGGCTGAATGCGAATAACGCCACCACTCCCGGCAGCAAGCCGTACATACGGAATACAGCGAGGGAAAAAATCATCAGAAGGAATAAATCGAGCAAAGACCACGCGGTCATCCAATCGCCAATGACGCGATCCGCGCCAAAAACAGCGATGGCTCGCCACCCGGGTGGCAAGGTAAGGGCAACGGACAATGCGTCCGCATCAGCTTCCCATCCTGTTGCTTGAATCGCGTTGGTTGAGGAAGATCGACCGATCGCGTTTAAGTCAATATTACGGTTCCGAAGCTCCACACCGCTCGCAGCCCCGTCGGGGCTGGCTGTGATCAGCTGACTTTCACCGTTGATTCTCACGGAGCCAAGCTTGACGCTGGACGCTGCGTCCAGACGCCAGATTTCATACATGGGGCCCTTTACCCGATACTCATAGGTAAAAGCTGCACCATCATCATCGAGCCACATCTCGCGAGTAATCTCAAGACCTTCTCGACCTTTCTCACCCATGCCTCTCTGTTTTTCCCTCAGCCTCAGAGCGGTGTTGGTATCCCATTGATAAACCGGAACACCACGCCAGCGATCGGGAAATGTCGTCTGACTTAAGTCAATTGCAGGTAAGTCTTCGATGTAGGAGACTCGAAAAGAATTGTCTTGCTTTAAACCGACTAACTCCTCGGAGACCACCGGGTCTGAACCTTCTGGGTAGATGATCTCTCCTGGGTCGGATGTGCTGAACGCATTGATTTGGATTGACCACTTGCCAGCACGCACTTGTGTCTTGATACGACCCAATTCATCAATCGCAACAGGTATGGGCGATTCAATGCTTCCCACTCGCCATCCTTGTGGAAGAATCCATCCCAGCTCCTCCTCTCGACTCTTCCCCGAAACGGTCAGTTCGATCTCAGTTCGCAACCATACAGGAATACCGTCTTCGATCACGCGATACACCTGCACACCTAATCGATCCACGTCCTCCTTTGCTCGCTGAACCCTTCTCAACCATATCTCACCATTCTCGGACCAACTGGTCAGTGGACGAGATTCACCCGAAACGGTGAGTGAGAGCACTCCCGTTTCCGCTGGTATATTGATTTTCTGGGGCATTTGGGACCAATTGAATCGCCCTATCAGAGAGAAGTAACATTGTTGAAATACAAAGCAGGAACTCACGTTCCGTCCAATCACCGTTCCATCCAAACCATCAACTTGAACCTGAGACGGCCACATCTGAAGGTTTCCCGGAATAGGGATCCAACGATTTTCATGAAGTGTGACTTGCTGTTTCCACGTGGCACCCGAAACATTCGCATCTAACGTCAGTTGACTCGGCCAATAGTTGACCGCAGTCCCATAGTCGCTGAATACCCTCGGGCTATTACGATTCGGAACTGCAGAATTAACCCACTCGCTCCAGGGTTCGAGAGCCGCAGGAACACCTCGTTCCTGTGATGTCGCATCCTGATTTCCAAAAGGAAAAAGACAAATGACTAAGCTGCAGAGGCATGAGATGCGATTCATCGGCGGTCTACACGAAAAGAGAATGACGGCAAAAACTCAATTGACGACACTGCTGGACTTGCTCCATCTCCAACGAGCTCCAAGATGCCAGCGTTATGGCCGCAAGAGATCTGATCTTTATTGATCTATCTACTCATGTTAGTCAGAGCCCAAGAAAGCTACGGTGTTTCGCATAAAATCCGCGTATTATTCGGGCATATCCTTGTTTTCAGCTGATTCTAGGACAAATGCTTGTCTTAATCCGAATAATAGTCAGGTTAGCAGTGTCGTCTAACAGGCACAAATTGGGTTCAGATAGCAGGGGATCACTCGCCACGTGGCTCTTTTCCCCAGAGTTTTCTAACAAAAAAATCAGCTTGTTGCCTTTTGGCATAAGGATGGGCAGCGGCTCCGTGACCGGCCCCCGGAACGATTAATTGTGTGAAATCCTTATCGGCTTTGATGAGTGCATCAACTACTTGCATGCTACTAGAGGGATCGACGTTACGGTCCATCTCACCCCAGATAAGCAATAGATCTCCATTAACCCGATGAGCTTGGGTAACGTTAGACTGCTGGGCATAATGAGGTCCGATAGGCCACCCCATCCACTGCTCGTTCCACCAAATTTTATCTACTCGATTATCGTGGCAACCACAATCTGCGGAAGCCGCGTCGTAGAAATCACCATGCGTAATGAGAGCTCTCATTGCACTCTGTCCGCCAGCAGACCCTCCCCAGATACCGACTCGCTCCAAATCCATCTCGGGGCGCTGCTGCGCTGCCGCTTTCATCCAAATCACTCGGTCGGGGAAACCACTGTCTCCGAGATTTTGCCAACAGACATCGTGAAATGCCTTGCTTCGATTGCTCGTTCCCATCCCATCGATTTTAACCACGATAAATCCGAGCTCTGCCATTTCATAAAGTTGGTGGTGCAAGCCAAAACTCTTCGGCACGAAAGAGGAGTGTGGACCTGCATAAATGTGCTCTAGCACGGGGTATTTTTTTTCGCTGTCGAACTTCAAGGGTCGTATGATCAGCCCATGGATCTTCGTTACACCATCACGTCCCTCGGTGACAAAACGCTCTGGCGGCCTCCAGCCCATTGCGACTAGCTCGCTGATATCCGCTTTTTCAAGCTCACAAACCAGCTCTCCGGTTGCGACAGATCGGAGCGTCGTAATGGGAGGAAGATCGACTCGTGAATATTCGTCAATCAACCATTTACCCTTCGGTGAAAAACGCCAGCGATGATCCCCATCACCCTGTGTTAGTTGTACTGTCCTCTTCCCGTCAAAGCTGACTCTTATCAGATGCTTGTGATAGGGATCTTCGCCTTCGTTCATACCAGAAACAGACAGAAGGATCTCTCGATTCACTTCGTCCACATTCTCCACAGATCGAACTACCCAATCCCCGGATGTGATTGCGTTTTTCACTAGTCCCGTATTGGCATCGATTAAATAAAGATGGTTCCAGCCGCTACGTTCACTCATCCAGATCCATTCATTGCGGCCAGACACACGATGCAAAAATGTTTTCTGAGAGTAACAGACAAAAGTATCGCTCGACTCATCGATACAAATTCTCGGAGAGGCGGTGGTAGCATCCACCGTGATCAATCTCAAAGACTGATGTCCTCGCTCGTTATAAAGAAAAGAGAAGGTCTCACCCGACTCATCCCATGTCACTCGATTGATCGCGTAAGGATTTGGGAAATCCGAATCATCCAGCCGTTTAGGCTCCCATTGATTCTCAAGTGAAAAAAGCGTGGGAATCGGGTGATCAAGCTCATCACCTGGCTTCGCATAGCGAAACTGATGAAGAATGGGATGAATCGACTCCTTCGGGGAAGACTCAACCATGGAGACTTGCCGCTGATCACCCCCAGTCGCAGGCATCATGACAAAGTGTGACGAGTTCGGAGACCACCATACCCTTCCCGGCTTACATTGCCTTTGCTTGAATTGATCATTGACACTTAACCATTCATAATCAAATTGCTCGGACGTTGATCGACTCTCGATCACGATCGACTTGTCATCATACCGAACGAGCCATTTACCATCTGGAGATTGATTGGGATTACGACGTGTTTGTGAGCGGACGCCAGCCATGGGCTGAGGCGTTGCGTCATCGACAATTGCTCGACTCTGATCCTCTGAAGCCACAAAAGAAGCGACCGGTTTACCCTCGCTATTTTTTAACAACCATGCATGACCGACATAGGTATTGAGCGTAGCTCTAGCTCCTGGTTGAAGCATCCCATACCGCTGCAGGGATCCATCGGAACGCACCCAGTAATAGATCAGAGCAACACGAGTGTTGTTAGTTATCTCCAAATCCACTTCAGAACCACCGCTGCGACTCCTCGCAATCGACTTCAAGCCGATTAACCTATCCAAATCAGGTTCAGGTTGGTTCGACGATGGTTGACGGAGTTGATCCGAAGTACGCGAGTAAACCCAGGATCGTCCCGAGAATTCAAAACGAACCTCTTCAGCATCTTCGCTGATTCGAAGTGATCTTAAATCAAGAAATTGGGGATCGATCTCTTGCCCAGTCGCTTCTGACAATTGTTCTGCCAGCTTCTGATGATCAAAGGCATCAATTCGCTGCCCATTAAGACAATCGACTAAGCGAAAAACATGTCGCTTTGGCCCGACAGAAACGCGATACCAGAACTTTGTCTCTTGTTGGTCAATCCAACGAGGAACAACAGAATCACGATAGACTCTACCGGAGACACGGGTTCGGTAGCTCGCAGCGTCCCTATATTGCTGTTCCGTTCCTTGAGCCTTTAACCAATCGCTGCCACCTACAAGGATCAAAAAGCAGACTAGAGCAAGACGAAAATATCGAATCATATGTACGTGCCGAATCGTTTTAGACTAAAAGAGATAAGCACAAGATGGCTAAAGCCTGGAAAACACCAGAGAAAGCGACTGGCAAAAATCGTTAACTAAGATTCAACGAATTCGATTTTGTTGACGCCACGAGACCCGGAAGGTAATTGGCCAGTCACCATGATATCTTCCACCTCCTCTTCACGAGGATTAAATCGTTTACTGCTCTTAGTATCCGTGAACACCTGCAACGGCAAAGTTAATTCTTCCGAAGCTTTCAAAGGTGACTTGCGATAGAGAAGGTACTTGCCGTTGATTTCAAGACTCAATCTTGGAATTTCGAAAGCCTCCAAATTCTTCACTACCACCACCTCAGTCGGAACTAGTCCCTGACCATTCACAGTTTCAACCATGCTGTAATCCAGAGTCACCTCAACGGGCAGCGATGGCCCACCCACGCTCTCAGGGAACAACGAATACACCAGCAAACCCGCAATCACGGATCCAGCCAGACTTAAGATCAAGCC
>JAAXIK010000052.1:0-12956 GCA_012270385.1 Rubripirellula sp. | reverse complement strand
CCCAGGGCCTGGGTTAATGGGTTGAAGTTCGGAATTTCCTTGGTTCTCTGTCATTCTTCAATCCTAGGTCTCATCTACTTACTCTTTTAATCGCCTGTTCTAATCGCTCTTAAACGTCACACCCACCTCCACAGCAACGGGGAGCACCACAACTCTCTCCTCTCGTAGCAACGGGCAAGCTCTCGGATTTGACAGAAGGCGTGGAAGGTACGCTGATCAGCTTCCTCATTTCTTCGGCTCCACAAAATTCACAGGTAATCATGTCATCGTGCGATCTAACCAAAGCTTCGATCACTCGTGCACATGACTTGCATTCAAATTCAAATAGTGGCATGGGTAGAATCCGGTAGTGATAAATCAGATTGCATGAGACAGCGCTTCATCATAGTGTATGTGCCGTGCAATGACTTTGGGAATGATGCGGGGAAAGCGAATATTCATCCTCCATACCACCGAGCAAAAACACTTCAGGGGAAACGCTTGAATTGCAATCGATTAGCAGTGAACAGGGAAAATGCTCGTCGGATTGATCAGATCGCGATGGATCAGTATCGAATACCTAGCATTCTACTCATGGAAAACGCCGGCAGAGGATCAGCCGAGACAATTCATCATCTTTACCCTTCAGGAGGTATTTCGATTTTGTGCGGAAGTGGGAACAATGCTGGTGACGGATATGTCATTGCAAGGCACTTACAAACCTTCGGTCGTGAAGTACAAATCATTTCACTGGTTGACCGTGATCGGCTGATTGGAGATGCGAAAACGAATTCGGATATCGCACATGCTTCCTGCATCCCCATTGTCTTTGCACAAAACCGCGAGGAAACGGCAAGCTTCCTCTCTAACACAAAGATCATCGTCGATGCCATGCTAGGCACCGGATCGCGAGGTGCACCAAGGATTAAAATCGCGGATGCAATTCGCGCATCCAATGAAACATCCGCTGCACGCATCGCTATCGATTTACCTTCTGGCCTGGACTGCGATACAGGCTTAGCCAGTGACCCTACCTTCCAAGCTGACCACACCCTAACGTTCGTCGCCGAAAAAATTGGCTTTAAAAAAAACAACGCCGATGGTTACACCGGCGCTGTTTCGATTATCGATATTGGAGTCCCTCAGAAACTACTGAACGACTTTTTCGTCAGCGGCAACAGTTGGGGGTAGTCGGGATTGACTTACGTAGGGGAATTCACCCGTCAAACCTTCGACAAGGAAACCCAACAGATCTACTTTTTCTTGATCGGTTAGGTTCAGAGGGGTCATCTTATCACTCAGCCACGGATTCTTATGACCACCTTGGTTGTACCAATCGATCACTTCTTCAAGTGTTTGCTGGCTTCCGTCATGCATGTAGGGAGGTGACAGAGCCACGTTTCTCAAAGTAGGTGTCTTGAACGCCCCTTTGTCCTTCTCTTCTTTGGTCACAGTGAAGCGGCCCAAATCAGGTTTCGCAGCCTGCATCCCAACACCCAGATTATGGTACTGTTCATCCGCAAAGTTGGCTCCGGCATGACACGCGGAACACTTAGCCTTATTGAAGAACAAGGCCATGCCACGTTGGGCTGACTCACTCATTGGAAACATTTCTGTCTTCGCTTTGAGCTCGTCGTACTTTGCCTTGAGTGCGGGCTCTTCATCAAGATATTCGAGATCATCCGCAAATTGCTTTTCGAATTTCGCAAGAGCATCGTACGCATCGTATCCCATGGGCCCCGTGACTAGCGCCCGCTCGAACGTCGCAATCGCCTTTCCGATGTTGTCGATGTTGACGCCATCTTCAAAGATTCGTTCGAACTGCTTTCGATACCCGGAAATGCCCGATACAGTTTTTACACTCGCTTCGTGTGTGTTACCCATTTCGATGGGGTTGGCAATTGGGCCAACTGCCTGTGCTTCGAGCGAGTCTGCTCTACCATCCCAGAATTGAGCTTTGCTGAGGATGCGGTTGTAACTGACCGGTGAATTTCGTCCCCCCTGCTGGCCTCTCACGCCAACACCAAAGGCGGTTTCGGCGCCGTACCCAAGCATAGGATCATGACAGGAAGCGCAAGAAATCGTGTTATCGCTGGAAAGCCTTTTGTCGAAATAAAGCTGTCTACCGAGCTCAATCTTTGCCCGAGTCATCGGGTTATCGTCGGGAATGTAGATATTGCCACTTGCAGCACTAAGTCCCTCGGGTAGCGTGACTTTCAATTCAAGATGATTGTCGGGGTCATCCAACCATCGATCCAATTCATCATTGGTGAGTAAACCTACCCCTGGAACTCCCGCCGTCAGAGCGGGGTCACCTAAGGTGACGCTGGCTGCGTCCTGAGCCGACGCATAGCTCCCTAACGAGATCGCGATTGACAAAGCGATCGAACCTATTTGTAGACGCATTCGATGTCTGATCCTTAATCATAAAGTAAAAAAATCCACAGCTTTTCAGCCGTTCCAGTTTAGCTGTTTTTTCGTGCTGTCGGTAGGATCTCGGCATCTTTTTCATGCCCCAAACAACCGACACCTACACGAGAGATTCGTGTCCGTGACGATATCGTGCACCTTTTTCTTCGAACAGCATGGCAGTACCGTGGACCGCAGTCTATCCGCTATTTTAACTGATCATTCCCACTCCCCGAAAACACGTTAAAAGCGTCTAATTCTATTCCTTTGCAGCCAAACGAAATTCAAGAACTCACTGGAAAGCAGGGAAATATGCTGTGAAACCGAGAATTGAAACCCTCACGATCAATCATCGATCGCCCGGGATCGCAGGAAATTGGCAATTTTTCGGCCCGTAACGCTCATGGGTAAAGCGTCCATCTCTTCGAGGGTTGCGAATTGCCATGGCTTGGGTGGACGTGCCGATGGTCCTGCAAGATCGCGAGATTCCGAGAGGCACACGTGCAGAGTGATGCGGAACCGAGTCACTGCATGCTTTAGCGAGATCAACGGATCCTTGACATCGAGTTTGAGACCGAGCTCTGCGCTGATCCCTAGTGTGGCAGCCCGAACGGATTCATAAACCTGTTCGGTCGTCCGCGGAAAATCCCATAAACCCTCCCAACGAACCCCTTTGGGTAAACGCCGAATCAAATAACGCTGTGGAAATTCGGAGCAGCCACTCGTTTTCTCAGCAATCACAAAAGCATACTCCTGACGATCTTCGTAGAGCATCTTTTTAACCTTGCCCGGGATTTCGGACTGCAGTCCTAATTTTCTTGCCTCACAAAGTGATTGAATTGGACATTCATCACACTTCGGTGATTTCGGACGGCAGATGAGCGCCCCCAATTCCATTGCGGCTTGATTGAAAATGCCGGGCTCGGTTCGAGGTAACATCGCTTCAGCAAATCGCCAGAGCAACCGCTGAGTTTGTCGTTCAGCCACAGGTGCTTGACTCGCGATGAGACGACTAAACACGCGTTGAGTGTTACCTTCTAGAATAGGTAACCTCTGTTGATCGGCGATTGAGAGTATTGCACCCGCTGTGTACCTTCCTATTCCGGGAAGAGCTAAAACCTCTTGATAGTCTGTGGGGAATTTACCCTCGTGATCATCGACAATTTTTTTAGCGGCCGCATGCATGGATCTAGCGCGTCGGTAATAGCCCAAACCCTCCCAGAGCGATAACACCTCTTGCTCGTCGGCTTCAGCGAGCTGCACGACGGTTGGGTAAGCTTTCATGAAGCGATGGTAGTAATCGATTACCGTGCTTACCTGAGTTTGCTGCAACATGATTTCGCTCACCCAGACGCGGTAGGGTGTCGAATGCTCTCGCCAAGGTAAATCGCGAGCCACGTTGCGAAACCATCTCACTAAGTTCTTCCGAACGGAAGAACGCCACTGTGCAGAAGTCCACAAGTGGTTGTGATCCGGAACATCCTGCTCCGCTATCCACTTCATCAACTCGGTACTGCCTTCGCAAACCTTCGCCATCAGCTTCCTCTATCGAATGGTTCACGACTCTTGATATCGACGCAGTTCTAGCTTGAGTGCTTTTTCTTGGCCAGCTCGCTGATACTTGACTTCGACCTCGTCTCCGGGAACATGCTGATTGATCGCTTTCTGAAGATCCCGAAAGTGCTTGATTTCAGTTTCATTCACCATCGTGATCACATCTCCCCTCATCAGGCCGGCTGCCTCAGCTGCACTGCCTTCCTGTATTCCAGTGACTTCACAAACATCAAAGTTATCAATACACATAACCCCCAAAAAACCGCCACGACGGTATTGAATCTGTAGCCCTGGCAACTCTTCAATCAGCTGATCCGCTCGCTTTTGCGAAAGCCCAGTACCCATGAGTATCAAGGATGTACGTAGCGGCAGCTTGGCAATCAGATCACCGTGTGACTCAGCAAGCTTGCTGTATTGGAATTCCAGCGTGTCGAGTCTAGGGATGGTGGCCAACACTTCTAGTGATTCCGTACTCACCTCCGCATCGGCCAGGATCAGAGATCGCAAGTCAGGCATCTTGGTGACTTCTCGAATCACGTCAACCGTAGCAGAACCCTTTTCTAGACGCACATTGTCATATCCGCTCAGCCAGGTGAGCCACTGCAAGGTTTCAACGTCACCATTCCAGTTCTCATTAATTTCAACCAACATCCTCTGTCGGCTCATCGCACCGATAGAAAACTCCGCTAAACCCACGAAAACTCCTGCTCGCGCGAGAAACTTCCTTGCTTGCTGACTACGGAACTCTTGAATCTCTACGAGTGCACCTTTCGCGATGGAGGCGGGTCGCCCAACCGTCTGAGTCGACAATCGTTTTAAACGCTCATACGCGCCTCCGTCGTCTCGAGGGGGAACAGAAATCGCAATCTCCATCATTGCTGCAGCGGCCCGCTCAACGACCTCAAGATCACCCGTCTGAACAGCGGTTGCCAACGCGTCCACCGCTTCAGGACCCGCTTTGATAAGGCGGCGACTCGCACGCTCTCGTCGAAGATAGTTGTCTGCCGCCAAATACTGGATCCACTGATCAATCGATCCTTCATTTGCTGGCTGACTGTCAATCTCCAAATCCAATCGTTCTGCCTCACCCGAAATACCTTCAGAGAGGCTCGGCTCAGCTTGAGGCTGTTGGGAGGCAGCCGTATCCAACCAAGGATTGACACTCAATGGCACAAATAGCCCCAAAGCTACGATGAAGACACTTCGGAGGGGAAAAGCCACACCCAATGTGGTTTTATTGCTGGAAAGAGGAGGTGTGCAACAGTGAAACTGTTTGGAAACAGAGGATTCACTACTCATGCTTTTTCTCTCCTTTTCAATCTCCAACATCAAGCCTACACCACAGCCTTTGAGATGATATTTCAATCGACAAGTGGGGCTACAAAATCTCGCCTCTTCCGACCGCGTTTCAGGAAAGGCATCATGTGGATATCGAGTTACCGCCGTGGCGATCTTACGACGTCATCTTCAACATAACAGAAACTCAATCCCTGAGAACGCGATTCCTCGAGAAAGCTCGCTCTCTAGTAACGCATAGCAGTCGTAGTATTTCATCAGTCAGCCAGTAAACCTGCGCCGCACGGAGGAGATCGTTCTGCTAGCCTCGGATCGTTGCTAAAACCTGACCCGTTGCGACTTGATCTCCCACCGCAACATTGATGCTCTCGATGACTCCGTCTGCTGGAGAAGCGACCTCCATTTCCATTTTCATCGCTTCCAAGATCAGCACGGGTTCACCTGATTTCACTCGATCGCCTGGCTTTGACAGAACCTTAAATACTGCCCCCGGCATCTGTGAGGTCACCTCAGCAACATCGCCCGAGGAGTCCGCTGCGGAAGAGGTCGAGCTTCCCCCGGCCTGAGGCTTGATTCCCACTCGGTAGACACGACCCTCCACGGTGACCATGTTTCCTTCGAAAGCCATGAAGACGTTCTTGCCGTCGACGGAAACTACATATTCAGCAGGCTTTCCTGATTCAGTAGGCGATGCAACTGGAGCTTCCGATGCTGCGTTTGGATCGATCTTCCGAACACCAACTTCAGCCTTACCTTGCAGAAAACGAATACCTTTTTCTTTGCAGGTTGCTGCAATGAAAATGTTTTCATCACTCACAGGTAGACCTTCGTCCTCCAACACCTTTGTGGCAGCTGGGATCCCTTTCGACGGATCGGCGTCATTCAGCACCAGGACTTTCTCAGTGGTCGGCGGTAAGCCAAGTTGTTCCTCGGCAAGCTTCACCACCTCAGGATCCGGCGCAACCGGTGTCTTCCCGAAGTAGCCCAGCACCATCTTTCCGTAAGGCTCCGCAATCTTTTTCCAAGGGCCGAACATGACGTTATTGAACGCTTGCTGGAAATAGAATTGGGAAACCGGAGTGACCGAGGTACCAAAACCACCCTTACGAACCACATCGCTCATCGCAAGGATCATTTCGGGGTACTTATCCATGATTCCATTGTCACGAAGCATCTGTGTATTAGCAGTCAGTGCTCCCCCCGGCATTGGACTCCAAGGAATGAGTGGTTCTACCGCCGTTGCCTCAGGTGGCAAGAAGTAGTCGCTCATGCAGTCCTTGAAAACTGCCTCAGCCTCACGCACCTTTTCCACATCGACGTCGAGTTCGTAGTCGCTACCTCGGAGAGCATGCCACATGACAAGAATATCTGGCTGGCATGTGCCCCCACTGCACGGTGCCATGGAAAGATCAATCGCATTGGCCCCTGCATCTAATGCCGCTTTATTGGCTAGCACACTCACACCCGCAGTCTCGTGGGTATGAAAATGGACAAATGCATCACTTGGCAGAATCTTCCTCGCTTCCTTGATTGTCTCGTAAACCTTGGAAGGAGTTGCAGTGCCCGATGCATCTTTGAAGCAAACGGCATCAAAGGGAATATCCGCATCAAGAATTTTCTGAAGCGTCCCCACGTAGAACTCGGGGTCATGTGCTCCCTGGCATCCCGGCGGTAGCTCCATCAAGGTGACGCAAACCTGATGCTTCAAGCCAGCATCGACAATACATTGGCCGCTGTAGATGAGGTTGTCCACATCATTCAGCGCATCAAAGTTGCGGATCGTGGTCATCCCATGCTTTTTGAAAAGATCAGCATGCAACTTGATGATATCGCTGGATTGGGAATCCAAGCCGACGACATTCACACCACGAGCAAGCGTCTGCAGGTTTGCCTCGGGACCAGCAGTCTCTCGAAAGGCGTCCATCATGTCGAACGCATTTTCGTTGCAATAGAAATAGAGCGATTGAAATCGAGCACCGCCCCCCGCTTCAAACCAGGTCATCCCAGCGTCACGAGCGGCTTCCACCGCAGGTAAGAAATCCTTTGTGAACACTCTCGCTCCGTAGACTGACTGGAAGCCGTCTCGGAAGGCCGTACACATGAATTGAATTTTTTTCTTTGTCACGTTTGTCTTTCCAAACAGATTTCGATTTCAAACTGGAGCACGCGAGATCGTTTTAGGTCAAAACCGACCACAAAACGCCAGCTGCGATCGCTGAACCCACCACACCTGCAACGTTAGGCGCCATCGCATGCATCAAGAGAAAGTTGTGCGGGTCTTCCTGCTGTCCAACCATCTGCACGACCCGCGCCGAATCAGGAACAGCAGACACCCCCGCAGCACCAACCAATGGGTTGATTTTTTCTTTTAAGAACAAGTTCATCAACTTGGCAAAGAGAACCCCACCAGCAGTTGCAATGGCAAAAGATAAAGCTCCAAGGCCGAAAATCTGAAGCGACTGCGAAGTGAGGAAAGTATCCGCTTGCGTACTGGCACCCACAGAAAAGCCGAGAAGAATCGTCACGATATCAATCATTGCAGTCCGAGCCGTGGCAGCCAATCGCTCGGTCACCATACTCTCCTTCAAAAGATTTCCAAAAAACAGCATTCCCAGAAGCACAACCGCACCCGGTGCAATCAAAGTGGAAATCAGGAAAGCAGCGACGGGAAAAATAATCCTTTCCCTTTTGGTGACTTTCCTCGGGGGAGCCATGCGAATGAGTCGCTCTTCCTTGGTTGTCAAGAATCTCATGATCGGCGGCTGAATCACCGGAACCAGAGCCATATAGGAATAGGCCGCGATGGCGATCGCCCCTAAAAGGTCGGGGGCCAACTGAGCTGCCAGGAAAATCGCGGTCGGTCCATCCGCACCCCCGATAATTCCAATCGCGCCGGCTTCGGCAAACGTAAAGTTGAGATAGATCGCACCGAAGAAAGTGAGGAATACACCCACCTGAGCTGCCGCCCCGAGAAGAACCAGCTTTGGATTGGAAAGCATCGTTGAAAAATCAGTCATCGCACCAATCCCTAGAAAGATCAGTGGAGGATAGATCCCCAAGCTCACTCCGGCGTAGAGATAACTAAGAACGCTACCCATGACATACTGAATCGAACCATCATCCTGAACGACCCAGCTTTCCGTGGCATAGACGCTCATCGACATACCGGGAATCATTGGGATGTTACCCACAACCGCACCCATCCCAATCGGAACGAGTAACAAGGGTTCGTAGTCTTTAATGATGGCGAGCGAGATAAAAATAATCCCGATCACAATCATGATCAGATTACCGAGCGTCATCGACGCAAAACCGGTTGTCTGCAAGAACTCCCAAAAAATATCCATCTCTAGCTTTCGTCTCGACTATCTCTCGATTCAAACGACCTATACGACTGCATCCAAGTTAGGACTTTCCACCTGATCCCGTGGAAACTTGCCGCTGAAATTCAGTGTGCAAAACGAATCCAATCGCTGCCAACAACTCTAACTCCGCATCTTCATCATGCTCTTCATGAGCTATTGGGTGATGATCGTCTGACTCCGGAAGAAACTTTCCAATGAGATCCAATACCTTTGGCAAGGTTGCGATAAATACACTCAAAAAGATCAGGACCAAGAAAACGATTAGCAATCCAACAACTGCGATCGTTCCCCCTTCAGCGAGGTTCTCTTGCCGGACCACATCTGCGGTCGCTTGAGCAAGATACGGCTTAATCAGTGTTGCCATGACGATGTCGGATAGGAGTGAGGGTAATGGATCAATGGGTGAGAAATCCATCGGTCAACCCAACTTCCACGATCCGACGAAACATCATTGCCTGAAATGGATCGAGTTGAGAAAGTTGTTATGGGTCAAATGGGATCGATCGAAAGGGGTTGTGGAGACCAGCAAAGCAGTTCCACGTGATTCAGCCCCATCGTAAAGCACCTTGCCCAAAAGACCGCACCAACGGTTGCGGATGCGGCGACCACGTCAGGATCGCTCGCCGCACATCGATTTTGGGTCTCGGACAGGCCAAAGAATATCCCATGACGGGGAAAGCATCATCCCCTGAGGAGCCAATAACGGGAGAATTCTTTTCTGCACTCCTCTGGGATTGCCGAGCCACTCACAGCCTTGCAGATTTTGAGCACGAGAAACTCGATCGCAGCCCGATGAGCGGATCGACTGCACGCCAACGGTCTATCCACACAGAGAGATTTGCACAGAGGGTGGGCTCAGGGGCGTGCACAAGGCTTTTGAACCGAGCAAACCGGTACTGTGGTGATGGGGCAGAGGCCGCCCAATCCACCCCAGGAGGGGGGCAGTAAGTTCTGATAGGTGAACTGCAACCCAAGCTCTATTCTGGAATTGACCCATCGCTGCTCTGGAAGCATCAAACCTCGTTAATTTCTGGAACTCGGAAACCGGGATTATTTTCATCTTTCAAAAGAGCGTTGGCCTCTTCGGCATGGTCGCCAACGTGAGTCTCGGTTTCTGGATCAAAAGTTAACCAAGGACCAACGGTGTACTCCTCTTTGTCTTCCGGAAGCCCTACACCATCACGCATGATCTCGTGCAGTTCCATGAAATGTTCAGCAGCGTCAGTGTTATCCCCGAACGAAACCGACTTTGCATTGAACGGAGCTTTCTCACCAAGACGGTAGGAGTTGTTCATTAGGTGCCCAAGAACACATCCATAATGCGCGTCGGAGACATTCCCATTTGCCATGCTCGGATCTCCAGCTCTCACTGCTGCGATGAAGGATCCAAAATTACCACCTGGGGTAACGGTACCACGAGGCAACTCAAGCGGCTCAGGCTTTGATGCACCCGGACGCAGGATCTGATAGCGTCCCTCTCCGGTAATCTTGCTCCCGTCTTCGAGATAGTATTCGTTGTAGACCTGGTTCTTGTAGTCCTTGTAATGCACGTTGCGGACGTTGAACATCACTTGTTGGCCATTGGGAAACTCCGCGAGAGCAAACATGGTATTGGGTGTTTCGCCCTGATCATCCCATTGAAAACGACCGCCGATCGCCATCACACGCGTGGGATGGGTCTGATCAGGGTTGAGAGCCCAGCGTGCTACATCAAGCTGATGTGTTCCCTGATTATTGAGATCACCGTTTCCGGTCTTCCAGAACCAGTGCCAATCATAGGGATGATAATTTGCATGAAAATCACTGATGACAGCGGGGCCTTTCCATAAATCCCAATCTAAATTTGCAGGAGGCGGACCGATCGGTTCATGTCCGATGGATCCACGTGGCTTGCAGCAATAACCGTAGGAAATCTTGAGGGGTGGTAGATCACCACGATGGAGTGCTTCATGTAAGCCGGCAATCCCCGCATCACTGCGACGCTGAGTCCCGTGCTGAATCACGACTCCATATTTCTTCTGAGCTTCGACTGCGATGCGGCCCTCGCGAACATCGTGACTCATTGGCTTTTCAACATAGACGTGTTTACCAGCCTGCGCCCCCCAGATCGTCATCAAAGAATGCCAATGGTTGGGCGTAGCAATGGAAATCGCGTCCACAGACGGATCATCCAAGACTTCGCGAATGTCTCGTGCGTCTTTAGTTGCGAACGTACCCTCAGTTCTCTTTTCCCCACTGCGCCTTGCGCGCGAGCGCACCTTATCGTCCGGGTCTACGATGTACGCCACTTCAACGTTGGATTGCCCCATCCAACCGCTTAGGTGCGATTGACCACGACCATTCACTCCGGCGACCGCAACACGAACTCTCTCACTAGCACCCTTGATCTGTCCAGACGCTCGCGTCCCAGTGATCAGAAAGGAACCACCGACCGCGGAGGTGGATTTCAAAAACGAGCGACGAGAAGGTCGAGAGTTCATAACTTGGGTTTCCCAGATGAGTTAGGTTGAGCGAGAGCTATCGATTCTCTGAAAACTCCCGAGCTCGGACGCTCAAACGAAAAGCCGTGGCTTTACCGAACCGTTTCAATCCAACGATGAATCCGAGCTTCCGATCTGACTTCAACTTTCAGAGATCGCTGGAATAATATAACGATTCCAGACCCGAGAAGCTTTCTCCTTGGGCAAAAATCAACATCGCAACCAAAATCGGAAGCATGAAGAGATGGATCGGCTACAATCCGTCATCAAGTCTCATTTCTCTCCAAGACAAAAAGATGTACGACGTAGGATCCGATTCACGGTAGGAAATAAATATGCGGCCATGCCGGACGCATACTTCACCCTGCAGAATGCCGCACAACGATATTTGCCATGGCTAAAAAGAAAAAAATGTCCCCCAACGAGTCCAGTCCCCAACCGGTTGCAGCGAGGGAGGAGGATTTGAACTTTGAGAAAGCTCTCTCCGATGTTGAGGCAATCGTCGGGGAGCTTGAAAGCGGTTCTCTCGGACTATCGGAATCTCTACAACAATATGAGGAGGGGATTCGGCAGTTGAAACGCTGTCACCAGCTCCTAGATTCGGCGGAGCAGCGGGTTAGCCTGCTCGCTGGCTTTGATGCAGACGGGAATCCCGTTCAAGAAGCTTTCTCCGCTGACTCCTCCCCTGAAGGATCGAATCGAAATGCCAGTGGAAAAGGGGGTAATCGCAAGTCCGCAAGGAAAACCAAAGCGTCCGCAGGAAATGGGGATAGAGACCAAGATGATCAAACCACTGACGACGCAGGGGACCATCTGTTCTAACCCGAAACGGGAAAGTCAACCTGACACTCCAACGTGGTGGAACCATGAGATAATGTGGTGGAACCACAAGATACTCCACCGAAATCTTGACCTTTTGAAACATTGAGCAGTAGACCTCGTGAGAACTTGTCTTTAAAGACTCCCTAATCTGCGGACGTTAGCGTAAACTGGCGAGTGTAGAAACTGAATCCATCAGGTAGATGTATCGTGAATCGAGACACAACCCCATCGCCAGGTTCCCAAGCGAGCGATCCCACCGGCTTCTCCGATTTTCAGCCGGTGATCGAATCCGCGTTGGACTCAGCATGCGAATTCGGCGAAGGTTGCCCAACTCGCTTGAGTGATGCGATGAGGTACGCACTGCTCGCTCCTGGGAAACGGCTACGACCGGCACTCGTCCTGATGGCCGCAGAAGCTTGCGAAGGTGTCATCGAAGATGCCATCCCCGGCGCGGTTGCCGTGGAGATGATCCATGCGTACTCGTTGATCCACGACGACCTTCCATCGATGGACGATGATGACCTTCGACGTGGTCGACCTACTTGCCATATCCAATTCGACGAAGCGACCGCCATTCTTGCCGGTGATGGTTTGATTGCGGAAGCCTTTTCCCAGCTTGCAGAAAATGTAAAACCCGGAAATCTCGCGGCAGAGGCAATCCGGATTCTTGCCAAAGCATCAGGTCCGAATCGACTGGGCGGCGGTCATGCAGACGACTTGGCGGCCGAGCGAGGGGGGGCCGATCTTCCGGGGGGATCGGCGAGTTCGGAACGAGATGCCGATCAAGCGAACTTAGCGTATTTGGAGTCGATCCATCGACGCAAAACTGGCGCCCTGATCACGGCCTCAGTCGATCTGGGTGCAGTTCTCAGTGGCGGCTCACCTGAGCAGAGGGCAGCACTCAGAGAATACGCTAGCTACGTAGGGTTGGCGTTCCAAGTAGTTGATGACCTCCTTGATTTGACTGCGGATGCCGAAACCATGGGGAAGAGGACCGGAAAAGACGCAGAAATGGGAAAACTGACCTATCCCGGGCTTCTTGGGCTGGAAG
>JAAXIK010000551.1 GCA_012270385.1 Rubripirellula sp. | reverse complement strand
TTCCGACCGGGAACCATCATCAAGAAGACGGCCACTTCCAACTGCAACTACAGTCCCCCGAGCGGGCTTTTCTCGTGCTGAATCCGGGAGAACAATTCCGCCTGCGGTGGTTTCTTCGCTCTCAACTCGCTGCACAACGATTCGCTCACCCATCGGTTGAAGGCGGATCTTCGTGGATTTTTTGGCTGCTGCCATCTCGGTGCTACCTTTCTCGTCGCGGTAAGGATGGTAATGAAGGTATATCTATTTTGTTTTGTTGATTGAGTTGACTCACCTGGTTTGAACCAAACGGTTTCATCACGGTCTTAAACATGACATGCGTCACTCAATTCAGATCAGGAGGCTCACGTCATCACGAATGCGAGATCGTACCAAAATGGCAGCTCTCCTGATGGTGACCAGCTTATACAGCAAGACGCGTGCCATTCTCAAAAAAACACACCTAAACCCATATCACATAGAGACTTATGACTACAGAAAGTTTTCATGAGCTGGCTTTCTGACCAGAATGGCAGCCCAGAAGAATATGCGGAGCCCCCAAGAGAAAATCCTCGATGAACGCATCCCTCGGATGCGAAATGACCAAAACTCCCTTTGGATGGGCCGATCTAGACGAAAATACCTGTAGAGCGAAGTGAGATACCGCACGACGGTGGCTCGAATCGAGTCAATCGAGCTCCAAAGCTAAGCTTCAGATTCGTCTAGGTGAAAAAGACCATGCCACCTAAAATCCTGCTTCTGCGGAAGTTAAACGCACAAAGTAAAACCCGCAGAAGAGTGAAAACTGAGATTCTCCGCCAAGGCAGGCCGTGGGAATCCTTTTGGAGAACACGGGGAGAGTCACCGGCATGGAAGCCAAATTTGCGCGAACCGTTTTGCATTCCCGTCCCTCAGGTTGGATGCGACTCGCTACGTTATTACTCGTTTCTATGGTGAGCGTTACCCTCAATGCGGCGAGTTTTCGCACTCGGAATTTTATTGTCGAAGCCGCAACGCCCGCTCTCGCCCGCCAAGTTGCCGAACAAGCCGAGAGCTACCGCAAACAACTGGCGATGCACTGGCTGGGAGCACCACTGCCCGCTTGGCCGAACCCTTGCCCGATTCAGGTTGTTTCCGGTCCTCATCTCCCCGCTCAAGGAGTAACCACCTACAACCCAATCCCAGCTCGAGACTTTCAAATGGAAGTGGTTGGCAGTCAGCAGCGGATCCTCGATAGCGTGCTCCCCCACGAGGTAACGCACACTGTCCTCGCCACTCACTTTGGCCGCCCACTGCCGCGTTGGGCAGACGAGGGAATCTGCACCACGGTCGAACATGAATCCGAAAGATCAAAACACGAGGTCAAGCTTCTTGAATTCTTGAGATCTCATCGGGGGATCGCCATGAACCAGCTTTTCCTGATGAAAGATTATCCCGCCGATGTACTACCGATGTACGCCCAAGGCTACTCAGTTTGTCAATTCCTCATCGACCAGAAGGGGCCACGGGAGTTTATTCGATTTTTGGGTAACTACCTTCGACACCCTTCTTGGACCAAGAATCTGAGAAACCATTACGGCTACGAATCACTCCAAGAGTTTCAAGACTATTGGATCGCGTGGGTGGCAGCGGGAAGTGGTTCCAGCGGACCCTATGTAAAATTGGCGTCCGGAGAGATGCCCGCAGAGGATCAAAAGTCTCTCCAAATAGTGAGCCTACTCGGATCTGACGGAAAAGTTCCCGGTCAGATGTCAGAACCAAGATCCATTCAATCGAATTGGGTGTTCGATACCATCCGGAGCGGACCAAGCATGGTAAGTTCACCGAGCATGGTAAGTTCATTGGAGCAGCAAAAAAAACGGGCTCAAGCGACACCCCCGCTCAGGCCTGCTCCGTCCATGGCAATCGACAAACTGGTGCCTCCACTTACAACACCCACCTCGCCAGGAAGCTCGTTACCCCCTTCAGAATCTGACGATCACTCGCAACTCGTCCCCATCACAAAATTGGTCCCTATCCGTCACGGGGACTATCCAACAAACAGTAACAACACCCCCCATTCAGCGGTGACTTACCGCTAGGCTACGCACAGTCGGCGGAAACGGACAGAATCTCGGACCAGTCGGAGACACAAAACCAGTGTTAAGACTACCGTAACGGAGAAGAACCTGCTATTTTCCCCAACACAGAAATGCTCTTATAGCCCTCCGAAGGACTATGGGAACTTTTAAGAATGCCTCTTTGGGCCCGACATGCGTCAGCGTCGATTGCTTCGAGCTGATGTCGCTGTTGTTGTTCGGCAATCAAGAGTCGGTTGCTGATCCGGAGACAAAGGGGCCTTCAACGGCGAAGGAGATCTCACCGTAGATCATTGCCTCACCGAGCACCTTCCTATTCACCCACTGGTAGATATCGATGGCTAAACCACAACACAAACTGAAGAAAGCGAATCACGGACGGCGTCCCGCCAGTGCGAAAGCACGCAAAGCGAAGAGAAAAAAGATCAAAACCTGATCCTCTCTTCCTCCAAACATTTCATGATTTTTTGTGTGTCGCTAATTCTTTTCAACAGGCGGTTACGCGATGCGTCAGGAAACCCTTATCGATCTGTCCTTGTTTGATGTGGATCAACCGATTGCCGATATCGAGGAGATACGGAAATACAATCCACAGCGACATGAGATGGAGCAACTCACTGCAGTTCTCTACGAGGACCTAGAAAATCACTGCTGCGCTGCGGTAAAAGATTTAACCGACAGCGAATTTTGGGTTCGTGGTCACATGCCAGGCATGCCGCTCATGCCCGGGGTGGTAATGCTTGAAGCGGTCGCACAGCTCTCGAGTTACTTCACGCAGAAACACGACCTACTCGGATCGGAAATGGTCGGCTTCGGGGGATTGGATAGCGTTCGATTCCGCGGTGTAGTTTCTCCAGGGGACCGCTTGATTCTCTTGGTGAAAATGGTCAAGACTCGTCGCGGTAGAATGATTGTGGCTGACTTTCAGGGCATTGTCGGTGACACGGTTGTTCTTGAGGGCACGCTTCGCGGGATCCCCATCCCAGTCGATGCACTCACCAACCGAGCTAACTGAAATCGTTACAAGGTGTCCAAGTGACGGACTTGATTCGAACTGAATCGCCTGCTGAACTCCCAGCCATCGAGCCGTTGGACTTTCTCGTTGTAGCGCCTCACCCGGATGATGCCGAACTCGGTATGGGTGGAACCATTATTCGAATGGTAGAGCAGGGTTATCGTGTAGGAATCTTGGATTTGACCAGCGGAGAACCTACTCCTCATGGCAGCGAAACACTGCGCCGTCAAGAAACGGAACTGGCGACGAGTTTCCTCAACGTTGCATGGCGTGGAAACGCTGGACTACCTAATCGCTCACTGGAAAACACGCTGGAGAATCGAGCGATCCTTGCGAGCTATTTTCGTGTGCTCCGTCCTCGGTGGATTTTTGCACCTTACTGGGAAGATGCTCATCCTGATCACATCGCAGCAACCCAACTGGCCGAAGCCGCCAGATTCTGGGCCAAGCTTTCGAAAACGGAGATGCCAGGAGAACGCCATCACCCGGAGCGTCTCTACTATTATTACTGCATTCATTTGAGACTCGCGATTTCCCCGAGCTGGATCGTCAACATCAGCGATCAGTGGGAACGCAAGTTATCCGCGATTCAGGCTTATGAAAGTCAGTTTATCACCGGTAGAGCGGAAAACGCTCCCACGCTCCTTGATCGCTTTCGAGATGACGCAGCCTATTGGGGCAAGCTGATTAATCGAGATTATGGTGAGCCGTTCGCGACAAAGGAACCTTTGGCTCTCGACTCGCTTCGCGATTTGATCTAACGGTAAAAACCGGTGATGATCGGTTCTAAAGTTGGATCGTTTTGATGCAGTCGGCAAGGCTTTCGAGTTGCAACTCTCTCACTGCAGCCGGCAACTGATCCACTAATCGAGTTGATAGTTTGGGATCGTAATAGTTGGCGGTACCAATCTGTACTGCACTGGCTCCAGTGACCAAGAATTGCATCACATCGTCAATATTTGCGATGCCACCGATCCCGATGATGGGAATATCAACGGCTTGAGCAACCTGGTGAACACAACGAAGTGCAATGGGCTTGATCGCTGGGCCACTTAATCCCCCCATTCCATTTCCAAGCATCGGACGTTGTCGTTTCCAGTCAACGACGATTCCTAAGACCGTGTTGATCAAGCAAACCGCATCGGCACCGCCATCTGCGGCGCCCTGTGCGATTTCCGCAATGCTGGTCACGTTGGGTGTCAGCTTTGCGAAAATGGGTGCATCGGTCACCTCTCGACAAGCTTGAACCACTTTTCGGCACGACTCAGCATTCGTACCAAAATCGATTCCGCCACTCACGTTCGGGCAGGATAGATTCAATTCGAGAGCAGATACTCCGGGTTGAGCACCCACTCGTTCAGCAAGTGAGACAAAATCCGATTCGCTTCTCCCGGCCAAACTCACCACCACGGAAGTCCCCACCTGCTGGAGATAGGGAAGGTGATGCTCGAGAAAAGCTTCCACTCCGTCGTTATCCAGACCAATTGCGTTGAGGAGTCCCGCGGCGGTCTCCACGGTTCGCCAAGGTGGATTCCCGATTCTCGGCTCAGCGGTGATCGTTTTGGGCACGACAGCACCCAGCTTGGAAATATCCACCACTTCTTGCATTTCACGCGCATACCCGAAGGTTCCCGACGCGGTCATGATTGGGTTTTTTAGCGTTAAACGTCCCAAGTTGGTCGATAAATCCATTGCCAATCCCCTTGCCATCATCGCGGAAGAAAGCTTTCACTCGCCTACTATTGTCTGTCTCTTGGACGCGGACGCTAGTGGGTGTCCGCGGGGATCAGGCGAATCGAGATTTCCGACATCAACTGCTCCGCAACATGATGCTTTGAACCGCTGATGCTCGCCAGCACTTCTCCTGAAGCATCGAGCAATTCAACTTCATTGTGATCCGCGTCAATCGCGGCAGGACCATTACTGACCATCAGATCGCAATGCTTACGTTCCAACTTGATGATTGCACGAAAGCGTTGATCTTCAGTTTCTAAAGCAAAACCGACGGCCCACTGCTTAGCCCGCTTACGCTCTCCGAGAGTGGCCACTACCTCTGCCGTTTCCACCAATTCAATACGGAGTGGCCGCCCCGTCTTGGAGAGTTTCTGGGATTGAACGTGTCGCGGCATGTAATCACAAGGAGCAGCAGCTCCAATCACACCATCGCAATCCCCAAATAACTCTTTCGATTTCTCCAGCATCTCATCGGTGGTGACCACCCAATGGATTTCCGCATCGACCGGATAGTCGACTGTGACCGGCCCCGATACGACAACGGCTTGATGACCAGCCGAGATGACCGCTTGAGCCAAAGCTGCTCCCATGCGCCCGCTTGATGCGTTGGTGATGTAACGCACCGGATCAAGATACTGCCTGGTGGGTCCGGATGTGATCAGAATACGAGCCACGGGCAAGTCGAAGGGCTAGGGAAAGTTGCAGAGTAACACAGTGACAAGCACGCACATGCAAGTGATCACAGAGCCTGCCCTATCGTGCTTGTTTATTCAAGGGGATTACTGCCCCATTCTCACGGCCTGCGTGACCATCAGATGAGGCGTATCCAAACCCGCTACCGTACCCACGGTACCGACAACACTCACTTGCTGGTTCAGGTGGGTTCGTAAATTGATCCCCGGCATCGGAGATAGATAAGCGACGGTGCGGCCCGACGAATCCGTCAAAGCAAACGGAGGGCTGTTGCTGCGTGCGGAATAGACCTGCACCAGATACCCCTCCTGCCTAACGACGTCGCCCTGTGTCCCGTGATTTGCCGTAACAGAGGGTTCGATCGCGCTGTTTGCATCAGCAGCTTGAATTACGTTTAAGGAAGATCCTGAACGTTGCTCACTTTGCATCGGTGTAACAAACGAGGCAGCAGCAACTCCACCGTTGCGTCTAGTGGTAACACCCTGATAACGCTGTGCAGTCTCTACCAAGATCCTCGCTCGTTGCCGAACCAGAGAATCATTCGTCTGCGTGCCTAATTGATTTGCGGAATCCACAATGACCTCCAACTCTGCTGCAGAGGCCTGCGATGCCATGAGGCGTGAGAGGAGTAGATTCAATCGATCAAGATCTGCGCCCATGACCTCTTGTCGCAAAGCAGTGACGCGAGAGGTAATGACTGCGGGATCCACAGCTTGCGTTGCAGTCACCGGCAGGATGGACTGCGGACTCGACCGATCGAGATAGGAACCTCGAATCGTGGGTTGAAAGCCA
>JAAXIK010000273.1 GCA_012270385.1 Rubripirellula sp. | reverse complement strand
AAACAGCCAATGCTCTGGTCGATGGACTTTAAATGATGCAGGTCCATCCATGAAGTGGCCATGCCTTTTGTGGTAACCGCCCCCCAGAAATCCCACCCCCGGCAGCTCATTCTCCGGTCTTTGAATAAGATGGTGACTCCACAGAGTACTCAACAAATGCTGCTTATCTGTCCGATAGACCGGATCAACGTTGTACCACTGTTTCCAGCAAGTTAGAGACCGACCTGAATCTTCGCTACGGACCTGCCAGCAACACGTGTTCCCACTCAAAAAAGCAACATTCCCTCCCTGCCCGATGTAGCTCTCAAGATGATCTCTCATTTTTGAGGACCAGTACTCATCATGCCCGATGCTTAACACCAAACGATAGTGCTTTAGCAAATCGGCACGATACTCTAAATCACTGTTTACGGCGTAATCAATCACATATCCATTACTCTCCGCCCACCGAACAAACGGGAGTTCCCAATTTTCAAACTGCGAAGTGATCGGTCGATCGAACGAGACACGATGGCCCTGCAAACCATCGCGATCGTGATAGGAGTAGAGACTATGACCACCCCAATTGGTATACGCATTGTACGTATTGGTGGCCAACTGGAGAAGTATTTTCGAACTGCTCCCCGGTCTCCCAGATCGCACGACAAACAGACAGCGAGAACTGGTCGATTGGCTCTGCCCAACGGCGGTTAACGTTGCGAGATAACAACCACTCTTCCATTGCTCGGGGATTACCAGTGTCTTTGCGGAGGGCCAACCACAACCATGTGACGCCGCTCGATCTGGGATAGGATGGGATGCACCCACCACTTTTTCGCCCCGCAACAACACTTGATCTTCAGCCCCATAACGCTTGATTTCTATTTCAAACCATTCCGCAGAGGTGGAAACGTGAAAATCAAGCGACTCACCAGGAGCCACACTTAATTGATTCGTATAGGCAAACAGATATGGCTCATCGGGAAGCTTCTGATCCGCTGAAGCTGCATGCGAAACAAACCCCCACAAACATAACAGGGAGATAGCCCTCGTTGTCTCATTAAACATTTCTTACTCGCTTCGCTACGGTGACCCCGGCAACTATCAGTTTCGCAACACCCAGAAGGTTGAACGCTCAAATCACCAGCTAGATGGTTTCAGTTACTCCTAGCGTAACATCTGACAATGGGCCTGTGTCGGCACGAGGATTGCTCGCAGCAGGATCAGAGCCGATGGCGAGCAGAATGCAGAATCCTTCTTCTCAAAGCACAAACATTAGAGCATTGAAGGCTCTCGACCTCGTCAGGACTAGCCTCTAGCTTTGACGAGAAAAGGCCAGGTTACCGGAGCCAGAGAAGCGTTTTTGAATCGAGGAGTCTGAGAGGAAAAGTGCGAGAAGTCCGGCAAGCCCTCCGGATACATGGGATTCAACGAGTGGCTTAAAACCCTCCCCGCTAACAAAGAGTAACTCACCTGTGACCATCTCATAAAAAAGTTTTGCCAGAAGTAAAACCCCAAGGGTTCCCCAGAGCATCGCATAGGGTTTGTCATTCTGCTTTTGGCTTAAGCGATACTGATCACCAACAAACCAGACAAAGAGGCCTGTATCGACTCCGCTCAGCCCGCGATAGTTCGCGACATCGCCGCAGAAGAACATCACCGTCGCTGAAACAATCAGTGCGATCACTGAAAGCAGAGCACCGAATGTTTTTGGATGCTGAAACTCGCATAGTGATGCGAGAACGACAAACATCAGAAGATCCCAAAACAGATGCTGAGCTCCGAAGTGAGTCACGTGGCCGGTAAAAACTCGCCACCACTGACCGTCCAGTGTTGCAGCGAAATCCAATTGCAACCACTCGATGGAGGAAGGAACGATTGCCGCCAGCAGCGTCAGAGTTCCGACGGCCGCAGTCACTCGAAAACGGCTACCTACCTCACTGGCTCGTCGCCGTGCGTTCGTTGGATCGAAAGCAAAACGACTGGAGCCATGACACAACATCACATGCACTAACATCCGTAGAGACCCTCCATCTAAAAAGGCCTTTACTTCTTACGACGCATCATGGAAGCAGCACCGGCTCCCGCGAGTGAAAGCAACGCGGAGATGGGGCCAATCGGTCCGCCACCAGCACCTCCTCCTCCAGATCCAGAACTAGGCCTAAACGACGAGGAGCTATTGGGTGCACGGTTCGGGGAGGGGGATGCTTGCGAGGAGTTACTCTGAGCAGCCGATCCTGCACTGGAGACCTGATTTGCCGGCTGTTTTGCCGTTGGATCCGTCACAGGCTTCTTCGCTGGCTGCGACGCTGACTCCGAAGATGGATCAGCTGGATCCAAGGAATCAGTGTCCGTAATCAGCTGGCCCTCTTCATCTTGGTCTGCTTTCTCTACCGCAATGAAAGATGTGTAAGCAGTTACTAGCTGATGCCTCACGCCCAGCTCGGTAATCTCCGCACGGCTCTCCTTAGTCTCTTTACCAACGTTACGATTCCATATCTGCCGAATACGCTGCCTCGCCCAGACGGAGCTGATGGAATCGTGAGCAGGCTCGATTGCCGGAAGCTCAAGGTCTAACTCCATTTCGACTGGACTTCCAAGAACGTTACCCTTGAGTCGAACCGTCGATGTGGCAGCCTGGTCGTAGCGTCCAAGAACGATTAATGGTTTTCCAGCAAACAGATCTGGAAGCCGAGCAGGCACTTGATCTTTGACTTTCAAGTCACCCCAGTCGATCTGAAGATCGGTCATGTAGGGTAGACTGGTTAGGTCATTGAAACGCTTGGCAATTGTAACCGAATTGTCTTGGTTAGTTACCTGCATTGCGAATCCTCGCCCCATCTCAGCCGCTCGATTCATCAGGTAATCATTCGGTGCAGCACCAAACGCAATCGGAAACACTCTGGCGTCTGAGAATCGGTCCTCTTGGAGATAACGCAGAATGGAGTGATCGTTCCCAACCAAGGCATCGGTCATCAGAATCAGATAGCGAGGTAGACTGGTCTCTGTTTGGCTTTCACCAAGTGAGACCCTTAAAGCGGAAAGTAAATTGGTACCACCATTTGGCTTGAGCCTTCGCACAAAGTCTTTGGCCGCCTCGATATTCGATGCATCCGCGGGGACTGGTGAATCTCGAAACGTAGTAGCTTGTTGACTAAACGAGATCAGTTTAATTTTGTCACCAGGATTTAGATGATCGAGGATCTGCTCGGCAAACAGTCGCATCTGACTGATCGCGGGGCCCCGCATGGAACCACTCACATCCATCACCAGATGCACCTCGCGAGGAGTAATTTCAGACGCTTCTACCGACCATTTCGGCTGCAAAGCAAGCATCACGTAACCAGCCTCCTCCTCAGAAATACGATGAGTCATTGAAGCAAGCGTTGTTTGCTCTGAGGCAAGCTGGTACTCAAAGATAAAATCCTTGTCCGGAATCACACTTCCGTTTTTCAGGGTGACAACCGATTGTGTCTCAGAGCGTCGACTTACATCTAATTCATGTGTCACGGGAGTGATCGCTTGTATCGGCATCGCGCCGTCGACATTTACCTGAATGAAAACGTCGTTACCGTTTCTCATTCCATCGGGAACTTTAGCCGCAGTAATTCGGGAAGCATCCGGGACTTCGTCAGTATCATTTGCCCAGCCACGTCCGACATTAGGTCGAGAGACAGGATTCCCCGGTATATAACGTTTTCCAACCACCATGGGAAATCTAAAGAGATAGCGATCTTCATCAACCTCGAGCGGCTGAACATATTCGATATGAATAACCACTTCCGAATTGGCAGGTATATTCGCGACGGACTGAGTAAAGATGTTCGCCCGCTCTTGCTCTAACAATGCGGCCTTGCGACCGTCTTCGCGAGCTTGTTGATAGATCTGCTTCGCCTCCTCCCGCTCTTTCACTTCACCGACGATAATTCGCTCGCCAATTTGAAAGGAATAGGCGTCCACTGCACTGTTTTCGGGTAGAGGAAAGACATACACCGCCTCTAGTGGATTTGAATGTGGATTTAGAAAAACATTCGTAACTCGACCTCTGGCAAGAACACCCGATATGTCTGCCTCGACCCGTGTCTCCTGCAAACTAAATGTTGCGCCAACAGCCTTATTTGCAGCTGGCAACGCATTGTAGTCTTCATCACTAATCAGCATCTGCCCCTGAGTGACAGGGGCGCCACCAAGCACACTGTAGCCCGCCTGAGCAGTCGAAGCCCCAATGCAACCCATCACCGTGATACCAATCCATCCCAATAACGGGATGAAGTCCTGTTTTATTTTGTCGAACAACGTCATCTTACGCATAGCAAGGGTGCTCCTATTCGTGGAAGCCGGTTTTATTCTCTTCCACTGAATGACCCTCTTGCTCGCATTTCAAAGCGCATTAAGACCAAAAGATTGAGCGAAAATCACAGGAAAAAAAACATTTTCGAAATCGAGAAAAATCACGAAGAGACCGTCGACAACAGGCTCTTAGCCCATGCATGTTGAAGAAGGGAAACTCCAATTGTTCCCAGGAAACGACTCTAGTTATCTCGCCCAAGAGCAAGCGATACGACAAACACCAACGAACAATCGCCCTCTTCCCGAGAGTGGAAACAGCGCTGGCCCAACACTTTGAAGTCACTGGATCAAAAAACGAGTACATCATCGACCGGGCAGCTCTGCGATCTCAAGATAAAAACCTCCGCACGACCTTTCACCGCATCCGCGATCGGTCGGGAGTTCCGATTTTCCCAAACCCGTTCCGGAACCTTCGATTGTCGGCGGCCAATGATATTTGTCGTGATGGATTTACTATGAAGGTAGTCACTGAGTGGTTTGGGCATGATATGGCAACGGCACTGAAGCATTACCATCAAGTGATGCCTGCAGACTTTGCTCGTGCACGGAATGAAGACCCATTCAAGCAAGCCGATAAAGTGACGCCAAAAGCGACGCCAGCACTCCCGAGAATGGAAGAGAATGGGCAAGCACCCATAAAAAAAGGCATTGAAAACACCGTAGAACACGGAAGTTATCAATGCCTGATGACCCCTACGGGACTCGAACCCGTGTTACCGCCGTGAAAGGGCGGTGTCCTAGACCGCTAGACGAAGGGGCCCCTGTTCGCTTCGAATCAGCCCGAAGCTTCACAGTTGAGCGGGTTTTACCTAATTTCTAGGCGATGCGTCAAGGGTGTCGACGATGTCTCTAAGCATTATCGTCGGGAATGACTCATCTCTCTAAATGACCAACATGCTTCGGCCTAACCGTTTCATGTTCAGGTTCCAATCTGGCCGTTGCGATATCCGGCTCAGTAAGCGCCGGCCAAGTTTGAATACCGTATCTGTCGGACTCTCGACAACCAAATCTTGAAGGTGTTCAGAAAATCTTCAGGGGGTTGGACGAATTTCTAACCGTTTCTTTACTGAGATACGACGTTTTCGCCGCACACTTCAGCCCAACAGGGTATGAAAACTCAGAAAGAGACCATTGAATGAGAAGGCAACGAGCGACTACGTACAATGCTCAAACCGGTAAGCTCCAACTCGATTGCTGGAGAGTCCGCGGGAGTGGCTACGTACGGTTGCCAATTGTCAGATCCGAGGGAGGGAGGGTCTCAGACTCAGCTCCCTGAAAAAGCCCAAAGCAGACATGAGGTGCAAGGTATTCTGGGGAGGACGCTGGACTAAGTGTCTTCGGCGCCGTCGTTACATGGATCTTCGAGCAGACTGGCGAACCCGCAATGGTCGTCAAGCGAGAAATTCTCGCAGCCAAAGATTAAGATTCGACCGGAGCGTCTCCGGACTCCATGCTCCTTTGGATCGCATCGTAGACTTCTCGGCGATGCACGGGCACCTCTCTCGGAGCCTCAACACCCAAGCGCACTTTGTCACCACGAATTTCCACAACGACAATTTTGATGTCGTTATTGATGACGATACTTTCGTTCTTCTTTCTGGATAAAACTAACATGTTCCAGTCCTTTATTAACCGGCCTGAACTATTTCCTAGTCGTGAGCGCCTACAGTCCGATGCCTTTCAAAATCACCACCATTGGGATTTTGTCTCACCGCTTCGTAGGCCGGTTGCAATCACGGATCCAATACGTTAACGATCCGCTACTCCTGCGACGTTCAAACTTAGGTCAAAAAATGCTGTCGTCAAGGAAATACGGCTTGACAGAGACTGTTTTTTGACATTCCAGCCCCCTCATTGGGCTCTAAAATCGTCATAACTCCCCCTTCTTACGAGATTTCAACCCAAAAAAGTCGATCCGAGCCCTGCAAATCGAGAAATTTTTTTGGTTTTTTCTTGGCACTGAAG
>JAAXIK010000329.1 GCA_012270385.1 Rubripirellula sp. | reverse complement strand
GATGTAGATAAAGCTGTCTCTAAGACACAGAATCAAGAGACAAAAAGTCATGCCGATTCGACTCTAGCCAACGAGGAAATTCTTGACGCTTCATCGGTTGTTAAAGAGCCAGCTTTATCACGAAGCGTCGTGATTCAATCTTTTCTCGCCTCTCACAATATTCGGTGGGGCGAAATTGTAGCCGGCATCCTCATCGTGGTCTGCTCCGTGGGATTGGTCCGAACCCTCTGGAATCCCTTAGTCGCCACACATCCTTTAATTCCCTCCGTCATCTTCTTGATTGCGAATGTAGCGATTGGTTCAGCGGGACTGTATACGCTTAACCGTTGGCGCCTACGTCACACAAGTCGTGCTGTTCTGATTATCACAATACTGTTGATTCCCCTTAGCGTCTTGGCTGGGATTGCTGCTGTTGGACGTAATGCATCGTTGCTGGCTACCGCGGATCCAATCACGGTCACTTTTATTCTGCTGGCGTCTGCGATCTATGGTCGACTTGCTTATTGCTGCATTTCTGCCTTAGTTCGCCCCCTGTACAGCCGGCATCTCACCTTTGGTTTCTGCGTTACGGTGGGGTTGATGCCGTTTACCAGAGTGGCGGTTGAGCAAATTGGCGAGAATGCGGGTTGGTTGCTGCTCATCGCTTCATCAGCGGTGTTGGCTATGGCTGATTTTCTCCATCGCTATCGAGGTAGAAAGGCAACGGGACTCAGCCAAACACTTTCCAAACTACATCTTCTATTTTTAGGTTTGTCCCTCTACTCGTGTTCCACGGTAGGTACATATTTCGTTCTGTGTATCCGTCGAATGGAGGACGCAGATTTCTTGCCGCTGGCGATATCATTGATTCCGGCGATGATGGGACTCGCTAGTATTAGCCTCGGCGTGTGTAAAGAGGGAAAGAATTCAAATCATTCTCTCGTTGGCTTAATCGTTGCCCTGACTTTAGTATTTCCAAACTTCGTCTTGCTTGTTCCTGCTTTTGTGTCGACGGGTTGGATCTGCCTGTGGGCACTTCTGTTAACTGTATGTCTTGTTTGGTCGATCTATCGCGCCAAGCAGGCAGAGTGGGCTGCTCTTGCCACTCTTCCCTCAAGCATTGCAATTCTAGTAGTGCTTCAGCGGTGGACGGATTTATCATCTGTAGTAGGAACGAATCCTTGGAGAAGTTTTCTTTCCGGTGAAAGCTTTCTGGTCGGCGTAGCTATGTCGGCTTTAGTATTCATTTGGATGCTGTTGGATCGTGATGCCTTTCGAAGCCTGTGGATCAAGCGATCTTTGTTTGCTTGGTTGTCCGCATCCTTCCTGATAGGAGTCGTTCTGCTGGTACTACCTCAATCTTTTATTGGGGCGTTTCCTATCTGGTTGTTCAGTCTTGTGCTTGGTTGTGCAGCCGGCGGAATGACTCTGGCATCTTATTTAGCACGCCGACCGGCTATTTATCTTCCTGTTCTATCTATTTGCTCGATCGCGATGTTTTGGTCTTCGATACTCAAGCCTCCAACCTGGTTTGAGTTGTCATCGATCGAACCACTCTGCTGGGTCATCTTTCTTTCTGGTTTGACCGTGCTGTTCATTGAAGAAGTATCAAAGATTTACATTTCAAAGTCGGATGTCGAAATCACAGAGAGCTATTCCAATCAACAGAAGCTTAGGCTGAGTGCTGTCGATTACGGTTTCACGTGCGTTGTCTTCTTTGGATTGCTTGCACCCAGTCACTTACCCACCTATGGCGGTGTCAATGCGGCATTGTTGATGGCAACCGCTCTCGGTTTTATTTCCGCGGGAGTATCCCATTCGAGAAACCGACTCATTGCTTCGCAACTTGTTTCGGTTCTCTGCATAGGATGGTTTGTGTTCAACACCATTCCACCAGAATATTACACGTTGGATCGTCTATTATTCGGGAGTGGTGGTTGGGTTTTTGTCATTCCAACTTTATTCCTTGCAGCATTTTGGTTGTTGGTGCGGGAAACGCTCGCCAGGATTGATACCCGCAGGCTACCTAGAGCGCAGAAAGTACTTTCCGTTTGGAATTCAGCCGATATCAGGTTATGCGGATGGTATCGCGTTGTAGAAGTATGGTTGCTAATGGCGGGCTTGCTAATCGCGTTTGCGAGCCTGCTGTCTCACTTCATTTCAACGTTGATTTCATTTCGTGTGGGTGCTGCGGATCATGAATTATTTTGGGTTGAATGTCTCGGCGTCGCGGGATTGCTCAGCTTTTGCTTTCTCGCGAGACGTTATGTATCTGAGGCTCGTTGGCGGCTCTCTTATGCGAGTGCGACGACAACGCTGCTGCTTTTATGGGCATCCTGTTCCTCTTTGGGACTAATCTTCAAAGAGGAACAGGGTCGTGGGTATCTGATCGCGGTGTCGAGTTCATTGGTCCTTTTCGGAGCCGTGGTCTGTTACTTTCTTCTTCAGCGATTTCAGCACAGGAAGCGAAAATACTTTTCATTGGGTATAGAGATAGCTTCGTTGGCACTGTTAGCGATCGTTTCTATAAGACTGCTGGTGTCAGATTGGATTTCACCTGTTTCTGATGGTAGACCCCCCTACATATTAGCCACACTAGCAGTGATGACTTGGAGTGTTCTGGGTGCATTGTGGTTTCGCTTCGGCCAGACTTCTTTTTCCTTGAGTTCTCGGCGAATAGTGTCACTATCCCTTACGTGTATCGGGTCAGTGCTCTTGCTGCCCTTCTTTTTCACTCCGCAGCTCATTCATTTCCTTCATACAGCGGGTCTAGCGACCCTTTTGTGGGCCTTGACCTTCAATACGAGGAACCAACGAAGCCAAGAATTGCAGATCGATTACGTGCTAAGCACAGCACTCAAGATTGGCGTTGCGATCGGTGCTGTCACATCCATTGCTACGACGGTAGCTGTATTTGTTGATGTACCCTACTTTGATGCATGGTCTGGTGGTTTTCTTGTGTCCATCGCGACATCCATCACTCTGGTCACCAAGCTTGGATCCGAAGGGATATCAGAGGGCACTTCCATCAGGAAAAAGATCGTTGCATCTTGGCCGATTAGCTTTTCGCTCTTAGCGGGTCAGGTTGCGTGGTTGCTAAATGTCACGATGGATTTGAATGATATTCAAACAAGGGTGTGTGTCTTCGCAATTTGGATGGGCACCTCGCTGGCGGCTTACTGGCGGGATCCAAAGGGTGAGAATCTACTGGGTACGTTGCATGTAATCGGCGTTGCAGCCATCTCGCCGATCCTCAGTCTCTTTTTCAATGAACCAGTATTGGGAACTCTTTCTCTAATCTCTCTCTCGATATGTGGTCTTCTTCTCCGCCGGCCGAGTCTAGGTTTTGGTGCGGCAAAACCGTCAGTCATAGCTTCTATGCTCAGTTGGTGGGTCCTAGCGAGTGGAACATTGCTTCTCTGCCAATTGCTACAGCTCGCGCTATCGGTTGGGTCCTGCGCGGAGATTTTCACGGTTTGGGCAGCGGTTTGGATATTCGTTTGGCTTGTGTTCAAGCAAGGTGAAAATCCGCATATCGCAGAACAGCGGTTTGCCTATCCTTGTCTGGGCGTGTTACCTGTCATCGCAATTTTAAGCACTTGTGAATTAGCTTCTTCTATCGTTGAGGGCACCGATAGCTTCTTGGTTCGTGGATCTGATTTTGAACCACTTTATTATCTCAAGTGGCTTATGATTTGCTTCTTACCCTTCATGATCAGGTGGCTCCCGAACACTCGCGCCGCTTGGCTTGTGGGTTACTATCAATTGATGATTGTGATCGGCACACTAGCGGTTAATTGTGGGTATCGGTGGAATCTTTCAAGTCTGGATTCTTTCGCTATCGTTCTCACTGCCATTGCAGTATGCAACGGCTTACTTTCGAACTGGTCAGTTTCTATCACCACGAAACTATCGGCAGGTCGTTTGCCGCTCAAAAAAGTTTTACCATTCGCGATTGACGCAGTACTCAATCTTACTTGCGTACTTGTGATTTTATGCAGCGTAAGTGTTGTGTGCATGATTGTCGGAATGGAAAACACTCCGGCGTTATATCTGCTGATCGGCAGTATTTCTGTATCTGCTTGGGCGGTAGCACAGTGTGCTTCGGTCCGTAAAAGAGAGGCCCTCTACAAGCTTGCCGTCGGCATGGTTTTGATATCTCTGGCGATGTGGGCGAGTGTGGATTTCTCGGGTGAAGGGATTTCACTTCTGCAAATTGCCATGCGTTGGTTAGCTGTCTCCCTCTTATTACTTCCAACAAAATTATGGATTCTTCCATCCATGCTGGGCTCTAAATTGGCGGACAGTTGGAGGGACGCGCTGCGTTGGGGAAGCGTTTTGGTCGGTTACACCGCCATCACGTCTCTGTGTCTGATGCTGATCCTGGAGATATACATGCGGACAGATCTGGGGATTTTGAGCATTCCCTCTGTTCACGTCTTCGTAGTGGGTTGCATGTTGGCTGGCTCGACCGTCTTGGCAGCCCTGACTGCAGTTTTCACAGGGCCAAAATTCTCACTACTTAAGAACCTGATGTTATCGGAAGAGAATCGTAAGTATGTGATGTATGGTTCACAATTGTTGGGTGGGTGTGTTTGCCTCCATCTCTATCTGTGTCGTCCTGATTGGATTCTCATCGAGTTGCGTGAGTTTTGGTTCTATATTGTGATGGGAGTTGCATTTGGCACGGTAGGAATTACTGAGGCGGCACGTCGATTAGGTGACGATCTACTGGTGAAAGAGCTGCAACGCAGTGCATTTCTCCTGCCGTTGATACCCATTCTGGGTTTTGGGATGAATTTCCATAACGGTTTGGGTGAGGATTTTCTGATACAGCAATCCATTCGAATCGACGTGTTGCTAATACTTGCAGCAGTATTCTACGGTTTGATCAGCCATCTTTGGAAACATCCCTTGAGCCGCTTATTCTCATTGGGTCTCGGCAATGCAGCTTGGTGGTGTTTACTCACGCAAACACCTCAATGGGCATTTGTGGAACATCCTCAACTGTGGTTAATACCTCCCGCCTTCTGTGTTCTCTTTTCGATCAATTCCTATAAAGATCGTATTGACCATGCCACGATCGTTGTTATTCGCTATTCAGCAATGTTAACCATCTACATTAGCAGTACTGCTGATATGCTTATCCAACAAATAGGCGTGAGTCTGATGGGGCCGATTGTTCTCATTCTTTTATCCCTTGTTGGGATGTTTTTCGGGATCATTTTAAGGGTGCGTTCGTTTCTTTTCCTAGGAGCAGTCTTTATCTTGTTGGGTACTACCAGCATGGTGTGGCATGCGAATCGGTCTTTAGACTCCTCTTGGCCTTGGTGGGTATTTGGTATCACCACCGGTATTTTGCTATTAGTCGGTTTAACGTTCTTGGAGAAATATAAAGAACCACTACGTCAATATTCCAAACGATTATCTGAGTGGGAAGCTTGACGATTTTGAACCGAAGATAAAAAAGTCCAAAGACGAATTGATTCGACAAGCTTGGCCATTTACTCTGAGCGGCGTCCACTCATTCAGACTCAGGCGATTATTCATGTTCATCATTCGGTTCCTCTTTAAATATCCTTCTGTAATCCTGAGTTTAATATCGACTCTACCTTCCATTGCAGAGATTCAAGCTGAGGAAAGACCGAACGTCATTGTCTTTCTGGCAGATGACCAAGGTTGGGGTGATTTAAGTGTGAACGGTAACCCCAACGTTCAGACACCTTCGATTGACTCTTTAGCTCGCGAAGGCGCAATGATTGAAAATTTCTACGTTTGCGCGGTCTGCTCTCCTACTCGGGCTGAATTTCTCACAGGACGTTACCACACTAGGATGGGTGTGTTCAGTACTTCAACAGGTGGGGAACGATTCAACTCCGACGAGCAAACGATTGCAGAGGTTTTCCAGAAAGCCGGCTACGTTACGGCAGCGTTTGGGAAATGGCATAGTGGCATGCAATTCCCTTATCATCCCAACGCTCGCGGGTTTAGTGATTTTTACGGGTTCTGCAGCGGGCACTGGGGCCATTATTTTTCACCCATGCTCGAGAGAAATGGCGAGATTGTCGAAGGGGAAGGTTTCATCATCGATGATTTGACGAATCAAGCGATGGAGTTTATCAAACGCAATCGAGAGCAGCCCTTTTTTGTATATCTTCCCTACAACACTCCGCATTCCCCAATGCAGGTTCCTGATCAGAATTGGGAGCAATTCAAAGATAAGGACATCAAGACTGACCCTTCTAGAACGAATACCCGAACGGAGAATATCAACCATACAAGAGCCGCCTAGGCGATGACTCAATACATTGAACAGAACCTAGGCAG
>JAAXIK010000420.1 GCA_012270385.1 Rubripirellula sp. | reverse complement strand
GGAAAGATCCCGACGCGATACTTGCTGCCAAGTTGTTCGGTCGATGCACAACATCCGCCATGTCGCAAAGCTCCTCTGGCGTGTGCTCCGTCTCAATCTTCACATTCAATGCACCACCTTCACTCAACACTAAATGTGTCTCAACGGTATCGATCGCCTGTAAATGCTGGAGTGTCCTGACACCATAAATCACTCCGGAGGCTCCGCTGATCCCAACAATGATTCGATTCTTCATGGACGCGGACCGGAAAGGGAGTAGAAGACAAGGATCGAGTGGTCGTCAAAGGATCCTGAAACAGGGAGGTCTCAGCTAACTCTCGGAAACCTTCACACCTCAAAGCTTTCGAGCCACCTGGCCCTATTGTACTCAGAAAGAAAGGGCTCGAACGGAGAACCGAGAGCCGCTTGAAAAAAGGGCTAGATCCCTAACGAGTAGCCGGGAGTTTCGTGCTAGCAAACTGCTTCACGGGTGGAAGATTCACTCCTCTCTTTCCACACTCGTATTTCATGGCACGTTCAAAGAAAGGGAAAGGAAAACTCTCGTTGCGACGGATGGCGTAGCGTTCGATCGCGACCACCAAGCTACGCTGAATCTTTCCCTGACGAACCAATTTCACCACATAGGCAACGTAGGCCTTCTGGTCCGTTCTCGTGGCTCGAAGACGATTAGTCAACTGATCCTGCAGCGAGGCAAACCGATCTCTCTCGATCAAAAATCCTCGCGGCCGGCTAATCTGTGCGGACGCGGGCATTAAAGCAAGAGCTAGTAAAAAAGCTGCAACAACCGTGAAACCTCTCATGAAACGCTCCTGTCTTGGTTCTCTATAACATACTGTTTCTTCCTCTAGCAGCTATGGAGGCTGTTAATCAATAGGAAACCCAAGGGATTTGGTAATTTGAAACGATTACGGAATCACTTCCGGTGCCTGCTCAGAACATGAGAACTGCTACCACTGATTCATTTCATGTGCAGTCCACGAAAGCCGAAAGACTTACTTGGAAGGCTGGAGTCTCGGAATTTTGCATTCAAAAATTCCATGATCCAATTCACAGCTCCACTTTCTCTACAAGACACTGATCCGCCTGATTTTGGCGGTGGAAAGCTCGGGAAGGAATCCGAAAATGAATCGTATATGGATGCTTGGTGCTGCCGCAGCGTTACTGGTCAGCTCAACTGGATGCTTGCACCATCACACCCGTGGTGGTCTTGCCAATTGTGAACCCGCTTCCTGTGAGACCACAGAAGGCTGCGAACCCTGTGGGAAGAGTGCAAGTAGTGCAGGGCTACTCGGAAAAATGTTGGGGGTTGGCTGCAATTCCGCGGGTCGTCCAGGTTGCGTTCCCGGAAAATTGGGTTGGCAACGCGGTGGCCACGACTATAGCTCGAAGCTAAGACCGCACCATGGGCACGCTCATCCAGGTCACTCCCACGCGGGCCACGCTCATCCAGGTCATGCGGGAATGCAATCCGCTGTCATGGCCTACCCCTATTACACCATCCGTTCACCACGCGATTTCCTGATGGATAATCCTCCATCGATCGGCTATTGAGTCGAAGTGATTTCAACCCGTGATCCTTGATCACGAAGCGGACACTTGAAGGGCCAGTGGGAAATTCCTGTTGGCCCTTCTTTTTTGGCACTTTGAAAAGCTAGCCCGGTTTGTGGAACCAAGCACCTCAGGAATCAAGTCGACAACCTGCGATTCCGCCGGTTTTCGCTGGCCGCTTCCCGAGACAATCACAACAAGCTAGGCTTTTCGCAACGCAAACCCATGACCTGAGGAGCGAGTCCCGTGGCGTCCGATGTTCGACTCAAAGAACAGTTACCTGACCTGACTGATCTGATTGTGGAGACCTACTCGTCGGAGGACAAAATCAATCACTTGGGACACTGCCCGCTCCCGAGTTATACCGAGGTGATTGAGTGCTTACTCAACCTCAAAGACATCCTCTATCCCGGGTATCGCCGAAAAGTTGGACTCCATCAGGGCAACATCCATTTTCACGTGGGTAGCCTACTGGATGCCTTACACGACCAATTAACGACCGAAATTGCTCGCGCGCTCCGGCATGAACAGCGAGTTGACTCGCAGCACCCGGACTGCGTCGATCAGGTCGATTTTGAAGCCAAGGGTCAGGCCATGGCAATCCAACTGCTCAAACGGATCCCTCAGATCCGCCTCATGCTCGCCAAAGACGTGGAAGCCGCTTTTGATGGCGACCCGGCATGCCATACAACCGATGAAATCGTGCTCTGCTACCCTGGCGTCATGGCGATCACCGTTTATCGTATCGCCCACGAACTCCTCAAACTGGATGTGCCCTTCCTTCCTCGAATGATGACAGAATGGGCTCATCAGAAAACCGGTATCGATATTCATCCCGGTGCAAGAATCGGGGAGTACTTCTTTATCGACCATGGAACGGGCGTGGTGATTGGAGAGACATGTGAGATTGGAAATCACGTCAAGCTCTACCAAGGAGTCACCCTCGGGGCTCTTAGCTTTCCCACCGACTCGGACGGGCAGTTGATCCGTGGAACGAAGCGACATCCCACCATCGAGGATCATGTGGTGGTGTACGCTAACGCAACCATTCTTGGCGGAAAAACGGTAATTGGACGCGAGGCGGTGATCGGTTCCAGCGTCTGGATCACCCGAAGCGTTTCTGCTAAGACCACGGTTCTCCTTGAGAAACCGCAACTTCGAGTTCGAGGTGTCAGCGCCGACAACCTAGCGGACGGAGACATTAACTTTCTGATCTAAGCTTGATTAAACGAGCTATTCGTCCCCCGGCCCATCTATTTCCGAACTCCCCGAGGATTCGTAAAGCCTTGCCAACGGGATCAGTATGTATTCCAGCTCTTTCAAATACTCCGCATCAGTGAGCTGGGATTTTCGATCGCTCAGTTTGTCCAGCGCAGCCTCGTAGTCGTCACGCTGGCGACGCTGAATCTCCGTCAAATTGAGATCTGCTTCCCCTTCAACGAGATTCTGACGAGAGCTTACTCGACCATCTAGACTCTTTCCGCCCTTCGCTTTTTTGACTGGACGCACACCACGAAAAAAATCTGCCTGCGTACCCAGCTGATCTCCATTGTCGTCCAACAGTGCGTGCTCAGTCATCAGTCGTTGCTCAGAGTCATAGAACTCTCGTGTCATTGCGGAAGCCGCCAAGAACGCTTCCAAAACAGAAACCTGAGAATCGTGGTCCAGGTCGGAAGCATCCGCAGCGAGCGATTCAATAAAGAATCTCGCAAAACGGCTGTAGTTCTTTTCCTCGCCGCTCCGCGTGGCAGTGACAATGATGCGATTCTCATTCGATAAAGCATTCAGAAATGGACCACTCGATGAGAACAGATTAAGGAAAACAATCGGTCGAGAGAGCTTTCCAAGGGAATCGTTAATCTCGGCGGCCGTCACATCAGGGCCCCGCAAGTTGAACTTTGCGACTCCGCGGCTGTACGTCCCATGTCCCATCAAGACGATCCACAACGGATCGTCCTCGTTCGCCCCCGCAATCTCAATCTCCTCCAGCAGTGAATCACGATCACTCTTTGCGCCTTCAACCTGATCCTTCGATCCCTCACCGGTTTGAGCCTCTATCTCACCCTCCGGTAAGCCAATCACCTGATACCCAACACCGGCGGCTTCGCAGACAGCACTCCACTTGGACTCTAAGTCCCGAAACTCAGTCTCGTACTCGTCAGTGCCACCCGCACCCATCACCAGAATGAGATCGCGCTTTCCGGTCACTGCCTTCGTTTCATTTTCGGCTGATGAGGCAGCGCTAAGTACACTCGAGGGCTCGTCAGCGACTGCACAACAGGACTGGCTGAGCGAAAATCCGAGACTTATCCCAAAGAAGACACTCCAAACCCAATTGGCACATACCGAGCGCACCACGCAAAATCTACCCAGCAGAGGAATACCCAGCCATTTGATTATTCCCAATTTAACGCCCACTGGATGGATCCCCTGATAGGCCGTAGCGTGTAACTCCAAAGACCGGCTCCGCCATCGTTTTCTCATGCCATCCCCCTGACTCGTCGAATCGTCCATTCCAAACACAGACAAGTCATCGCCATCAACATGACCCAAGGACTGTGCCAGAGTGGATACAACCAGTTTTGACTGATCGGCATTTTTTGGTTGGGTAGATTCTTTGCGAACTGACTCAGCTCGCTTCTACGTATCAGCTTTCCCCCAGTCGCTTCGGCCAACTCGGATAATGAGGCGACATTTACTTCCAACTGCTTAAACTCTTGAGCACCAATATTTTGTGTCCAACCTATCTCCGCCTCACCGACCTGTTCGCCCTCAATTGACTCTACCTTTGCGACTGCCTGGAACGCAGCTCCATCGGCCGACCAGTACTCGGAGTGGTAAACTCCTGGCAAGTCGTTATCCATCTCGGCCTCCAGCCGTAGAGTCTCTCCCCCTAACGGTGTCACCTCGATTGCGACTTTGGCATTATCAAGCGGCAGGTAGCTTTCGTCACGCACGGTCGTGGAGAGGCGAATCGGTCCATTAGGTTCATCAGACGACGCGATTCCTAGCTCCACTCGCCGTGGAGAAGCATTAACCAACCATCTTGCCAACTGCCGCCACGCTTGCCCCGAAGCGTCATCCTCCGTGCTCTCCCTTCTCATGGCCGATTTCCATAAATCACCGATCATCCAGGCTGCCGACCGGCCCCTTCCAAATCGCTGAGAGATCAGTGCGGGTATGCGGACTTGATCCGGTGTTTCCGCTACGGCCAGAATCGAAGCACCCGGTTTCAATTCACCACTCAGGTTAAGCGTGTTGTGAATGGGTCGGGTACGCAATTGGGTTTGCTCATCCGTTTCTGTGTCACTGAGACGAATCCAAGGCTGCAACATCCCTTCACGAGTCAAATCGATTCGATAAGGGCCTTTTGGCTTTTCGGTGGTCTTGGAAACGTAGAATGGCGTCATATCACCAAGAGGAGTATCGCGGAGGCCGTTATCAGAAAACGACTCCTGGCCCGCAAGCAAGAGCAGACCACCTCCGCGAGCACTCACAAATTTTCTTACCAGCAACATCTGATCCTGCGTGAAAAACTCCGTCTCCAGATCATCGAGGATAATGGCGTGGTAGGCGAATAATTCTTCTTCACTCGTCGGAAAACCGTCACTTAGTTCCTCCGATTCTTTCACACCAAAACGAATCAGCACCGGTTCATCATATTGTTCAGCGCTATCCTCTTCATCTTTACCCAACCCGGCAAAGAGAGGATTGGTTGAGCTCACGGATCGATCACGAAAACTGAACTTGGGTTCTTTCTTTGCGATCCGGATGAGTCCAACCAGCTGAACCTCCGCATCGGCCTGGAGGGAACGTCTGAGGAACTTGAATTCCCAATTAGGTCGACCCGAAAGATAGAGAATGCGATACGGCCCTGTCTCACGAGTGATGGAAACCAGTTGTGCATTGTTCAGTAGGGTCGCTTCATTGGATTCGGCGATTCCATCAGCGGTGGGGTTCAACAAAGCCTCTTTGTCTAACTCCGTGAAGGCTAAGACTTCATAAAACGTGACCCCTGACCGCTCTGGACGAAATCGAAACTGCACTTCCCCTCGGTAGTCCGAATCCTCAAGGGTCTGTTGAGTCTCTTCGATCAACTCACCCGTCTGCAGGTCTATCAATTGAATTGTGGCGGTCTCACCGGATAAGCCACTGGAGTGAAATTGGACTTGTATTTTGGTGGGAGACGTTTCGAAATCGGTCTGCTGCACACTCACAGTGTCAATACACAGATCACGAAACTCGCTTTCCTCGTCATCGAGAATCGGGTAGATGGGCGCGGGGAATTTTTCCGCATTGAATCCTCGAAACTCAGCATCGGTCACATTACCGTCGCTGGAAATGAAAACAGCCGCGAGCGGTCGACTTTCGAAGCGTTGCCGCAAGGAATCCAAGGAAGCCATGAGGTTGGAGGAAGGCGCGGATGCGTCGAGAGAGGATGGATCTAGAATCTTCTCCAGTCGCCTACCGAACTGAAATTGCCGCACATCAAAGTCCTGCAATAAACGCACCTTCCACGGTTCGTCATCAGCCACGACTTGCTTCTGCTTCTCGAGACGATCTACCGAACTGCCAGGCGGTTTCAACTGCATGCTCTGACTATTGTCGAGCAGTACGGCAACCAAGTTTTCTTGTGGGATGGCTCGTTCACCTCGTCTCATTGGCTTGACCAAACAAAGACAGAGAATCGCGATCGCCAAAAGCTTCAAACTGCAGGATAGCAATTGGGTGCCAGAACTCGCGGACATCCTGAGAGTGTTCCAGCTGACAAGCACAACGAGCACGCGAACGAGCC
>JAAXIK010000294.1:6177-6387 GCA_012270385.1 Rubripirellula sp. | reverse complement strand
CTTAGGGTGACTAAGGTTACCAGAATTCCGACGAACACATGGCTCTCCCCAAGGGTATTGTTTAATATGGAGTGGGGAAATTGGCATAGTGATGACGTCTTTGAGTTTGAGTTCGCATGGTGGCGTTAACTACAAGGAATCGCCCCCAACAACGCTTTTTGGTCACTGGCAAGACAATTAGTTCGGTGAACTGACACCATGGCATCGTCA
>JAAXIK010000294.1:0-6167 GCA_012270385.1 Rubripirellula sp. | reverse complement strand
CTCCCAAGACCATAATCTCCGTTAACGTACACCCTGGAAGCGACAATCTCACTAACCTTCTCGACTCCGCAGACACAGCCGGTTAGATGAGCTCAACATTTCGTACGCAAATAATTCTTTCTATCGCATTGCTAGGCTTTGCCTGCGGTCCAGCCCTGTTGGCCGAAGAAAGAGAGAATATTACCGACGTGAATCCCGAAGTCATGTCGGGCGAGCATCTTTTCACCCTGAAAGTGCTACCGATCCTGAAAGAAAAATGTCAAGGTTGTCACGGAGCAGACCCCGATGACCTCAAAGGTGATTTCAGCGTTTTGAGCCGTGAAGCGCTGCTGCGAGGTGGTGAAACAGGTGATCCATCGATCCTGATTGGAAAACCGCAAGAAAGCTACTTGGTCAGTGCGATCAAGTGGGAAGATTCCGAAATGCCTCCCAAGGAAAACGACAGGCTCACACCGAACCAAATCTCATCAATTGAAAGATGGATCAAAATAGGTGCTCCTTGGCCTGATTCGAAACGGCAAGAGGAGATTCGAGCCGAAGCGGCTTCAGTGGTAACCAATGAAGACGGCAGGCTGGTGGAAACGAGTGGAGGGCAGTCAGACGATTGGACTTTTCGGCGTTACCAAGAAGATGACCTATGGGCATTTCTTCCTCTCGATACAGCGACTCTCACCGACCAAGAAATATCCGAGAATTCTTTCATTGACCACCTTGTTGAGCAAAAACTGAACGGACTTCAAATCAAGCCTGCTCCCGAGGCTACTCCGACTGAATTGATCCGCAGAGCAACTTATGATCTGACTGGACTTCCACCGACCTATGAAGAAGTCGTTGCATTTAGGAATCACTACCAAGCGAACTCTGAAGAAGCGTGGCGAGATCTGATTGAAAATCTACTGGCCAGCCCGAGATATGGTGAGCACTGGGGACGTCATTGGCTTGACGTGACTCGCTACTCCGATACCGGAGGCATGTCCAATGATTATGAGCGGTCCAATCTTTGGAGATACCGTGACTACGTGATCCGATCTTTCAACTCTGACAAGCCCTATGATCAGTTTGTCCGAGAGCAACTTGCGGGCGACGAATTGGCTGACATCTCATTACAAGGACGAATGAATCTCAATCAAGAGCAGATTCATCAAGCACAACAAGAAGGTGACTACAACGAACAAGAATCAGAGTGGATTGTTGCGACAGGATTCCTAAGACTTGGACCTTGGGATAACGCAATGATCGAAAGTGATGAAGCGAGGCATATCTACTTGGATGATCTAGTCAACATCACAGGTCAAACATTTCTATCTCAAACACTTCGGTGTGTGAAATGTCACGACCACAAGTTCGATCCAATACCTACAAAAGACTATTACAGGATCTACTCAGCATTTGGGACAACGCAAATGGCGGAGCGTCCCGCTCCATTTTTAACATCGGAAAACCAAAATCGATTTGAGGAAGAGAAATCGCACATTCAGAAGATGCTTGCTCATGCGAGATCGGAAAAAAACAAGATCTTGGAGATCCAAGAAACCGCTGCAAAAAAATGGTACGAAGAACACAAACTTCCATATAAGACAGAGAATGAACGCAAGAACGATCCCGATGAAATGAAGCCACCACGCCATGTTGGGCTTGATTATGTTCAACAGGGACAACGCAAAGTCCGTGAACAGGATGAATGGATCTGGAACCGTAGGTTAGAGCGATTTATCCCGATGGCTCAGAGCGTGTATAACGCCGACAGCACGATACTCGCGTGGAACGGAGCACGAATGCTTCGTATCAATAGAAAAAAGCAAAAGGGAACGACCACAACCAGTAACATCTTGATCGGCGGTGCATTGACCGCCATCGGGGATCCCGTTGTCCCAGGAGTACTGAGTGCGATTGCCTTACCAAGCAACGCAAATTCAAACGCGCCCTATACGATCACCCAAGAAATTGATGGCAGACGATTAGCTCTGGCCAACTGGATCGCAAATGAATCCAACCCACTGACAACACGAAGCATTGTCAATCGGATTTGGCAATTCCATTTCGTGAAAGGGATTGCCGCTAACCACAATAACTTTTGAGAAAAAGGTGCGAAACCCAGTCATCCAGTGTTGTTGGACTCTCTGGCGAAAGCATTTGTTGATGGTGGCTGGTCAATAAAAAGCTTACATCGCATGATCATGCATTCTGCTACCTACAAACGTTCCACAAGGCACCATGAGGAAGATAAGTTAGCGGAACTCGACCCCAATAATCTCTATCTTGGAAAGTTTCCCAGGAGACGACTACGGGCCGAGGAAATTCGCGATAGCATCCTTCAATCCACAGGGGAACTTCGGCATGAACTGGGTGGCCTACCCGTTATGCCAGAAATCAATATGGAGGTGGCGTTGCAACCGCGAATGATTCAATTCTCAATTGCTCCTGCCTACCAACCCTCCCCGAGACCGGATACTCGAAACCGTCGATCCATCTACGCTTACCAAGTTCGGGGTCAAGCTGACCCATTCTCTGAATTGTTCAATCAACCGAACCCGAACGAATCCTGTGAGATGCGGGAATCCGCTGCTGTAACACCACAGACATTCGCTTTGCTCAATAGCGACATGATGAACGACCGTGCGATTGCAGCAGCAACGCTTATCATGAGTCGCAGTCAAAATGATCCTCAGGTAGCGAATGATTTTGATGATGAGAAATCCGCACTAGGTACGCAGCGTATCAACAAAGCTTTTCAACGGATCTTAAAGCGTAATGCAACACCCGATGAGCTAGCGAGATTGACGAAGTATGGCTCTAGAATGATCGCCTATCACCATGATCATCAGCCAGGCGAAATCATCTATCCCACAAGCATCACAAGATCCTTGGTTGAAGAATTCTCCGGTCGTCCATTCGAGTACGAAGAGATACTTCCCGTTTTCCAATCGTATCAACCCGATATCAAAGCAAACCAAGTTCCTGCTGAAACCCGTGCGATGGCGGATATCTGCCTACTTCTCTTCAACACCAACGAATTCATTTACGTTGAATAGCCCTTCGCCACCGCAACCACTAGCATCGTCCCAAAATCCAAAACCATAAGATTTATGATTCATTCTGCACGTCGACAGTTTCTGTATGGACTGGGTTCAACTTTAGGTTCGGTTGCATTTTCTTCGATGCTGCAAGCGGAAGATAATGCAAATCCTTCTGCAGCCAAAGCACCGATGCATCCGGCTAAAGCCAAAAATGTAACCATGCTTTTCATGGAAGGTGGACCGGGCCAAATGGATACATTTGACCCCAAACCCGAATTGAGCAAACGGCACAAGCAGGAATCAAAACTTGAAGGGGGACTCGCTAAGGGGTACAAATTTTTTGTGGGTAGCCCATTCTCTTTTCGAAAAGTGGGAGACAACGGCATTGAGATGTGTGATCAGTGGCAACATCTCGCTGACCCTTTCATTGCCAACGAATTGTGCAATTTTAGGGGCTGTCAGGCAGAATCACTCAATCACCCCGAAGCTCTCTTTCATATGAATACAGGGAGCCGGCTAGGTGGTGATCCCTCTCTAGGAGCATGGGCAAACTACGGACTGGGCACTGAAAATCAGAATCTGCCGGGTTACGTCGTCATGACGGAATTGGCGATGCCACAAGGCGGTTCCACAAACTGGAGTAATGGTTTTCTGCCCCCGACCTATCAGGGCACACGACTTCGACCTCAAGGCTCCCCCATCTTGGATCTGGCCCCCCCAGCACACAAGAATCGACAACACCAACGCGACGCACTTGATGAACTATCTTGGCTGAATGAACAGCACATGCAGTCGCTGGGTCAAAAGGATGAGAAGCTCAGCGCGCGGATGAACAATTATGAATTAGCCTTCCGCATGCAGGCTGAAGTACCGGATGTCATTGATTTAGACCAAGAATCGGAACAAACTCGGGAGATGTACGGTCTGAATGAATCGGAGACTCAGGCTTTTGGGCGTCAATGCTTGATGGCTCGAAGGCTAGTTGAAAATGGGGTTCGATTCGTACAGATCTTTAGTGGAGGGTGGGATAGCCATGATTACCTGGAACGGGGACACAGCGCCCGTATCAAGAGCGTTGACAAGCCGTATTCGGCACTGTTGAAAGACCTAAAGCAAAGAGGGATGCTCGAGGACACCCTTGTCATTTGGACAGGAGAATTTGGTAGAACGCCGGATAACAACAAGCGCGGAGGTGTCTACTCATTGGGTCGCGGCCATAATAACCAAGCGATGACAATGATGCTTGCTGGAGGCGGTGTAAGACCTGGCGTGATTGGCGCAACCGATGAGTTTGGCGGTCGCGCAGTGGAGAATGCTCATCCAATTCGCGACCTTCATGTCACCTTACTCCACCTTCTTGGTCTCGATGACAACAAACTGACTTATTTCCACGCTGGAAGATTCAAACAGTTATCGCAGTTTGGTGGTGAAGTCATCCGGGAAATGATTTTATGACACATACGCTTCATGCATTCCAGCGATAGAGCGTAGGTGATCTCTTAGTTCAGCTCCGTGGGTGGAAATCGTTTTCTAACCGAACTATCAATTGGCTGACCCGTTCGTAAACTCCACCATTCTTCCGCTCGATCTGGATCGTAATGCGGATTTGAGTAGGGCATTCGTGCAACAACGCTTTGCCGCCATTTTTTTAGTTTGTTCTGAAGGTCGTTTGTACGCCCACGAAACTCTGAAGCCACGTTGTTGGCCTCACTTAAATCTTTACGGAGATTGAAAAGCTCAACATCCCCGCTGCCGTCGAGATACTCAATCAATTTCCAATCGCGTTCACGAATGCTGCTTGCCGGTCGATCATGATGGAAGTGGGGGTAGTGCCAATGGAGAGCTTCGCGAGTCAGCTCAGCTTCCGCATCCACGAGTAGGGGCACCAAACTCATGCCATCGATGGTTTGATCCACGGGTAGCTTTCCCTTCGCCAAGTCGACGAGAGTAGGAAAGAAGTCGTAGCTGATCGTGGGCTCATCACAAACGGAGCCGGGAGAGACGATCGGTGGGTACTTGATGATCAGAGGTACGCGTACGCCTCCCTCATGAAGATCTCCTTTTTCACCCCTTAACGGCGAAAGGTCTGAAACGACATCATCCGCAGATTCTTGGTAGTCGTACCTGCGATTCAAACCACCATTGTCAGAAGTAAAAAGAATGAGTGTTTCGTCGGTCATCCCAAGCTCTTCCACTCGGCTCAAGATACGACCGACCATGTCATCACAATGCTCCACCATTGCCGCGTACACAGGGTTAGGTAATTCACTTTCCTTTTCCTGAGCCCGCTCACGATATTTATTCACTTTGGATGACATCGCCCCAAGAGGAATATGAACGGCAAAGGGGGAGACCATCAAGAAGAAGGGCTCTTCCGAACTTGCGTCGAGGAATTCAATTGCGAGATCTGCTTCATAGTCGGTGCGATATTGACCCGGTTTGGGTTGAGAGACCGTCTTGTTCAACGTTCGGTAACGACCAGGCAGATGAGGGCCATTGATGACGACTGAGCTGTCATAACCTTGGCGGTCAGGCTGAAAATCCGTTCCGGTTCCCAAATGCCACTTTCCGACATAACCAGTTCGGTAGCCCGATTTTTTCAAGGATTCGGCAATGGTGACGGTATCCAAAGGTAAGGCCATGGTTGTCAACGGTGTGACGATCCTCTCAAAGGGTCTCCAATGTCCAGGAATATGAGCGGTGATCCCTATCCTTGCTTGATTCTGCCCCGACTGAATCGCGCAGCGTGTGGGAGAACACACTGCACCCGCTGCGTAAAAATCAGTGAATCGCATACCCTCTTCCGCAAGCTGATCCAGATTGGGTGTGTCAATGAACTCGTTCCCGTAGCATCCAAGGTCACCCCAACCCATGTCATCGATTAAAATCAGGATCACGTTGGGCTGTCCATCCACATCCTCACCATGCGTATCCTCGCTGAGGAGGACAGATTGAAGGCACGAGATAAGGCTGAATAACATGACTAGCAGTGGCTTATCGAATCGAATCATGAAAGTTGCTTAAAACTGTGTCGAGGATGATAAAAAGAAATGCAAGGAGACGATCAATCCAGGTTGATGCCTAACGCTTTGGAGCTTGCTTTGATAGTTCCGGCTTTGACTTGGAATTGAGAAAACTCTGATTACGGTG
>JAAXIK010000324.1 GCA_012270385.1 Rubripirellula sp. | reverse complement strand
TTGCTATCCCATTAGGAAACCGAGTTAAGTATCAGGAGAGGAGATGATCTGTGACTAAGATCAGCCCTCAGGCTGGGATAGCGTCTTCCGGGTCAGTGTCTTGGACAGTCGGATATGTGTGAATACACAGCGGCTTAGGATTATAATGTAATCAAGGAATGACAAACGAAATCTAAACGATAGAATAACATCCATCCTCTCCCGTGATCCTTTCTACTGTCATCCTGAAGTGATCCCCTTCAATGCTAGAACTCCGATGTACCGTTAGAAATTGTGGACGGCCCTTGGAGTCGAAGAGCACTGCTGGCGGCAGAAGGGGACTCGGTTGTGATGGTGGTCATCGTTTTGACCAAGCTAAAGAAGGCTATTGGAATCTAACGCAACCCCAAGACAAGAAGTCTCTGAATCCTGGCGATAATCGAGATGCTGTTCTTGCGAGACATCGTTGGCTTCAGCGTGGGCACTCAGTCAGCTTAGCCCAATCGATACGTGACTGGGTAACGGGCTCTGGTGAACAACCGACCGTTCTCGATCTCGGATGTGGCGATGGTTCGTTTGGTCCGTTGGTTTTTCCGGATCAGCCGCAAGGTTACTGTGGGATCGATCTATCCAAACCCGCCATCAAGCTTGCATCGAGGCACTGGCCTGCAGCAACTTGGGTACTGGCAAATGCGGATCGAGGATTGCCGGTGATGGATGCCAGCGTGGATTTCGTCATGTCCCTGTTTGGCCGAAGACCCGTTTCGGAGATCAAGCGAGTCCTGACACCTTCCGGATGCTGTATTGTGGCGGTTCCCGCAGAGGACGATTTGATTGAACTACGTGAGGTGGTGCAATCGCGTGGTGATCGCCGTAGTCGTGTTGATGCGATTGTGGAGGAAATGCAAGAGTTTGGCTTACGATGCGTTGAGCGGAAACAGTGGAGGGCATCGGTGGAAATTGGTCAGGAAGAGATCGAGGATGCCTTGGCGATGACTTACCGAGCAAGGCGGCGGTCAGAAAAAAGTCGTATCGCTTCCATCGATCGCAGCCGTGTCACACTCTCTGCTGATCTCATGCGATTTACATTAGGCTGAATGGAACCACGGTGCTGGCAACGTGGGCTAGAGCCGCACCAATTCCTCACTTTGAGGATTGAAACCCGTTTTCGTTACGTTGTACGATTCTTTGCGTTCCATCAAACTAGAGGACGATACAAGAGTGTTGACCAGATTGATGGGTATTCCGAGAACGGGAGTGCCTCGAGACGACTTGTCCGGATAGAATTAAGCGTACGGGAGAATTTGCCTCCGCCCCTTTTAGTTAATGGGAATGCATTGAGTAGACAACAACGCTTCCTGATGACATTGCCTCTTGTTCTCTGCATGGTTTGGCTTAATCGTGCGACGGGTGAGTTGACGGATTCTAATGCCAGCCGTTTTCTTCAGGTTCACTGCTCCCGCTGTCATGGTGAGGACACTCAGGAGGGCCAGGTTGCACTGCACCAACTCTCCTTGGATTTTGCAGATGAATCCGCGTCGGCCTTATGGATGAGCGTTTATGAGCAGTTGAAAACCGGGGATATGCCACCTCAGGGTGAAGAACAACCGAGTAAGTCAGCTCGTGACGAGATACTGGATTGGATTGACCGACAGCTCCTCACCGCTGGGTCGGGTGAGGCTTACCGTAAAAAATTGCTGTCCCCTGAATACGGAAACTGGGTCGATCATGAAAAATTATTCTCTGGTGAGATCCAGACACCACCCTTCTCACCACCGCGGCTTTGGCGTTTGAGTCCCGAGATCTTCGCTCACAAAGGCTTTGGGAATTCGAAAAGTCCTTATACCTATATCACTTCCGAGCGAGGGATCCGAGATTATTCCGCGACGTCCATTGCGGATCAAAGCACCGTGCAGATGTCGCTGATTGTTGCGGATGCTTTTCTGGCCGAGCGTGAGCGAAGAGGCGAGTTCAAGGCCTTTGCAGAGGGGCCAACTCCGCCAGCAAAAGAGACGCTTGAAGGGATTGTCAATCGTGAGTTCATGCGAGTCATCGGGCGAGATCCTAGCACCCATGAGCGAGAGCGATATCTGGAATTCTTTGAGCAGAGTGTCAAGACAGGCGGCAACTTAGATGGACTGAAGACCACCATCAAAGCGATGTTTCTGAGTCCTCAATCTATCTATCGAATGGAGTTTGGTGAAGGAGCAGAGGACGAACATGGACGCCGGCTTCTATCCACCGACGAGATGGCCAGAGCCATTGCCTTCGCCTTGACGGATCGCGGACCCGATCACAATCCCTACATCCGAGAGGCAGTGCATAAACAGGAGTTGAACAATAAGGAGGATGTCGTCCGTTTGGTAAGCCAGATGTTGGATGAACAACTGACGAGTGGGCATTGGGATAGGAAGGATCTCCCGAGGGTGATGAGGTTCTTTGAAGAGTTCTTCGGCGTTCACCGCGCTGGAACGGTATTCAAAGACAATGATCGACGTCGACAAGAAAAAATTCCCCAGTGGAACACGGATATGATGATTCATGATGCGAGAATGCTGATTGAGCATGTTTTGAAAGAGGATACCGATGTCATCGCTGAGCTATTGACAACGAATCAGTATTTCGTTGCCCATCCCGGTGACAACGATTATGCGAGAGAACATTACAACACCCGTGTCGCCGAGGTGCTGGATCCGGGTTATATCGACGCGCAATTGGAAAAACGTAAGTCACAGATAGCGCGAGACTTCAACTTCGTTAATATGCCCGAAAAAGCAGAGAAGGCTTTGGAGTCCGCTCGTAAAGATGCGGAGAGAATGATCTCGAAGTACACCGTTGCACTCGACAAGGGGATGAATCCTTTTCCGAGCTATCCGTTCGCGAAGGAGTCCCGGGGTATTGGCGATCTGATTTACATCGAGCCTTACAACCTACCAAGTAGCAATCGGATTGAAGAACAGCGTTGGGACTGGCCGCTCGAGCAGCCATTTGAAATGCCAAAGGAGCAACGTGCCGGAGTCTTGACACATCCAGCATGGCTCGCTGCTTATTCTCTGAACGAGGACAACGACCCCATTCATCGCGGAATCTGGATCTACGAAAGATTATTGGCGGGCGTTCTGGGGGATGTCCCACCCGATGTTGATGCGGCTGTACCTATTGATCCACATCAAACCCTCCGCGAGCGAATGGAGCCGCTGAGATCGGAACGCTGCTGGAAGTGCCACCGGAAAATCAATCCATTGGGTGAGCCGTTCGAGATGTTCGACGATTGGGGGCGATATCGTACGGTGGAGTATTTTGATGAAGACGGTCAGATCTACATGAGGAGAGATGGCGAGTTTGAAAGGAAGCTAAGCGAAGGGAAGCTGACGACCCGGGTGGTGAACGCTACCGGCACGATCAACCTACCGACGGAGCCCGATGTGAATGGAGATGTGGAAAATGCCGTAGAGATGATGCATCGCCTAGGAAGATCCGACCGAGCCCGTCAATCGTTCATTCGGCACCTGTTTCGATACCTGATGGGAAGAAATGAGATGCTGAGCGATTCGATCACCTTGGTGGAAGCAGAGCGGGCATATGTGGAAAGTAACGGCAGTTTCAAATCTCTGGTGGTCGCTCTACTCAGCTCTGATTCATTTTTGTACCGTCGTTAGGTTGATTCGACTAAACTGATTGTTGCGACAACGACCATTGAGCTCACAACGAAAGATATCCATGCTTTATTCGAGAAGACGAGTCATACAGGATCTCTCCCTTGGTGGTCTATCACTGGGCATGGCTTCTTGTTTGCGTTCGATTCAAGCTCATGCCTCAGCCACTGAGAGCACATTGCCCAAACGATTCGTCTTCGTCGTTAAATCCTCGGGTGTCGATAAATTCAATCTTGTTCCCGATGGGATCGAGAATCGGTTCGTGAATCCCGAAGACGGCAAGAAGCTCGGGAATCGTGGGCGAATACAAGGTCCCATGGTGAATGTTGACCTAGCCGATCATGGATTGCCGGAAAAACTCATGGCACTGGACTCGTTGAAAGATCGATTGACGATCATCCAGAGTCTTTCCGGTGTAGGTTTCCGCGGGGATCACACGAAAGGTTTCGGGACGCTCTCCCTACACGATTCAGAAAAGGTTGCTATCGCTCCCACTGTCGATTGTCTTTTGGGGCAACACTTTTCCCAAGGTCCTTATCCGATGTACGGGATGGCCATGAACGGTCGACTTCTCGAGACCGGCTGGAAACCCGAGGACACCTATTGTTATCCCAATCTTTCTGCCTACGGGGCAGCCAAGCCGGTCGCCTTTCAAGGTTCCCCGCGAAAGGCCTTTCTGGAACTTTTTGGTGCTGCGGTCGCAACACCCGAAGAGATTGAGAAGAAACTGGCCCTCAATGGTAGCCTGATGGATTTCTTAACCGAGGATGCTAAACGCGTTGATCGACAGCTCTCGGGTGATGATAAGGAGCGTTTCTCGCTTTATATGAATTCGTTTGAATCACTCAGGAGGATTGAAGAGAAGAAGGCGGCTCTTGCCGATCGGATTCAGGAGCATGCACCCGAGCTTACCGACCGATACGATTCCTTGGCTCCTTCCGCTCGCATCGAATCTCACTTCGACATTGCTGCAGCAGCCCTGATCGCTGGCCTCACCAATGTCATCACGCTACGCCCTGATACACTCGGTGTGAAATACACTGAACTGGGACTTACAAATTCGGTTCATTCCATCGGCCATTTGCAGGACAACACCGCATCGAATGGATGGACAGGCCATCAAGCGAGGATGGAGATTGAGAAGCTGCACCTTGATCAGATCGCGAGGATGGCTAAGAAATTCGATAGCATTCCTGAGGGTGATGGGACGATGTTGGACAACACCGTGATTGTCTACATGTCCTGTTCATCGGGTGATCATCACTGCACTGGCTATGACTGGCCCTTCGTGCTTCTCGGAGGCTTGGGCAAGAAGTTAAAGATGGGTCGATATCTCGAGTACCCTAAATATGGTGAAGAGGGTCACCGTACCGTGAGTAGTTTATATCTCTCGCTCATGCAGGCGGCGGGGATGTCGACAGGTGATTCATTTGGGCAAGCCGACGCGAATCTCAGGCATCTTGATGTGAACGGCCCGTTAAGCGAACTGATGGCTTAGTTTTTAGCTGGTTTCTCTCTCCTCACTCGGTTAAGTGGAACAACTTCGTCCCACGAGTCCGACCAGCCGATGTAGTGCACTTTGACGCGTCCGTTGGTCAAAATCTGGAGGATGGATGCTTTGTACCAACTGCCTGCCCACTCCACTTCCACCTGATCTCCAACGCTATAAACGTTTCCAGAGGAAACGATTGGTTTTTTGACTGGAAATCTCCTCGCCTGTTGTCGTCGAAGCGGTTTTTCTTCTTTGAAGGCTTCCAGCATGGTTGTGAGTTGTTTTACTAAATGGCGAGCCTCTGTTTTAGCTTCAGCAAGTGCTTCCTCGGTAACTCGGATTGCTTCTTCGAAATCTCCGTTTTCGGCATGTGCTGCCGCAAGGGTTTTTAGATTTTCAACACTTGGTTCGACAGCTTCCAAACAGGCTCTTCTCGCATACTCGAGTGCCAGGTCTGCCTTCCTGTGGCTGTCTGTCGGGCAGGTCGCGTACTCGTAAGCGACGTGGTTGAAGAAGTTGACGAGTGCTATCTTGTCTAGCGTCGGTTCTATCAAAAGTTCTACATCTCCTGGATTCAGAAATGGAGCTAGCCTTTTGCAGGATTCAGCTTTTGCATCTGAGATCCGAACTGCCTCAAGGAAGTCCGCTTTTGCCTCTTCGTATTGTTTGTTGGTTTGTCTGGCTTTACCTCGCTCCATCAGAGCATTGTAATAGAGCGGTACAAGATTCAGCGCATCGGTGTAGGCTGAGATTGCCTCATCGAGTTTGCCTTCCGCGGCGAGACTTTTACCCTCAAAAAAAGAATCCCGTGCCGGATCCTTAAATCGGAAGAATCCCATGTCAGCTGTTCGCGATTTAATTTGGCTGAAATCAAGGTCATTGAAGGTTTTCTCTTGTAACGGAACATAAGTCGAAAGGATCTGTCTTTTACCCTGTTCTATGCTTAACTGGAGGCTGGCCTCATTATCGAGGTATTCAGTCAGGGTGCGGAAATGAAGAAATTCAGTGGAGCCCCTGAACATGGCCGTCGTTGGTCTTGTTTTCCATCGTGATTCATGAACCTTTTTTTCGTCGACAATCACTGCGAGTGAGTAATCAAGTGTGTAATCACTGAATTCGACTCCGCTAGATTTCCCAACTGGACCACCTGCGATGCTCAAATAGACGGAGAGCTCTCCGCCCACCATTTCCGCGCCGCTATCGCGAAGTTCAAGGTCACCCGGCTGCAACTCTAGAGATTCAATAAACTCCCTTCGCCTCTTTGCCTCTTGATGACTCTTCTGG
>JAAXIK010000410.1:28922-29752 GCA_012270385.1 Rubripirellula sp. | reverse complement strand
TCGACCGAAATCGAGTCACCTTACCGGATCTTTACCTGGCCCCAATTGAGGCACTGCAAGATTATGATGTTGTTGATCAGTCAGCAGTGAGCCCGAATGGCATGAGCTGCAATTTGCGCTTCCGTAGAAAATCGCGGCACCTCTTTTGGCCTCCTTCGTCATCGCTGCAGAATCCCCTGCAAGATAATGATCAAAAGGACTATCCGTCATTCCAAAAGCCTCCGCTTCAAAAGCAGCAAGTGCGATCGCGGCGTGTTGAAAACCAAGTGAATGTTCAGGTACTTCAGGGAAAGCTCTCGCAAACATCTCTCGGTAAGTTTCATTTGAGAGATGCATTACCATCACGGCGGCCCAGATGCCGGTGAACTCTGGAGCATCGATAGCAGCAAGTTCATTCCCATATTCCACATCTTCGAGATCGCCTCGCATTTCATCCCGACTGGTTACGGGAAACATCGCTTGAATCTGCAACGGAGTCACTAGCTCCGAAGGCAATTGATCGCCGGCTGGAGACCTGACAACACCATCCTCTACCGAAACACGCCCATCCCAAAAGGCCGTATGCCACTTGTCTGATCCTCGATTAAATAAGTCGGGAGCATTTCTTGGAACAAACGAGCGTCCTTCTCCGCGAATCCGGAAAAGACTTACCGAACCGAGTGTTTCAGTACCGGTTCCTACGCCAAGGGAAAGCCCATCGGCGGTCGCTGTCAGAGGGTGATGACAGGTGGCACAGGCGGTTTCACGATTCCCGCTTAGGATGCGGTCGAAGAAGAGTGCTTGTCGCAGCTCGACAGGAATGGGATTTTGTTTTGGCGAAGCGAGTTGTT
>JAAXIK010000410.1:0-28912 GCA_012270385.1 Rubripirellula sp. | reverse complement strand
CCCAGGACCCCGCTCGACATGAATCGGACTCTGTTCTGGCGAATCCAATTCTTCCACACCATTCTTAACAAGCAACCGTCTGAGACGATCATCAAGATTTGGACGATCCTCGGTTCGACGCCGGCTCATGTTACGGCCACGAGATTGGCCTACATTGTCTTTACGACCAGCAAACTTGATAGCCTGACTTCGTCTCGACTCCGGTTCGTCAGCATTTACATGCAAGCATGCGAATAACAAACAGCTGCTTAACCAGAGTTTCAATTTCCTGTTTGCGAAAAGATGGAAACGCATGACTCAGCTCCTCGATACATAGATAGGATCACTTGGGTGGATTCCCCAAAAGGTGGTTGGACCAAGCAGTCTTCAATGCCTGAGTTAGACCGGATCAGCAATTCTTGGTCCATTTTGGGAGTTGGGCACTAGAAAGGACCGGATCCATTTCATTGGGTGCACCGATCCAGAAGCGTCACAGAGGTGACTAGCGGGCGCAGAACTTGGGAAAAAAATAAAAAAGCTCGCCCTTCCCAGGGACGATCATTTAACTGGCTGAAATCAGAAGGACTCCTCGATATCAGGATCTGAATTAGCGATTCAAAGCGCTGCCCCCAATCGACGCTGGCCTGTAAGGAACTCTTGAAACCACCTGTTTCAATATGAGACAGCTGTCTTGAAATGAACCCTATTCATCAACTCGAGAAACCCCAGCTTGAACCCTTTCTCTGCGCAAGCTGGAAAGCACAGCAGGCCAATTTCCCGGTTAAAAAAGCCGTAAATCACGTGAAAAATGAAGACGCAACACTGAATGGCACGGGCTTTGCCTTAGTGTCCTCCCAAAATCCTAAAGAAGGATTAAACACCTAAGACTCCATCATCAAGGAACCTAACGATGAAAGCCCGTCATTTCTTATTCAATGCTCTAACCATCTGCTCACTCGGTATGGCTGCACTCGCCACCCAGGCGGTCACCCATCAATCCGCCCAAGCAGAGCCGCGGGGCGGTGCAGATGCGAGGGATCTAATGCAACGCGTTATGGATCTTGAGGATCGCCAACATCAAACGGATGCTGACTTCAATCTGGTCGACCAGAGCTTGAACGATCTCGATTTCCGAGTGAACGAAAACATGGTTCGCGGGCTCGCAAATAAGCGAGCGATCCAGTCCATGCAGAAACGACTTCAGGGAGCAATGGAACTGATCGATCTTCAGCAAGCGCAGTACGATATGCTGGTTGAAAAGCTCGCGGACGGCAGACTAAAGGAAGCAAGATAGTGATACCTGACAGTTCATTACGTCGACGGTTCAGCACGGGCTTCAAATCGCGTTTGAACCGTCGACGTTGTTCCTGTCAGCCATTCAAGCAGTAAATCAGTTTCACTGAATCAGTAAGGAGCGGAGAAATCGATCCGGAAGCTCCGAACCGCTAAATCAATTACAGGACCAAGCTCAATGCAATGGCGATGGATCATCCTAATTACTTCATTGATCATCAGCGTCTTGACCCTGAAGTTCAACCAAAATCAGGGAACTCAGACACCGCTTCAAACGTCCGGAGAATTGCAAAGCCATCAATTGATCTCTGACACAGGATCCGGAATTAAAATAGCGGTCTGCAGCCTTCTTAGTGCGAGAAAGTCATCCTTAAGAAATGGTCCTCTCGTTCAAAATATCGTCAATGAACTATCTGAGGAAACCCACGTCGTGATTTTGGTGAATGATCTTGAATCATTCCAATATACAGGCAATGCAGATCGAGTTACGTTCCTTGAGCTACCAGAAGCGAGCCACCTATCTATCTGGCCACAAGATCCATTTTTAATCTTGGAGGGCTCAGGCACACCGAAGATGGTGGTTTCGAAAAAGTTTGACCGAGGCGATGACTTCATCATGGCAGAGCAGTTGAGCTCACAACTCGATCTTGCAATCATCGAAACGGATTTACACTTTGAAGGGGGCAATATTGTCTGCAGCAGTGAAAAGATTTTCATAGGTCGCGATACGGTTTCCAGAAACATGGCAGACTTAGGAGCGAATGAAGGACAAATCATAAGTCGTTTCGAAAAGCTACTTGGAGCGTCAGTTCACATCGTTGGAACGACTCCCCAACCGATCGGGCACATTGACTTGATCGTAACCCCCCTAGGGGCAAAGGTTATCTCAGTTGCCGATTCGAATTTGGGTGCAGAAATAGTCCAAGAAGTGCTTGATCAATCCCCACGAGAGATACTCCGTTTTATAGAAGAGTGTGAGAATGATTTTTTTGGCAGTGATCAAATTGAATCCGTCACCGATTTAGCTGGGAATCAATTAGTCAGGCCAAACCTGAAAGACGGACTACAGCACGCGATTCAGTACAGTCGTGAACTCAGCAGCGATCTTGATGCGATTGCATCAGATCTGGAAAAACAGGGATTCCGCATCGTGCGAGCGCCTGCTCTGGTATCCAACCTGGAGGGCAAAGAGATCCGATTTCCAATATTGACCTACAATAATGTGTTACTTGAGACACGCAATGAGCAGAATATCGTTTACCTGCCTCAATATGGCTTGAATACTCTCGATCAGGCCGCTTACACGAATTGGGAATCTTTGGGCTATCTAGTCAAACCCGTCGAAGGCTTTGCGACGAGTGCCATGTACGGCGGTTCTCTGCGATGCTGCACAAAAGTACTGCTGAGAGATTAAAATAAAACAGTCAAAAGAGTCAGCTGAATCTGGGATTCTGCTCTCGCTACCTAACCTCAGTATTCGACACCGCAGGCCTAGCTAACCGAATGATCGAGCTTAACTTCATACAGCAGAGGACAGGAGTCTATAGGGTTACCATCCTATGCTTACTACCCGTATGCCTGTGCTTCTGGAAGGGTTCAGCAAACGGTCAAGGAACGATCCTATCCAAATCCAATGAGGTAGATAGCGGAGAAGAACTTAACTCCCAAATTTTTAACTTCTTCCCCAGAGCGAAAAATTCTGAGCTGGTAAAAAGGTTCTGTGGTGATTGCCATCAGAATGGATCTGATGAGGGTGGGATCAGTTTGGATAGCCTGATGGATATTGAATTTCAGAAGGGCGTTCGCATCCTGAATCAAATTGAGCAACAGCTTTACTTGGGTTTGATGCCACCGTCCGATCACGCGCAACCGAACGAATTTGAACGCGAGCAACTCACCAACTGGGTTCGCGACAATCTCGATCAATTCAACGCATCGACACTTGATGGGAAATTATCACAGCCTGAGTACGGTAACTACCTCGATCACGATAAACTCTTTTCTGGTAGTTATGCCGAACTGAAAGGCTACACGAAGGATCGACGATGGCTTATCAGTGAGTACATTTTCAACGCAAAGATCAATCGGATTCTGAATCACCGGCCATTCCAAACGATCGACGGGAAGCGAGAATTCGTGATTGGGGAGAACAATCGCCGCGTCCCAATCACCAACCCTTTCCTACTCTCACCCAGCACTGGTGTACGTTACTACGCCAACGCGACACTCAACGCAGGCCATCTATTGACCATGATGGCAAATGCCAAAGAGATGGCGAGTCACATGACCTACCTCGTCAAACGTGATCGTCGCTATCTTCCCGCTGTCGCGGAAATCATGAATCAGGAATGGATTGACGAAAAAACACTCCTGACTCGTGAGGAGTTCCTCAACCAGCATATTGAAAAAATCCTACTCGACCTTTACGGAGAGTCTCACGAGGAATTATTGCCGACCTTCAGACCCTCTCCCGCGTCCGAGCCACAACCCGACTCTGACGCTAGCGTCAAGAAAGCCGCATTTCATGCCGCAAACCCGGGCATGGCTGAACTGATTCTCATATTTCAAACCATGCAGCGTCTGAAAGAGGATGCGCAATCAGACGAGGAACTTCTGCGGAACTGTGAACGATCCTGGTTTAATTTTGGTGATGAGCAACGCCAAATCGAAGCCAGAATAACATTTCTGCGAAATTACTTGCCTGAATTTAGACAACAGATTGAAACGCATCGGTACGCGCAGAAATACAAACAGCGACCGTACCAGCCTCGTGATGCAGAAGAGATGCAGGAGATCACTGAAACCATAAAACGGCATCGCAAAGCGGGCGACCATTTCATCACCATCATAGAAAGTTGCCTGAAAGACTGGCGCAATCAGTTTGAAAAAATACGTAGTGAGAATGACACTCTAGAAAGGCAAGCCCTTGCAACGCTTGTCACTGAGCTGTTCCAAAAAATCTATGAAAGGAATCCGACAGCAGATGAAACCCAGTCTTATGTTTCCCTGACAGAGGGTTACTTTTCCTCGATGCCCAAACTGGATGCAATCCATCAATTGATCCAAACCTTAATCCTGCGATCGGAATTTGTTTATCGGGGCGAATTTGGATCCGGCGAAGCCGATCCCTTTGGTCGGAAACGAATGTCACCTCGAGAAGCGAGTTTCGCGATCTCGTATGCATTAACAGATAGCAGCCCTGATCAGGAACTAAAGGATGCTGCTGAAAACGGGAGACTTCATAGTCGAGACGATTACCGCAGAGAGATAGAACGAATGCTTAATCGCCGCGACCAATACTATGTGATTGATGAAGCGGTACAGGGATTACAACACACTGCCAGCATCACAAACCTACCTATCCGAAAGCTGCGTTTTTTTCGAGAGTTCTTTGGTTACCCGAACTTACTTTCGATCTTTAAGGACAACAAAATATTTGTCTGTCATTACGATAATTCAAATGGGCGGTTAGTCGGCGAAGCAGATCGATGGGTAGAACATATTCTTAAAGCAGACAGAGACGTATTTGAACAATTGCTTGGAAGTAATCACTTCTATGTCTATCACTCTGGCGACAATCTCGCCATGACTGAAGCTTCTGATCGAATACGACGGATCTATGACTACTTCAACCCTCTAGATTGGCGATCTTTTGAAAAGGAAGATCTACTCAAGCACAAAGACTTCCTTGCTCAGGTCAAAATGCGGGGTGTTGATGTCAATCAACTGACACCTAGTGGACGTCGCAATCCAATCCGTGAGTTCAAGACCGCAATGGAAAGTTTCTCATTGAGATTTGATAAAGGCCAAACAGCCGCTGCTCCGTATGTCTCTTTCCCAGCACATGGCCCCTACAACGCCTCGACTCGAACTGGTTTGCAGTTAAGATCACCAGAGGTGGCAAAGTTTTTCAACATACAACTCGATGACTGGGATTATCCGACAAATCAACCGGCTGCAGTCAAGAATCGGCGAGGAATGCTGACTCACCCCGCATGGTTGATTGCCCATTCGAAAAACACAGAGACAGACCCAATTGCAAGAGGAAAGTGGATTCGAGAAAAACTCCTAGCGGGAACTGTACCTGATCTCCCCATCACGGTTGACGCAGTCCTTCCGGAAGATCATCACCGAACACTCCGAGAACGGCTTGATGACAAGACTTCGGAGGCGTATTGCTGGAAGTGCCACCAAAAAATGAACCCGCTTGGCTTACCCTTCGAAATCTACGATGACTTTGGAAGATTTCGATCCGAAGAATCACTGGAACACCCGGAAAACCTGATATCAAAGGGACCTGAAAAAGCACCCGTTCATGTTGACCTGCGGGATATCTATAAGACTCGGCCCATTCATGCCGCGGGTCACCTCGAGGGGACGAGAGACTCGAATCTGGATGGGCCGGTTGCAGATGCATTAGATCTGGTCGAGCGAATCAGCGGGTCTGAAATAGCGAGGCAATCGATCATTCGTCACGCGTTCCGCTACTTTCTGGGGCGCAATGAAACTCTGGCAGATTCCAAAACTTTGATAGACGCGGATAAGGCTTACATAGAAAATGGTGGTAGTTTCGATGCGGTGATCATTTCATTGCTCACGTCAGATTCATTCATTTACCGAAAAGCAATTCAATAGATTTCTTGAAAACCATCGCATCAGAAGATTGATTCCAACCTGAACTCTTTTTCGTTACGCAAACGTCATCTTGAAAACCCAAAGAACATGAATAGTCGTCGAGAATTCTTGAAAGCAGCTGCAATCGGAACGGGTTCATTCGGGATGAATCCGATTGCCAGTGAATTGACAAGTGCCTACGCGGATGCAACGACGAATGCGACAAGCATTCCACATCGTTTTATCTTTGTTCGCAAATCGAATGGAATACGCCCCAATGAGCTCGCGCTACCCTCTTTCAGCGAGAAAGAGAAAGCATCGGACCGAAGGAAGGAAGTCCTGGAAGTTGATTTAGAGAACCATGACCTCCCGAGTTGGCTCAGTGTGTTGAATCCACACAAGGGAAACCTTGGAATCCTTCAAGGCTTATCTTGCAAGATGAGCGAGAATGGACACTACTCATACTCTTCTGTGATGGGTGCTTTCAAATCAGGACGCAATTCGCTGAGTGGAATCAAGCGAGCAACGATTGATTTTGAACTTGCTCGACTGAACCCATCGCCCTTTGGCCATGTTGAGCTATCTCTGACCGGAAACTACAGCAATTTCAGAACAGGGATTGTCCCCGGATATTCTGCTCCGGCTGCTCACCAAAGAAACTATTGCTATGCAGATCCTGAAACCGCGTACAACGAACTTTTCAAATCAATACTTGATCCAAAGAGTATCGACTCTGAGAATCAGATGCTGAATTTTTTGGAACAGGAGGAATCATTCAAAGCATCACAGCTTGCAGGTTATGAACGACTGAAGCTGAGCAACCATGTTGCATCGCTAGATTCGATCAAGCAACGAAACCTCGATGTGGCTTCGTTTGCGGATTTGATTCGAGAACACCTACCGAATCTTGATCCTGTACACGCGGATGGTGGAGTGAACGCTTCAACACCCGAAAAACAAAAGGCAATGACCGAAATATTAATCGCGGCTTTGGCTACGGGACTGACCAACGTGGTGACCTACACCATCGACGAACTCTCAACCCCCATCCGTGGCTTACCGGGAAATGAATCGGATCGAATTTCGATTCATGAACTGGGACATAACGGGGGATATAGCGGGGTTTCCGCAGAGGACATCCGCGAAAAGATTCGTATCGGCCACCTGGAACAAATCGAGCATATCGCTAACCGATTGAAGAAGATCCCTGAAGGTGAGGGGTCAATGTTCGACCATACGATGATTTTCTATTTTCCGGAAAACGGTGAAACCCATCATAGCCACGGTACCGAAGCACCGTTTGTCGTGCTGGCTGGCGATGCCTGCCCCGTGAACATTGCGGGTCGCTACCTCCGATTACCCTACCACGGGACAGAGGGTCATCAGACACTCGGAAATTGGTACACCACGTTACTGAACGCACACGGCAATCCAATTGATCATTATGGCGACCTTGATCTAGAAATGTCACGGAAGAAACTCGCGCAAACCGGATCTATCCCACAGCTACTTTCGTGATGGCCACAACTATTTGTGGACGATGAGCAACGGGTTCCGTGATCTTTCTCTTGATGAAAGAGACTGTCTCAGTTGACACAGAAAATGCTGGCTAGAGATCGCAGATTCATTCAAGATGCAACAACCTGCCAAACCAAGTCAATGGACGCACTCTTTAGCGAAGTCGTTATTGGTCGTTGTCCCAACCTACAGCCTAGCGGCCTATGGTGCTCTATCTGCGGAAAGCAGTAACCTGACAATGGGTGGCAGCACTATCCCGCCCATCATCGGTGCCTTGGTGGTCATCCTGTTCACACTCACCCACGGTGTCGTTCCAGTATTCTTTTACAGATTTTTCTTTCAAGGACTCGAATCTGGAAAAGGGGGTGAAGCCAAAACCAATAGCTCCCTCAATCTTGCAACCGTATTTGTAAACCTACACATGACGGTGTGGTACGGTTTCCCAATACTCGGGCTCGCTGCCATGACACACTGGTATAGCTTGATCTGGGTTGCACTGCATCTGATTCTTGCGAAGAAGCACCATCGGCGTTGGATGTATCTAGAGCATGGCTCAACGTGCATGGCTCTCTTGCTGTTCATCATTACCTTTGCTGGAGGAGATCTTTTTCCGATAGGTATCGCCGTTGTGTTTCTGCAATCCCTCCTGCTGACGATTGTGGAATGGAAAGGTAAGGATTATTGGATCGAACAGGTTGAAACAAATTAGAGGTGAAAATCCTAATCATCTCCTGTTAAACTAATTGGGAGAGCATCCGATATGAAACTTGTTCCAACAAGAGCGGCTACAATGAAATTTAACCGTAGAACAACGATGAAAGGTTTTGGGGGAACACTTTCGCTTCCGCTACTCGAATCATCATTACATGCCGATTCGCAGGCTGCGATTAAGCCACCCCAAAGACTTCTGATTGTTGGAAATCCATTCGGCGCTCATCCAGACCATTTCTTTCCAAAGACTTACGGAAAAGACTACGCATCACCCACCACTCTTCGTGGCCTAGCATGGCTAAAGGATCGAATGACGATCCTATCCCACACGGATCACAACATGGTGAGCGGTCATGGACGTGAAATCTCGTTTCTCAGTGGCGTGCTCCCATCTGAAGCGGAAGCTTTTCCAGAGAAAAACATATCGTTGGATCAGGTATGCGCCAGACATGTTGGCAGTGCAGTACGCTACCCCTCCGTCGCCGCAGCTTTAGGTTCGGGGATCCGGATGAGCTGGACTGCAAATGGTGTTGAGCGATACCCGGTGACGGATCCACAGCAGCTTTATGACCAACTCTTCCTGAATCTAACCGCCGATCAGAAACGTGCTCGCACGGAACTGCTGCATAAGAATAAAAGCATTCTGGATACAGTGCAGAATCAGATGAAACTGCTTCGACAAAAAACCTCGGTCGTGGATCGACAACGGCTTGATCAATTCAGCAGTTCGGTGCGTGAGTTGGAAACATCACTCGCTGATCGAGAAACCTGGCTACAGAAAAAGAAACCGGATTTTGATATCAGCGAACACTATTCGCAGAGCGAAGTTACCATCACCAACAAGTACGACGCCATCTTCGATATGATCGGGTATGCATTCCAGACCGACTTGACCCGAGTCGCGACAGTAGAGTTTCCTTCCGAACTCAATTACACCAGCATCGATGGTGTAAACCGAAGTTACCATGGATGCACCCACAACGGAAGAAAAGAGGATCTTGTCAGTGAACTTGTAGCGATTGAATCTTTTCAAATTCAGCGACTCTCTAATTGCTTAAAAAAGCTTGATTCTATCCGTGAACCCAACAGCTCCGGATCACTACTGGATCATACGACGGTGCTTTTCGGAAGTGGCATGGGCTATGGTGGAACACATTCCAATCGAGACCTACCCATTCTTGTGGCCGGCGGCGGATTCAAACATCGAGGACACGTTGACACCTCAGATCGATCAGGGCGTCATATGCCTCTGTGCAATCTTTTTGTCACTCTAATGCAACGATTTGGAATCGAACGCGACCGATTCAATACGAGCACGGGAACTTTCGATCTACCTAGCGTATGATAGGATCACAAAGTACCGCCCCCCTCCTTCGTCCCTCTATCACTCATATCCTCACATGAGAGTTTTCTTTACTGGCGTTCACATCATGTTGCCCGCCTTGTTGGCTCCAATGATTCTTGGCAGCGAAGTATTGCTGAAAAATCATTGTGGAGATTGTCATCACGAAAACAATGCGGATGACCTTTTTGACTTGAGCGAGTTAACAAGCGAGAACAACGATAATCAACTCCAAGTCATTGGCCACAGTTTAGATCGTGTCGTGGCAAATGAGATGCCTCCTCGTAAACACGCAATCTTATCAAACCAAGAAAAGCGAAATCTCATTCGCTTTCTTGAATCACTAGCTCACAAAGCAGAGAAGAAGCTGGGCGAGCACTCCCCCGCTCCTATGCGGCGTCTCAACAATCGGGAGTTCAAAAACAGCATACGCGATGCACTTGGGATTGAAGATGTTGGCACGCATAAACCAACTGCCAATCTTCTCGGTGATCCACTACACGAGGGTTTTGATACACACGGAGAAACCCTTGGATTTAGCCACTACCATTTGGAACAATATATTTCAGCCACTCGAGAAATTCTGAATGCAACACTGCTTGATGGATCTCGCCCGGAATCAACAGTCTATGAAATCTCGCCGGATCAGATCCTCTCGGAGCATACAAGCCAGAATACAAAACGTCCTGAAAGGCGTGGATTGGAGAACCATTTTGACTTTCTCGATCCACAACAATTGGCCTACTGTGAATCGTTCAAGACGGTCCCTAAAACAGGTTGGTATACAATCACAATCCGCTGCAAAGCGAAGGACCTTGGCCGTTATGACTCAGACTCTACCGGGATATACGATGGGGACCCAGTTGTCTTGAAGGTCCTGATGGGTGACCGAACCGCCTCGTACCCTCTTCGGGATGAACAAGAATCCACAATTGAAGTGACACAGTGGCTGGCCGAGGGAACTCGACTTCGAATGAAGTACGACACGGACGGCTTGAGAATGCGAGGAAATGGCAATTTCAAATTCCAGAATGCCATCACAGGTGAATACCTCGAAAAGCATGACCCCAATCTCTATCAACAAGTACTCGACCAGAGAACTCCCATCCGGAACGGTGAACTACGAGCACCTACTGCATGGCACAATTGGGTTGATTATTGGATGGGTCCACGTCCACAAATCCTTGGGGTACGAATAGAAGGTCCTTTCTACCCTACATGGCCACCGAAACGGCAAACGGATCTAATTGGAGTGCAAGACGGAGAGAAGACGGCAGAATCTGTTCTCACATCCATTGCAACCCGCGCATGGCGTCGTGCGCCTCGACCGGGTGAACTTCAACCCATCATTGACTTGGTGCAGGCAAAACAGCATCTTGGCCACACGGAATCCATGAAAGAGGGAATCTTGGCAATATTGGTTTCTCCAAACTTCCTGCTTCTCCATCAGCCCGAACTGGGTGATGAGGATCGATTCATCTCCAAACTCAGCTATCTCATCCACAGTTCATCACCAAATGATGACTTGAGAGCGATGCAATCTCAGGGGCAGCTGGATACCTACGACGGACTATTGCAGTTATTGAATCAGCAACTACGACAGTCCCCAAAAGTGAGCTTCAATCATGTCTTTCCCTCGGCTTGGCTTCAACTCCATGAGATCAACTTCATGGCGCCCGACCCCGACTTCTTTCGCTACTACCATCGAAAGAAGCTGAGTGAAGATATGGTGGCTGAGGTCCAATCTTTCTTATGGTATCTCATTGAAAACCATCTGCCCATCACAGAATTTTTGTCAGCCGACTACAGCTTCATCAATGCTGACCTTGCAAAGATATACGAAGTAGAGAATACACCCGAAGACTCTGTTCTGAGAAAGTACCATTTCACTGATGGACACCGCGGGGGTCTACTTGGAATGGGAGCGATTCTTACAATGACTTCAGACAGCCTAGGAACTTCTCCTATCCATCGTGCAGTTTATGTACTTGAGAATTTACTTGGACGGTCGCCAAGTCCTCCTCCAAGGGATGTTGTGATCGAAGAGCCGGATGTGCGACTGACTGAAACCATTCGGGAAGCGATTGAAGCTCATCGATCTGATCCAAATTGTTCGGCATGCCACCGAAACATCGACCCCTATGGATACGCCTTTGAAAACTTCGACCCAGTCGGTACATGGAGAGAAAAGTACACAGCCTTGACGCCAAACTCTAACGCGAGCAAGAGTGTCCAGTCGACCAGTTTTCCGATCGACGCTTCCTCCGAATTCCTTGACGGCAATCGCTACCAAGATATTTCTGACTTCCGAAAACTCATGTGTTCTGAGATCAATCAGAGATTCTTCGTTCGTTGCTTCATCACCAAATTAATCACCTATGCAAATGGTCAATCACCGAAGCACTACATGCAGATTGAAAAGCTTGTAGATAAATCCGCAGAATCGAATTATCGAATTCTTGACACCATCGCTGCGGTGCTGGACAGCCCTTTATTCCGGGAAAACCAAAAACCCTAGGCTATAAACATGCCAAAAAGCATGATGGATTCAGCGAGATTGATTAGGTAGCGTGGATTTCCCAAAGTTAGTTTGAGGCCTAAGAGGTGGTTTCCCCGGGGGGTCATAGAATCTCATATTCTTCCCTATCCGATCATAATCACCGATATCCTGTCGGGCTTTTTCTGCTTCAACTAGTAGTTGCTCCACCACTCTTGGATACTCTTTAGCTAGATCATTCTGCTCCCCTGGGTCATCGATCAGATGATACAGCTGAGGTTCACTCATCCCAACGTCATCACGGGGATGAATATGTCGGTTGACAGCATGCCTCCCAAGCCACTGAGGATGCCGAGGCCTTGCAACATGTAGCTTCCATGGTCCTTTACGAACGGCTTGCAGATGACTCAGCAGGTAATAAAGAAAAACTTTTTCTGAATTAGCCGCTTGAAAGTTCCCCTGAAGCAATGGGGTTATATCCTCTCCATCAAGAACTCGATCCTGCGGCAGTGCACAGCCAGCTAGGTTGGCCAGCGTGGGGAGAATGTCGAGTGTAGATGCCAGCTCATGGCATACTTGCCCCGCGGGAACTTGACCCGGCGCACGAACGATGCAGGGAACGCGAACGCCTCCTTCCCATGTGGAAACCTTTCCACTTCTCAATGGACCTGCTGAACCTCCATGATCAGTGGGTAATTCACCATCTTGAAAATCGCGATTCTTAATCAGCCAAGGTCCGTTGTCACTGGTGAAAATAACCCATGTCTTCTCATCCAATCCTAATCTCTTGACTTCATCAAGGATCCGGCCTGTTTGAAAATCTAGCTCCTCCACTGCATCTCCGTATAACCCACGCTCCGACCTACCTCGATAATCCGCGGAAGCTGCAAGTCGGGTATGTACCATACTATGGGGTAGGTAAATAAAGAACGGCTGATCCTGCTTACGACGCATAAACTCAATCGCAGAATCGGTATACCGTTTGGTCAAGGTTGCCATGGGGGCGTCACGTTGTACGCATTCTTCACCCTCATAGAGATCCACGAGCTGATCGTTACTGGTGGGCGTTCCAAAAAACTCGTCAAACCCCTGATAAGTGGGCAAGAGATGAGGAATAAAATTGCGCTGAGAGTGACGGGCCAGATCCCACTTACCAATGCATTTGCTAACGTAACCTTTCTCTTTCAAAATTTCTGCGATGGTTATCTCTTCTGGATGCAACTCCGGATGCACGTTTTTACGATTGCCGATTTCGGCTACCCGCATCGGCTGACATCCCGTCATGATTGCTGCGCGAGACGGTCCGCAAATTGGCTGAGCGTAAAACTGCGTGAACCTCATTCCCTCCTCCGCCATCTTATCGAGGCGTGGGGTTTGAATCGTTCGCTCTCCGTAGGACCCCAGATCTGCCCAACCCATATCATCAGTGAAAATGATCACGAAATTGGGTAACGGATCAGCCAATACACGGGGAAAACCAGTGCACGCAAAACCAAGACTAATGAAAACCCATACGAAAATTCGCCTACAAAGCAGGACAGAGAATCTGGGTCTGAATTTCATCGATCGCTTCATCTCTTAATCAACCTCCAAGATATCAACAAACCAAGAAGTTCAGAGGCTTGACCTAGCAGGACCACGGCAGGCAAGATGCTTTGATCTCACAATCCATGGCATTCGCCTCAGTCATGCACGATATCGCATTGAGGCAGCGAGTTTCGTAGCTTCCGTATACCTTTGGATGTAAAACCGGGACAGTTATCAATCGTTAAGTATTCCAATGAAGAAAGCCCAGAAAGTTTAGAAAGAGTTTCGTCGGTCAGGCCAAGACATCCTGAAAGCGTTAATTCTTTTAGTCGCTTCATCCCCCGAAGATTCGAAGCGCCCAAGTCCGTCAGCTTACTGCAATGATCGAGATAAAGGCATTCCAAGGAATCACAGCCCTTGAGCTGATCCAGTCCCGCGTCAGTGAGATTCGCACAATCTGAAAGATTCAAGGTGGTTAATTGCGGTAGATCCTGCACCACGCTGAGACCTTCACCTGTAAGTTTCGGCAGACTCCAAAGGTGAAGTTCCCTTAGCTCAACAAGAGATTTCAAGTTAGCAATGCCTGAGTCGGTGAAATGGTCGTTGTCACCAAGATTCAAATACTCCAGTTCCTTGTTGTTGCGGATGGTTTCACAGGCAGCATCCGTCAAGCCTGCGATACACCCAAGATGCAGGTACTTCAGATCTCTCATCTGGTCCACCGCAGAGATGCATTCATCTGTCAGTTCGAGGCAATAAAACAAATTCAAACGCTGTAAATGGCTGTGACCGGATAGATTCAATACAGCCTGGTCCTTTAACTGGAAAGACTCCATTAGATCAAGATCCTGAACAGAATCAGGGATAGAAAGACCAGTTCCTTTGAGTGGCCAGTTGAAGCCCATCTCCAGCTTTTGCAATTGATTAAGCTTGAGAAAGAGCTTGTTGTAAGCTTCCTCCGATAGCTTGAAATGGCCAAAGAGGCCGAGAAACTCCAATTCCGTTAACCCAGTCAAATGCGATAACCCAGCATCCGTGAGATTCTTATTTGCTCCCCAATTCCGACTACCGTTAAGGTTCAGATACTTTAATTGAGTTAGCGACGCTAGCGGTTCAAGGTGTTGGTCCGAGATACCACCATGTGACGTGGAAAGATCCAGATGCTCGAGATTTTGAAGTTTACCGATCCCATCGGTGACCAACCCGCGAATATTGCGCACTTCCAGATGTTGCAGATTAGGAAACTGCTCCAACACGGAATAAACATCGGTTAACTTCAGTCTCGATTGGCTAATATCCAACTGCTCCAAGCTACCAAGGCTCGAGAGTGATTGAATACCGGCAATCGTGATCCGGTGACATCCATCAAGATCCAAGGCTTTGAGATTACTCAACTTGGAAAGATGCGAGATTCCCTGATCCGTAATCTGCTGGCAACGACTAAGGTCTAATTCTGATAACTCAGTACACCGACTGATCGATTGTAGATCTGTATCACTCAGCGTATCTCCTTTGCTTTCAAGCAAACGATGAACATCCTCAAGCAGAATCGCCTCATAAGGATTCTGATCAACGAATCCCTCACTCAACAAGGATGTCACTTGAGCGAGAATAATGATGAAGAAGCTTACCAAACGAGGATTCGAACTCATGCCAGCAGCTCGCTGAGAGGTCCTGCTTGATCTTCCACCTTACCCAAAGCCATATCTGGTTGACCGAAAAAATCCTGCGGAATGCCGGCAAGGTGACATAACGTTGTAAACCAATTGCAAATCGTATGTCGATGATTCGCACGACCATAGGAGGGATAGGCTAAATATCGCCCCTGAGACTTCAAAGCTCCCCCCATGTTACCAAGCACTAACATCGGCCAATCTGAGCCTACTGAATGATGCTTGGCTGCATTGTCACTGGTGTACACAATCAAAGTATTGTCCAGCATCGTGCCATCGCCTTCAGGAACCTCATCTAGCTTCTTGGCCAAATCAGCAATCAAGTCAACATGAAACTCTCTAATTGCATTTCTACAATCCTGTGCAGAGAGAGTAGCATACCCCGCTCCATGGCCAATGGCGTGCACGTTATTCCCGATCCCAATACCGCTGTAGACGGAATCCAGTCCGTCCGCATGAACCGTGATCACATTGGTCAACCCGCATATCAGGGAAGCAGCGGCCATATCAAAATGAGCTTCCAAATGATGGGTCTTATATCTGGATGTGTATTTGTCTGATAAGTCAGGAGCGTTCCCCTTGAGCATGGCTTGCATCGAAACTAGCTTGACCCTTCGGTCCCGCAGGGATTCAAATCCATTCAGGTAATGCCCCAACTTTTCTTTTTCTGAAACAGGAAGCACTTTTTGGAGTTGGCGTATATCCTCTGACATTGCATCGAGAACGTTCCCTGTTCGAGTGTACTTCTTTTTCAGATCTCCATCCTCAAGGATACTGCCAAAGAGGTTTTCAAAGGCAGCCATTGGGTTCTGCTGAAAGGGTAATTGCTGCCCTTTTCCTTTTGCAGAGATAGAGGGAAAAGTGACACCTTGATTGCCCTCTCCCATTTTAAAACCGACATGATTAAAGACTGCGGGAAATGACTCTGACAGGTGACCATCGATGGTTGCGTAAAGGGGCGGAGCATGCGGGGAGGCTTTATATCCACCGAGTGCTCCGTAATGTGCGCTGTGTCCCAATCGCGTCATTTTTCCACTAAGACCCTGAATGATGGTCAGCTTGTCTTTCAGGGGCTCCAGAGCGGTTAGAGTTGCCGGTAACTGGCGGCCGTCTAATGATTCATCGACCAATTGATCCCCACCGTGATTTAAGCCTGTTGGGTTAAGGTATTCCCCCTGCAATCCACTACTTTTCAGTACAAAGACAAATCGTTTGGGAAGCTGACCTTGCTCAGCAGCTTCCAAGTGGTGCAAAAATGGCCGGAAGGCTGTGGCGCCAGCACCCAGAGTGATGCCACGCAACCAGTTTCGACGATTGAGATCCATTTTTCTCTACTTGCGATAAAGGAAAGAGTCGGAGGTGAGAAGGGAGACGAGTAACTCATTAAAGCTACCACCTGATTCAACGTATGCTTTATCCATCTCAATCAGTGTTTTGGAATCGGAGAGCATTTCATTCCTCCCCATAAAATAGCGAAAAACATGCCGAATAAAGCTCTGACGAACGAGTGAAGATCGAGCGAGTGCTTCCATCATCGGTCTCACGCCACTCACTTGCTGAGTTGGCGATGAGTGGTCTGTTGAATCGATTGCGCCGGTGGTATCCACTGGCTTACCTTTCTCTGTGGCTCGCCATCTTCCGACGTGATTGTAGGCTTCAAATGGCATACCAAGAGGGTTCATCTTCTTGTGACAACGCCAACATGACTCTTCCTTGACAACACCAAAACGCTGCCTGAGTGTTTGATGTTCATCATCTGGAATCCTCGCATCCACATTCACGGGTACATCCATCACTGAACCGGCGAGCAATTTCTCCCGAATCCATTTCCCTCTTCGAACAGGATCATTATCAAAATTGCCGCTATGCGCAATGAGCCAACTGGGCTGAGTAAGTATTCCGCAGCGTTGATCCTTAGGCAACTCGAACACAATGCCATTCTGCCGTATCTCAGAATCCGTGTTTCCATCCTTGTCGTAAGCTTGATCGTAGGGATCAAGGTTATAGCTCTGAAGATGATGTTTGGATCGATATTTGTCCTCTCCTCCAGCTCGCTGAATTTGAACTGGATCATTCTTACCATTCCAATAAACAGCTACCGATCGATTCGTAGTTAGCAACTCAAACAGTACATCCTTATCCTTTTGCAGGATGTGCAAGATCAGGCTGTCGGTATCATAAACTAACTTGGAAGCCGAACCTTGGTCGAATTGTTCAAACCCCTCCACCCCACCAAATTGGTTGACGTCCTTAAACACTTCGGGAGCTTTGTGGTATCCGAAAAACTCTCGAAAGAACTGCAGTATCCTTGGATTGGGCTTGGAAAGGTAAGTGCGGTTATGATTGGTTACCCATCCGTTATTCCTGACGTCCAGAGCATCCCGAACTACCCGCTCCACGTCATCGCGTGTTTCAAGATTACCAGCATTCATCTCATTAGCAATTTGGCTATGCCCAGCGCCCCAGGCTGGCCGAGAAGTCATCATTGTCTTTCTAATGGGTGCTTCACTCTTTTTCTGATAGACGTCCACGGTATCGATTTCCTCAACACCAAAGGCTGGTCGATTGTTCAGAGCGTAGTGAATCGCGTAGGTTAGTTCTTGAGGTGATAAAAACCTTCGTCCATCCTGCTCGGGTTCACTAAGGCCTAGCTCCATTCGATAGACGAATTCGGGTGTGAGGGTGATGTAGATCAGCACTGCCTGAAGAGCCATCTTATTACCTAGCGGCAGATTGCGTTCAAAGACCGCCTGCCAATAGTGGTCATATTCATCTGGATTGGGCTGGCGACGAAGGAAGAGAGCAAAAGCAATTTTTAAAGCTTGATTAAATTCATCCCGAGATACAGCCTGATCCGATTGTGCGATCGACTGAAAGACCACAGGAACTCTTCCTCGGAATTCATTAGCAGTCGTCGTCACACCTCCGACGAACATCGCCTCATTGTTCCCCGTCCTACTACCCTTATTCTTGATTTGAGTGACGATGCGAACTTTCTGGCCCTCGGTGAGTATCTGTGCCATGGTTTCGGCATTGACGAGAAGTGCTTCCAAAGAGGATTGATCCGCAACGATGGATGCATAATCAGAAAATCCAGATGCATGGTGCACGAATTCAAAGAATGGATTGGCATACTTCTGATCCTGAAAATAACGCGTTGCCATCAGCTTGCCCCGATGAGGACCGCGTTGAATCAAATGGTTACCCGTTCCACCGATTTTCACGCTGAACCACGGCGCCCGACCATAAGCATTGCCCCAAATTTCATCATAAATAACCGGACGCTGCCGCCACAATCTTGCGGGCGTGTAGGGTTGCTCACTTACACTGCCATCAAAAAGACTCTCATGGTCTGTGTAATTTGCGTACTGCGGCAGAAGCTTTCGCTTCAGAAGCTCCGAATTATGTGGAGATTCGAAAATCAGGTTCTCCAAAATATTGATAAAAGCAATTCTCTTATCCCTGCTTGGTTGTTCGACATCCTCAGGAGGCATATCCCGAAGTTGAACCTGTGTGAGGATGCGATCCCAAAGGTGAGTATTTTCTCCGTTATTAAAATCGAGATCTAATGAATCAAATTGCAGACCTGCTTCTGCCAGATCTACCCCATGGCAGTCTGTGCAGAACTGCTGCAAGAACGGCATCAAGATCTCGACATCGCTCTCCGAACTCGCATCACAGTTGCTACCAACAGCGATCATCAAGAAAGCAAGGACAGAATGGAGAAAGGTCGTCAATCGAGACATAGATTTGCAAAGGCGCGAAAACATATTTCTGCTAAGGAGGAACACCCACAATACCTTAGCTCAGAAAGCCTGAAAAAAGTAGATTGAAGACCGTCCTTGGACGCGATTATTTGACTCAGCGGTTGGGTCCACGCGGTGTTTCTGCAATGGAATCACTGGAAACTCAGGCCCCTCTGAATCTCCGAAAATCTCGAGATTCAAAACTTAGGATTTCTCGAAACCGCTTTCACTGCAGACGGCAGCATGGCCTCATAATTATCAGTCGCCTCCGGATGAGGACTGATGGAAATCACCTTCCCCTTTCCATAGTCGCCCATCACAATCGCGGGTGTATTGACCATCGTTCCTTCTTGAGGTGGGTATAGGACTTTCTCCGATCGAAACCAACTCAAGACGGTGTAAGGCTTGAGCCCCGGAAAATTTCTCGGTGAAACAATTGGACCGTTCTGATACTTCACATCAAAGATTGCTGCGTCACCAGCAAATACCTTCTGACCTTCTTCAGTCAATTGCATCTTTTGTTTCGTCACCTTACCGCGATACCACATACTTTTCTCACCTTGCCCCTCCACCAACCTCTTTCCGGTCAGCACATGAGTGTCGACGAGATTCAGCGACCATGTGTAATGTGCAGAGCATAGATAAGCTCCTGCGCACACACCGATGTATCCCCCACCGTTTTTTACAAAATTGCGAACCACTTCCGCGCCTTCGACTCCAATCGCTTCAGCCTCCTTGGAGCCACTGCCGCCTCCGAATACAACAACATCAAATTGCTCAAGATTTTCAGCTTTAATCTGATCAGAACTGAGGTGAGAAACTTCCAACTTAGCATCGGCATCAAAAGCTTTGGTGAGATTCGCGACACCGTTCTCAGATGCTCCGGTGTCATCGTACAACGCAACATAAATAATATCTCTCGACGACGATTTGGGTGGCGCGAACACATTTGCGCAATCCTTGTCCAACATTCCAATCTGCACCAATGCGGTACTCATCATTGCACGATGCTGCGCAGTTCGAACCGGTATACGTTGAAACTGATGAGTCGTCTCCAAAATCATCGCCGGCTTTCCAAGCACGTGAATCACTGCAGAAGCGAGAGTTGTTCTCTTGGGCCCTCTTTCTTTGAGAAGAAACTTACGATCAGGTCGCGTGACCAAATCATTGGCAGAAGCAAGCATGCGTTCTGTCATGACTCCCGATTGCTTTTGTCGATCACAGATAATCGTTGAACCGACAGATTTGTCTTTCCCGGGTGGTGGCTGATGTGAAATGTTAAAATGATAACCCTCATGAAGATCAAATAGCCAATCAGGATCTTGATCTAGCAGATAGTTCCACAGAGCTGTTGCTATCTCGCCTTTCGGTGAGTCATGGATATCCGGAAAGGGAAAATTCCGGTTGAGGTCACGCAGCGAATCCTCTGCCCCGGGGGTATATCTTTTGTCAGCAGCTAATGCCGCCACGTTTACCTTTGGGATAACAATCAGCTTACCCTTACGAATTGGCCAGTGTTTTATCTGCTGTGCGGCGCGTGATCCCGCCGGTTCATTCCCGTGAATCCCTCCGGTTACGATCACCGTCGGCCCATCCACTCCTGAGTCTTGAATGTAGATCGGCGTCTGCCAATGCGTTCCTCGGCCAAGGAGAGTCGATGTCAATTCCTGAGCTTGAACAGAGTGCTGCCCAAAACCAACGTGCGCAATGGAATAAAGCCAAAGCAATGCTTTAAACCATAACCATCTCAAAAGTTGAGAATGAATCACTTTAAAATCCTCTCGAAGAAAACCTATTTTGCACGTTGCAGATCGATCTCACTAAACCGAAATTTTGCCGTGAAGATAGGTGATCGCATTTCCACGAATAAGAACACGATCGCCATGACCTTCACAGCAAATCCGTCCTCCCCTTGAGGACAATTGCTAGGCTACAAGTTTTGGCTTACCTAATTCTCGGGCCCAAAAAGCAGCCAAAGTCGTGTGTGCCGATCCGGTCACGGCATCCTCTGGCACACCAGACTGGGGAGCAAAAAAACGACTGACAAAATCAAGTTCATCGCCTTTCGCCGTCACGATCAACCCTCGGCATGGAAGCTCTTTAATTTCATCAAGTCGAGGTAAAAAATCCTCCAGTGAACGCTGATCCTGCACGACTGCCATAAGATCAAATCTCCCGCGATAAACCGCCTGCAAATTCACACCAACTATTCGCTTGACCTTTTCTTGCTCAGATTGATCGCAGCGATGAAATGTATCGATGGGAAAATCCAGCCACAGCATATCGTTCCTTTTTGAAACGCGAAGCTCTCCAGACTTACTTGCAAAAACTAGATCCTCTTGGAGTTGGTAGTGCGTCATGAGGACGTGAGCAGCAGCGAGTGTGGCATGACCACATAGATCTACCTCAATCGTTGGAGTGAACCAGCGAATATTCAGTCGGGATTGACCATGGCCAGAAACGAACGCAGTTTCTGCAAGATTATTCTCATTGGCGATTGCCTGCATCAAGGAATCCTGCAACTCGTGCTCGGTGACCACCACAGCTGCCGGATTTCCCTCAAAAACATTGGCTGCAAACGCGTCGACTTGAAAAAGATCTTGTTCTTTCACAATCTTATGATCACCTTTTGGGCACACGAGAGGTTCAAAACCGAAAGCGTCGGCCTCTTTCAGTTAAAAAAGGATCCAACACTACTTAAATCTTTGCGTTGCTTCCATTACCTCTGGCGATAGCTTGGCCTCTTGCATCCAGAGACTCACACTACCATTGGCTGGAACGGGCTTGGCGTAGTATGCCGAATTAGGCCCAAAGTATGTCGTTCGATCTCGAAAATGGGTGTAACGAAGGAAAGACATGATGGCGATGGTAACCTCGCCACCCTCAAACTCGGGAAGGATATCGTCAAACAAGTATGCACCACGAATACCTGTATACCGAAAGAAACCGCCGTTCACTTGCTTGAGCAGCTTACCGTTGACATAAATTGCAAACCCTTCTCCGGTTCGGTCACAGCCCGCTCCCCCAAGAATAAAACGGTATGCATGTCCTTTTTGAAGCGGAGGAATCTTAAACGTCTGCCTCATCAAAAGTACTTCATGCTCCCACAGCGAATTTGGCTTCTCACTACAACGACAGAAACGTCCATTACAGGAAGGCCGCAGTGGACTTAGCTTACCGTCAAAAGATCCGAACGGGGCTTTCCCCACTTTCCAATCCGCTGCTCCCGGATCAAAGTCTAACTCCTTCCATCGATGCATTCCTTCAGGCAATGTAACCTCTCGCCACCGATCACTCTTCTCAAAGGTTTGCTTCTCGATAGGATCAAAACTGAAGTAGTTCCAATCTGCTTGTCGCATCTCGGGAGTGAAGTCTCTCCACTGATACTCCGATAAACCTGCCATGTCGTAATAATCAATTAACGTGTCGAGATCGCCCCGCAAATCAGTTGGCTTATTATCCGGCGTTTTTCCGGTTGTGAGTGACCTAATGATCCCACGACTATTTTCAGCCAAAGCGGTTTCCAAAAATTCCGGAATCATTTCATCCGCAATGATTGGCTTGAGTGATTGCCCCATCTGCCGATAGTACTCAGGTGCATAATGCGGACCACGCTTGTTGAAATTTGCAGTGACCTCATCCGAATAGACCTGCTGAACGCTCGGATGCTGAATTTCAAGTGTTCGAGCAGGTATTGACGCAGCCTTTCCTCCTAATAATCGAACCATCGCTCGGCCTGCCTCATCGCCAGTGAGTACGTAAGTTTCGGCATTGTGGTTGTAATGGTATCCCGTGTTGGTCGGCGACTCTCCCCGATCTCTCCAATAAGGTCGCGTATCTACCGTCGACACACTTTTGGCATACTCCGGGTGCTGCTCTGGGTCTCCAAGCGCCATTTGAGCTTCCCATGTCAGTTCATGCCCAGGCTCCATGTCCATTCCACCAAAGCCCACCGTGGCGATGACCACCTTCATCTCAGGAGCGTTCAAATCGTCCCGCAGGTCTTCAATCAGATTGACTAAATGCTTCTCGTAAACAAGCTTTGGCACATCTTTATCTTTATGTCCCTGAAACCACACAAAGCCTGCTATCTCATAGCCCTGTCCCGCATAGCCGGGAACGACCTTGTCAAGATTCGCAAGAGTTTGACGAACACCCTCAAGCAATAGATCATACTCGGCACCACAGAACTCGTTACTTTTCTCCTCCTCAGTCTTTCCGCTTGAGGGCGGTCGAAAATCAAAACTCAGCGAACGATTCCCCATCGAGGACTCAATGAGTAAGACAGGTTCGTCGTGATACTCAACCATCACAAATCCGAATGGCACTTAGGGACCGATAAATATCCCATTCGATGTCGCCGAGAGTGGACCACCCGAACCTATCTCCTCATTAGAAATCCTTGTCTCCCAATAAGTCACATCCCTTCGGACAGCCCAATCGCCGTCGGAATCCACAAACCAGGGATACTTACCTTCATCAATAAGTGATCTTAAATCACCTTTCCCTTGGATCCCAACCTGCTTCATCCAGAGTGTTGCGGAGCCTCCCTGCTGATACCGAATTTGCAGTGGATAACGCCTACCGGACTCTAAAGCGATGGAGTGCAATTCCACCTCCCCCCCTGACAACTTTCGGTAGACTTCTTCGCCGTCAAGGGTAGCGATCGCATTTGAACTCGATTCAAAACCCACATGCAATTCAAACGTCCCACTCACGGGAACCTCTAGATACGCATTAACGACAACGGTGTGGGGTTGATCTATGGAAGGTAGATTTTCCCTGACTGTCCCAAGGTTGATCGCCTTCTTCTGTACCGATTCCATCTCCGCATAATTTCGATCTTCATCGAATACGCCCTTGTAGATCGATGCAACGCCTCCTGATAACGCATCCGATCCCTGCCCCTGAAACAAACCATGCTTCAGAAGACCAGATCGCCCAACGGGCATCCTCCCCTCCTTAATACTCGGATCAGCCGACAGATAAACGCTTGGATACACGGGAGGAGCATCCTGTAAGTAACCGAAGCCAACCATATTGGATTGTCCAGCGAGCACGTAAACCTGCACTTTCCCATCGGGGTCTGGGATTTGGCTACCGCCAGAAAGCACTGCTTGGATCTCTGCTTCTAGCCCTAGAGTTACCGAAAATAAAAACAGCAAAGACAGCAGTGCTCGCCAATAGCCTGTCATAAAACCCATTGACCCATTCATTTCTTACAAGACCCGACAAGTGAAGAGAGTTGTAAAGCGATAGCTAGAAAAGCTTGCAGAAGAACGATAAGACTGCGGAATGCTATTTCGAAATAGAAATGCATTCGAACACTCATCACAGGGCTTCCGCCAGATGATAGAGGACTCCGACTGAGAACAAATCATCATGAACTCTGGAGTAAATCGTAGCCGATCGATCTCGGCCCGTGTTCACAAAGTGGTGATGACTCGCGAGAAAAAAGAGGTTCCCATTCAGTGCATATCGCATTCACATGCGATATGCGTCTGTGGCTAAGGATCTCGCGATCCAATCGAGAGATCTCGTCAGAACAAGAGAGACGAGCATAGGAAACAAGAATGGATGTTGAGGCATCAAGATATCAGAGCAGGCTTGATCGCTATTGGAACCGAACAGAAAGTCCTGTTCCAAGGAAATAGTCATCGGATGCATCATTTAAGCCCACACCACCCCGAATATCCAACTGCAAGTCATTGGTGAAGAGAAAAGTGAAACCACCATTCATGTAGTGCTCAGTTTCCGAAAATTCTGCGCTGTGCGGAAAAAGACCATACCACTCAGCATATCCTCCCACCCTGTCAGTAAATGATGCAGCAACCGTCCATGATTGAGCCCATTCGGTGTAAGCGTTGTCGGCTGCTCCTTCGACAGAACGATTCAATTGTGTGCTACCAGCGGTAGAAAGGCAGTTGTTGAGTTCCCAACCATAAATCCAGTTGAGCCCGGGGAGCACTGTATCCGCGGTGAATGCGTCATTGCCAGTGGGAACAGTCATCTGAGGAATCAAAGCCATCTCGGGCAAGATTCCTGCCTGAGGAGTCAGGCCAATCTTAAAACCCAGGTAAAGATCATCCGAGCCGGAAAAACGAAGCTCTTCATTGTCTAAACCGGTGTAGTTCCATGCAGCTCGAAACTCGAGCCAATCTGCCAGAATGCCATACCTGAGTAGCATCTCAGGATAGGAATGAGATTTACTTTCTATCAATCCACTTTCATCGTGGGTGTAAGTGTAGCCAAACTCCAGTTGAGCGATCCCCCGGCCAACGGTCGAACTCGCTTCGGTGAAGTCAGGGCGGTCGGTAACCAGAGGGGCATTCAGATCCGGACCGCCAGAGGATCCTTGATGACGACTCCACTGCATGAGAGTCCCCCACGTTCCATTACTCTTGCTGCCCCGGCTAAGCCCCAAAGAATCACAGTGATCAGAAGTCGATGAGGCATCGAAGGAAACATCACAAAGATCTTGAGCCGAAGTATGTGCCGAGCAGAACAGAAGAAAGCAAGCTACGGGCAGGAGAACGGCGGGACACTGCCGAGCACGAAATTGGTAGTTCATGATGAATCATTACCTCAAAAACAATTGCTATCATCGACGACCGGCCGACCTGATGAAGATCAGCCCGCATGCTCCCCCAGAGTCAGTCATCGACATGCGACTGAGGGAACACAATTTTTTTTACGACTCATGCGGGAGTTCTGTTAAATGACAATCGCCATGTCACCTTCGCCCCTGGTCACCGCCATCCAATGGGGGATGCTACAATAGTCTCCCCTCTCACTTGAACGCCGACCCATGAAACAAATGATTGCGATCCTTGCCCTTCTGATGCTGCAAACAAGTTTGCTAGCAAAGGAACGTCCGAACGTCCTGCTTATCTCGATCGATGATCTCAATGACTGGACCGGCGGCCTGAAGGGTCACCCGCAGGCGAGAACCCCCAACCTTGATCGACTCGCTGGACAGGGCACTCTTTTTTCCAACGCACACTGCCAGTCACCGGTCTGTAATCCCTCAAGGGCGAGTCTTCTGACGGGTCGGCACCCACACACTTCGGGAGTTTATTTCCTAGGCCCAGACCTAAAGGACGCGCCCGAGTTGTCGGGTCTGGACACCTTGCCTGAACGATTTGCAAAGCACGGATATTCCACGCTGGCCGCTGGAAAAATCTTTCACAGGGGCGATCAACGTTTTTTTGAAACCTACGGCGGCAGTTTTGGTGGCTTTGGACCACGTCCTGAAAAGAAAATCTCGCAACCTCACGGCCATCCACTTTGGGACTGGGGCGCTTTTCCCGAGAAGGACAATCAGATGCCCGATTTCAAAATCGCGAAGTGGGCAGTTGACCAGTTGCAGTCGATGCCTGAGAAAGCTGACAAGCCGTTTTTTATGGGAGTAGGATTTTATCGTCCTCACGTCCCGATGTTCGCTCCCAAAAAATGGTTTGATTTATTCCCTATCGACCAGATCCAACTCCCGCTCATTCAGGAAAGTGATCGGGATGACCTGAGTGATTATGCGATCGCTTTGACAAACGACAAGCACGTCTCACCACAACACGAGTGGGTCAAATCTGCCGGACAGTGGGAACACGCGGTACAGTCTTATCTTGCATCGATCGCTTTTGCCGATCATTGCCTCGGGCTTGTGCTCGATGCGTTGGAAGCATCACCGCACCGAGATAACACGATTGTTGTACTCTTTGCAGATCATGGCTTTCACCTCGGTGAAAAACAGCGTTGGGCAAAAAGAAGCATCTGGGAAAATGGAACGCGAGTTCCGTTGATTATCTCAGCACCGGGATACCCAGCCAAACAAAGGACAAGCAAAACTGCTCCGCTGCTCGATAATTTCCCAACGCGGTTGGAATTTGCCGAACTCCCAAGCGATCGTCATCAAGAGGGGAGATCATTAGTGCCTCTAATGAAAGACAGCGAAACGCATTGGCCTCATGTTGCACTGTCTTCATTTGGAAAAGGCAACTACGCGGTCCGCTCGGAACACTTTCGTTATATCCGATATCTTGATCAATCCGAAGAACTTTATGACCATCGAGAAGATCCACATGAATGGAAGAATCTTATCGATGACCCACTCTACTCGGAAACGATTCTTAAGCATCGCCAGTTTCTTCCGTCAAAGGAATCTCCGGTGCTGCCAGGAAATTCGACGGGCCATCAGGCTTATGAATCAGCAAGCAGATTTTTAGAATCGAACTGAGCACAGTGTAAAACGGAATATCCTCGGTGAAGGAGACGGAAGCAACTCACCGACGTTAGGTTCGCAACAAGTGTTCCACACACTTTCTATCCCATTAACACGAATCGCTCACTTGCCATCCATGCTGATCAAGCAAATCCTTTACGCTGCCCTCATCACCTCACTCCTTTGTTCTAATACGCTGGGCAACGACCGCCCCAATCTTCTTCTTCTTTCCATTGATGACTTGAATGATTGGGTAGGTTGCATGGGAGGGCATGCTCAAGCAAAAACTCCCAACATTGATCGACTCGCTCAACGAGGTGTTCTATTCACTAACGCCCATTGTCAGGCTCCCCTCTGCGGTCCGTCGAGAGCTTCATGGCTCTCTGGTCGTTACCCACACGCAACGGGAGTCTACCAGCAACCGGTCAAGGACACCTTGGCCAAGGACGACACGTTCTTTCGTGGGCATCTGATGCCGGAATACTTTGCAAAAAACGGCTATCACACTCTGGGAGTTGGAAAGATCACTCACGGCTATCCCGGCAAGATCGCCTTTCACGAATATGGCGGTAACTTCCATGGATTTGGACCCTACCCTCCCGGAAGACAACGCTTCAACTATTTCCTACCTGATGTTCCTTGGTCAGGAACGTTGACCGACTGGGGCAGGTTCCCAGACCAAGATGCTGATCTAAGCGACACAAAGACGGCTGACTGGGCGATCAAAAATCTGAATCGAAACTTCGACAAGCCTTTCTTGATGGGCGTGGGCTTCGTTCGGCCACACGTCCCCTTCTACGTTCCCGCCAAATGGTTTGACCTTTTCCCACTATCAGAAATTCAGCTTCCCGAAATCCTCGAGGAGGATCTGTCGGACGTACCCGACACCGGCAGGGCAGTGCACGAGGTCCCCAAATATCCAAACCTGCGTTTTCTCCAAGCTGAAAAGGGTTTGCAATATCGAAAGTGTGTTCAAGCCTACCTAGCATGCGTGGCTTATGTTGATCATCAGGTGGGTCGCGTGTTAGCAGCGTTGGAAAGTAGTCAGCACGCGGAAAACACCATCATCGTCTTGCTCAGTGACCACGGATATCACCTTGGTGAGAAGGATCGGGTGAGCAAGCACTCCCTGTGGGAAGAATCGACTCATGTTCCACTTTGTTTTGTTGATTTGCGCACAAAAACTAAGAACGCGGTGGCAGTAGGCAAGCGTTCCGATTTACCTGTAGGTTTGATTGATATTTTCCCCACACTGATTGATCTCTGCAAAATACCGAAACTTTCCAGCAACGAAGGAATGAGCCTCGCAAAAGTTTTGTCTGCACCCCATGAAACGACGCTAAGTCGCCAGGGTGTGCTCACCACTTATGCCAAGGGAAACCACGCGATAAGGACTGAGCGATATCGCTACATCCGCTATGAGGATGGAAGCGAGGAACTCTACGATCACGATGCTGACCCGCGCGAGTGGCGAAATCTCGCTGGAACCGCAAATGCTGCGGAGACACTCGCTCAACTTAGGCTTCTCTTACCGAAACATGACGCTCCCTACCACGCCAGCACAAGTACCAAGCCGATCAATCAGTGGTTCCAAGATCACTTTGAGCGCCACGTCAATCCACAGCTTCGGCAACAGTAAAGTAGGATATACCAAACTTTGCGTGCTGCTGAGTTCCGTCTGCCCGCAAGAGCTGCCCCCCCGTCCGCACCTCCCGCCGCTAATCGCCAAGGGATCGCCTTGACTGAGTTTGCGGGGCAGGCGCGCAATGTAGGGCTGCGGCCCATATGGACAGT
>JAAXIK010000323.1:366-6501 GCA_012270385.1 Rubripirellula sp. | reverse complement strand
CGCCGGTGATCCGGCATCTCGCATTTGCACCAAAGATAAACTAACATTGCGTCCCACAGGCGGGTTCCTTCAGATCAGGGGTTCTGGTTAACTTAATGAGGTTCGTAGTGCTAAAAATCAACCGCGAGGATTCAGTGGAACATCGTAAGCCAAGGCGGCTGTTCATTGCAGGTACCGATACGGAAGTTGGTAAAACTTATGTGACATCGCTGCTCGCCGAGTACCTTTTCAACAGAGGGCACCGAGTTGGCATCTACAAACCTGTTGCAAGTGGTGGCCAATGGATAGAGGGCAGGCTCGTCGCCGAAGCTGCTGTAAGTTTATGGAACGCAGCAGGAAGACCTCGACCCCTAGAGCAAGTTTGCCCCCAGCGATTTCAAAAACCACTCGCGCCTCCCCAAGCCGCTGAAGCCGAGGGGACTCAAGTGGACAAGCATCAACTCATCTCTTGATTAGAACCTTGGGAATCCGACAGTGATATTCTCTTGATTGAGGGCGCTGGGGGATTATTCAGTCCGATCGCGGATGAGATGCTGAATATCGATCTCGCAAAGCAATTCAATGCAGAATTAATTCTGATCGCAGAAAACCGGCTTGGTGCGATTCACCAAGTCCTGTCGACTTGCGAAGCAGCCAAGGCACGAGACTGTGAGCCCCGTGGTATTTTCCTTTCGCATCCGCAGGAGCGATTCGACGAAGCTTTAAAAGATAACGCTGGCCAGATTGAAAAATACGGCGACATTCCAGTTCTTGGAACGGTACCACACCAAGGCGGCACCGAATTTGTCACCAAAATCGAAACCATTCTCGATCTCCATGGATCGGGCATGCCGAACAAGTAGACCCCTGAACCACAAAATGAAATGAAGCCCTTCAGGTTTTTATCTCTGAGTTACCCAACCATGTACGCACTTCGAAACACCCTGATATTGATGCTAGTGATTCTCTCAGGAGAATCAAACTTCGCTGCGGAATGGACAATTCCACTTGCAGGCAATGCCTATCGAACAGAACCGACGCCGGGGAATGAAGGCTTTTCGAGACAGGGGCCTATTCGATTTGGCCAACGCAATGAGGTCATCTCGGTGTTCTTTCACGTCAACACGGAATCAAAACTGAATCTCGCAATCAAAGCATCGGCGATCGATGCGCCGGCAAAGGTCACTGCGATCTTTAAAGATCAAAAATTCGACTTCACCGTACAACAACGAGAGCCGAGTTTAGTTTCGATTGGACAAGTAAGCGTTTCGCAAGCCGGATACGCAAAACTCGATCTTCGGCCCGCTACCAAGGCACCTATTGAAATTCACGAACTGGTTGTGACGAGCAACAGCGATGACCTAGAACTCTCTTTTGTGGCGAGTAATGAAGGCAACATGTTTTACTGGGGGCGCCGCGGACCCTCTGTTCACCTACGTTACTCGGTCCCGCAAGGCAAAGCACTGACTTACGCCTACAGCGAACTGACGGTACCGGAAACTCTTGACCCTTTGGGTACGTTCTACATGGCGAACGGGTTTGGAGAGGGCTACTTCGGCATGCAGGTTAATGGCCCTTCGGAGAGACGTGTTCTTTTCTCGATTTGGAGCCCCTTCCGAACGGATAATCCGCGGGAAATCCCTGCAGATCAACGCATAGTGGCCTTAGGAAAGGGTAATGGTGTCCACCTCGGTGAATTTGGAAACGAAGGATCAGGGGGACAGAGCTACTTGATCTATCCTTGGAAAGCAGGTCGAACCTATCGATTCCTCACCGAGGTGATTCCTACAGGTAACCAAGAGACCACCTACACATCCTGGTTTGGAGATAAAGAGAAACAAGAATGGCTGCTGATTGCCAGCTTTCGCAGACCTAAAACCGATACACACCTCCGAGGGTTTCATTCGTTTCTAGAGAGCTTTTATCCAACCCACGGCCACCTCGAGAGGCGGGGGCATTACGGGAATGTATGGGTTCGAGACACGGAAGCTCAGTGGCATACCTGCAAAGAAGCAACCTTCTCGGTGGACGCAACTGGTGGTGGTAAGCACCGCCTCGACTTCTCAGGTGGCACCAGCGGCGATCAGTTCTATCTCCGTAATTGTGGATTCTTTGGCGAAACCGGAAAAGCAGGTTCGCGCTTTGAGCTTGAGAATACTCTTCACTCACCACCAGAGATTGACTTCCAAAATCTTCCGCGGTAACAGCAGAAGGCTTACCGCTTGGGTAGCGGCGGAGCCTCGTAGTGCTCGCGAAGCCTTTTAAACTCTTCACGAAGTTCCGACATCACCGATGCGTACTTGGGATCATCGTGCACGCTTCGCATCTCGTTCGGGTCTTTCTCTAGGTCGAACAAGTTCCATTCATTGGTCATGGGGAAATGGATCAGTTTATGACGATCGGTGCGAACGCCAAAATGCTGAGGCACCGCGTGTTCCCCAAGCTCGTAATACGAGTAATAAAGGGATTTTCGCCAATCCACATCTCTCTGTTTCATGATTGGCACAAGAGAACGCCCCTGAATTTCCTTCGGTATCTCGATTCCGGCAACCTCAAGAAACGTCGGAGCGTAGTCAATATTCTGAATCAGTTCATCGGGCTTCGCACCTGCTCGAATCTTACCCGGCCATCTAGCAATAAATGGCATACGGAAGGATTCCTCGAACATCCAACGCTTGTCGTACCAACCATGCTCTCCTAAATAAAAACCTTGGTCCGAGGAATAAATCACCAACGTATTTTCGGCTAGACCATGATCGTCAAGGTAATCCAGCAGGCGGCCAACACTGTCGTCAACAGCCTTTACGGTACTGAGATAATTCCGCATGTATCGACGATACTTCCACTGCACCATCTGACGATGGTCGAATTCACCCGCCGCAAAGGCTTTTAGGAAATCCTGATTCTTCGGACTGAAATAGGCGTCCCATTTTTCTTTTTGTTCCGCCGTCATGCGATTGTACTCAGGGGTACCGTAACGATCTGGCGGTGGGAGCTTCACTTCACCACGTTCATTCTTCCGCACCTTCGCGTCGTATGCCCAGTCGAAATGTCGATCAATCTCCATTTCATTTCCAGCAAGGGTCATACTGCGATTTCGATAGTCATCAAAAAGGGTATCAGGTTCAGGAATCTCAACATCATCGAAAGCCCCAAGGTGACGCAGTGCTGGAGCAAACGTCCGATGCGGAGCTTTGTGCTGGCACATCAGAAAGAAAGGCTCGCTCTCATCTCGCTCCTCAAGCCACTTGATCGCTTTTTCTGTTGTCAAATCGGTCGCGTAGCCTTCCACTCGCTTTTGACTACCGTCGGGCTGAATGAAGACAGGGTTATAGTAGCTCCCCTGCCCGGGGAAAATCTCCCAATGATCAAAACCCAGTGGAGTCGTTTTCAAGTGCCATTTCCCGATGACCGCAGTGCGATATCCGTTCTCTTGTAACGCCTTTGCCACTGTCCACTGGCTCTGATCAAAACCCTTTCCGGTATTACGCATAAAACCATTCTTGTGGCTGTGCTTCCCAGTCAGAATGGTTGCCCGTGAAGGCCCGCAAATAGAATTCCCACAGAATGAATTCAGAAAAACTGCACCCTCTTTCGCAATACGATCAATGTTCGGTGTAGGAGCGACTTCAGCCAAGGTCCCTTCATAACTTGAAATAGAATTGATCGCATGATCATCCGAGAAAATGAATAGGATATTGGGTCGATCCTCAGCAGTGAGGGCTTGAGAAAAAACAACGCATAAAACCAACGCGTAGCCATACCGAACAACTGCAGAGGGAAACTTAATCATGTGATCCAACATTAGGAAACCAAAACGACTTTACAAAGTATTCAGAAATTAGATTCTGCCGGAAAGGAAAGGAGATTCATGGCAGCCCTAATCTCCTCCTGAAAGAATCCACCACATTTCAGTGGAACCAAAGAAAACAGTCTAACATTGAACCAATCAATATTCGACCGTGCTGCAAGTTCGCATGCGTGACAAAGAGCCCATGCAACACCCCGGGTTATTGAACTTCAAGCCTGCTAAACGCCCACCGTTCCCTCCAAGCCCATGATGGAGGCCATCAATCGAAATTTAACCCCGTGAGCTGAACATGAGTACAACGACAAGCGAGTCTCAGGGTCGAATTCCACAAAACCCGTCTGCCAGAGGTTGAAAGGCGTGCTACTATAACTCGTGTTAGCAGAACTCGCGTTACCATGAATCTTGGTAAAGTGACACTTTGGTTTGGCGAACTCGCTTTCCTTCATCCGCGACTCACCTTTGAGCACTTCCTCGTGACCCGGCATCAAAATAACGAGCACTCAAAACGAAAACGGCCGAGGCCGGACTTGAGTCGTATCCAATCTCAGAAAAACCAAAGTGCGAAGTCAGAAAACGTAGGCCATCCCAGGGAAAGTGAAGTTTCAAACTCGGATGAGGCCTCGGTTGCCAAGCGGGTGATTCTCTCGCGGAGAATAGACCCTTTGATGGGTGGCGGAATATCGCTCCTCATTGCCTTATTCGTAATCAGTTTCGGTTGGATCACCCAAAGCGGCGTCAGTCAGTTTCTGTTGGCAATCGAACTCTACTTGTTCACGGACCTATTTATCAATGGTCCCCACTTCATGGCTTCGTATCGACTGCTCTATTCACGCACCGGGAACTTACGTAAACACCCCATCGTCACACTGGCATTCCCAGCTATCTCCGCGCTATTTCTGATTTACATCATCTACAGCTCCTACCAACAAAGCTTCTATGACCCCTTGGGTATCATGGGAGTGCTTACCCTCATCGCTCCGATTGTGTTGGCTTGGCACTACACAGGACAGTCCTGGGGTACCACAGCCTGCTTTGCCCACTTGGAAGGTTTTCGAATTAGCCCGATCCAACGGCGATTGGTTCGAGGAGGATTCCTCGCGTTATTCCTTTATCACATCGCATGGGCATATGACTCCACTGGGTTTATTCAACAAACTCTCAGTGAACAGGATGCGGGGAAATATCTCATGCAATCCGTCATGTCCTTATGTCGGCTGTTGGTGGCCATCGGATTTGTTGCCGGCCTCTACGGTTTCTGGACAATGTCGCAACAGTCCAACAGACAAATCCCCATCCGAATTTGGCTGCCTTGGGCAGCAACCTTTAGTTGGTATGCGATGGTCGACATCAATCCCGCTTCTTTCTTTCTACTGCAAATTTTCCATGCAGTGCAGTATCTGATGTTTCCTATTCGCGTAGAAATCAATGACTACACACCCCGAAACAAGCGTAAATACCATTTACTGATTTACTACGTTTGCCTCGTAGCAGTGGGCTACCTTGCATTTGAATGGGCGAGTTTCCCTGCTGTACCGAAGCAACTCATTCCCGCGGGTGCGGCGACCATGATGATCATCAATCTACATCACTATTTCATTGACGCGGTAATCTGGAAAATTCGTGAACCCGAAGTTCGCAACTCACTTTTTGGACATCTCGAGACAACCACGTGATGTAGCTGATCGCATTTCACCAAGACCTACCAAAGCAGGTGGGGCTCGACTTGCCCTTCGATAAGTTGATAGCGATGGTCAGACAGAAACCCAACAAATCGTTGTGAGTTTCCATTAGGCCAATGGATCCGTACCTCGGTCACATTGGCTCGGTTCCCCAGACCGAAGGAGAGTACTTGCTCATTTCTACACAGATATCCGTCACCGGTGACAAGCCACTCGTTGTCACGAACTCCCTCAGATAAAACCTCCACCCGTGCACCCACCGCATCACGTTCGGACTCCGTTCCCACCAACTCCAATTGGAGCCAATGGTAATCACTGGAGGTTTGATTTTGTAATAAAGCAGATCGCTCGCCCAAGTGGGTAAGAATCAGATCCATTTGACCATCACGATTAAAATCCACCTTTGCCATCGCTCTTCCGACATGCCCCGTGGACCAATATCTCGACTCATCTTGAACAGAAAGAGCTTCAAAGTGATCGCCTTGATTTACAAATAATTGTGGTGGCTGCTGAAACGTTCCTTGCATCTGCAGGTAATCATCCACATGCCCATTGGTGACCAACAAATCTATCGATCCGCTATTGTCATAATCGCCCGCCTGAGCGCCAAATCCCAGAACTGGCAGACTCACTGCACCCAGACCCAATTGGTTCGCGCGATCACGA
>JAAXIK010000323.1:0-356 GCA_012270385.1 Rubripirellula sp. | reverse complement strand
CCTTGGCTCATTCTGGTTGTAGAGACAGACGTGTTCCCCTTGAAAATTCGCAATATGAAAATCCAACTCCCGATTTCTATCGAAATCAGCAGCAGCGATTCCCATGCTAGCCGTGCCCGCTCCTCCCGACGAGAAAGCGATCCCCTTTACCATCGCTAAATCTTGATACTCTTGTTGCTCACGCTGATACTTCCAGAGCTGGTTAGCCGTACTATCGTTCCCCACGAAGATTTCATTTCCTACTTCTCCGTCGAGGTTGGTAATCACAACACCCAATCCGGGCTTCACATCCTGCTCACGGTTCCCCACCACGTGCCAATTCAATCCTCCCTTCCCATCATTCACCCCGATTCGAT
>JAAXIK010000092.1 GCA_012270385.1 Rubripirellula sp. | reverse complement strand
TGCGCTAGTCCTTATTGCTTGATCCTATTTCGACTTTGAGTTAGAGCAAGCTGTTGGGTTTCAGCGATAAGTCTCTGACTTCTGAAATTGTTTGCGGTAGAGAAACCGTTAATCAGGGCATTGATTTCGCGTCGTCGCTCTTGCGTAAGAATAGGGTCGCCAGAGCGGGCTTGAGAGCCAATAGGAGTTCGATACGTATAGACCGAATGTGTACTAGGTGCACGGTTCATCTTCAGAAATTCTTAGCCGCAGCTTTAGGTAGTGATGATTTTCTCGTGCACGCACCAAACTAATTGTGAGGATTATACAAGCAATAGTATTCCTTTCGGATTTTCTGATTTTAAAGCCTAAGCAATATGTGTCTTAGACGCAGTGGAGTACTGAACATGGCTAACTTAGCGGCGATCATGTACCCAATTACCGAATCACATCAGTCAGCAACTTTACGGAGGGATTTCATTCTGTGATCGGTCTCACAATCAACGGATTCCCTATCATCGGACCCAACACGAACAGAACGGAATTGGATTTATCCCAGGATGTTTTTTTCAGATCCTGCGTAAAGTCTGTGACCTAGGTTTTTTCCGCAGCCTATATCCCGAGGAGCTCTTGCAGCGATATCCGTTTGAGCCAATTCAGTTCTGATCTGCCATAAGCGAATCCGATAGCGACTGCGGTTCCTCTGCCATACCGAGGGATCCTGAAAGAGATCTATTCGTGGGACTTGAGTCTGATTCGAGCGTACCAATGACTTGCCGCAACCCAGGGAAACCAAGAAGAAATTGCTTTTCTGGGAACTCATTTTCGAAATGCAAAGCTATTCATCAATCTAGAGATGGGTTTCTGATGCTGGTTGTCTGCGTGCTGCTCCTGATTCTCATTTCAGCAGCTTATCTCTTCTCGGAACGTATGTTGATTTCCAATGTTGCCTCAACCGGAGCAGTCCGGGCACGTCGTGCATTCAGTTTGTCAGAGTCCGGTATCGCCTACACAACAGCCAAAATTCAATCAGCTAGGCTCCTTGAGAAGCCAGGTGAGGGATGGCCTGATCGTTGGCGAGGTGAGGTGGGGTTTTCGGGCAATCAAAGGATGGGATCTTTTGAGATTTCCTACTGGAATGAGCAGGATCAACAGTGGAGTCCCGGCGTCTACGATGAATCCTGCAAGCTGAACTTGAATCAGATACCCCTGGAGCCGGTCTATGCACCCGAAGCACGCAGGATGCTGATGTGTATTCCCGGGGTGACACTAGTGATTGCGGATTCGATTCTCGATTGGATGGATGAGGATGAGATTCAACGTGAATTTGGTGCTGAATCTTCTTACTATCAATCCAAGGAGGCAAATCGCGTGGCACGCAATCAACGTCTTGATCATCTCGATGATCTTCTGGGGGTTCGCGGCATCACGCCAGAAATCTTGTACGGTGCTACAGGAAGATCCAAGTGGAAGACCTCGCCGGGGCCTCATGAACTTTCGAATGCGGGAGCAATCTCGGGCTCAAGCCCAAAGATCAGTCAACCTCATCTTTCGATGTTTTTTTCTGTCTACGGTGGTCCTTCTCTCTTTAACGCTGAGGGAAATGATCGAATCTTGATGAATCAAGATGATCTGGTGGATCTCTACGATCAATTGAACGACCGGTTTAATCAAAAAGTGGCTACTTATCTTGTTGCCTATCGTTTGGTGGGTCCCAAAGATAAGACTCTACTCGCTCAAGATGATTTTGCCGTCGATAAGGAAGAAGAAACAAGACAACGAGCGGAACGTCAGAACAGAGAAGGTGATGACACCGATGGTGATTCGGATTCACCCAAGATCATTGAGAACAGGGGACCCCTGAAGATCAATGGTCGTGGGATGTTTCTGATTCGCAGTCCTTATGATTTAATCGGGGTTGCCGTCGAATATCCAAGTGAGGACGGATCTCTGCTGATTGAAAGTCCTTGGCCAGATAATGAAAGTACCTACAGCGAGGCTCTGCCGGATCTCAATAGGGAACTTAGCTTTGTGAGGGGCACTTCAATCTCTGCTCACGTGAACGTGAATCGTGCTCCCATGGAAGTGCTTCGCGCTATCCCGGGAATGCAGAACGAAGTGGCTGACCGAATTGTGCTGAATCGAGAGAACCTTGGGATTGATGCCCGCGCGAATCGGAGCAATACAGCTGAAGATCGACTAACACCGGTGGATTGGCTACGAAGGAGTGGAACTCTTGATCTCGAGGAAATGCGAGTTTTTGCTCCTTATCTCACCAATCTCGGGACTGCGTTTCGTTTTGTATCGAGCGGTTACGGAGATCCCAACGCACACGCATCTCGGCAGGAGGTGGTCCTCGATTATCGTTTCATGCCTAGTCGCGTCTCCTATTCTTCTGTCCGAGAGCATCGCGACCTGTTTTCAGAAACAGCTAGAAACTGACCACCAGAGCTGACTTCAGGTGTGCAGCACCACCTCGTGCTCGTCGTCATGTCGATGGTGAAAATACCGTTGGCGATTGCCAATGCTGTGCCTATCTAAAGTAAGCGGCAGCCGCACCGCCCGCTCCGCCGATGATATTAGAAAAATAGGTGTCTACGGATAGTTCGAGCTCCAATTGAGATTGGTGCTGATGAACCGGATCCGCTGGGCGAAGAGGGTCTTCGAGCGTTAGCAGGGAGAAAGCTGAGTTGGCATCCAAACCAAAGATGTTACTGGTTGTACTGGGGTCAACTAGAATCCCACTCACAAAACTGAATCCATTGGTTCGGGCCACGCCACCCTCTCCGCGTACACTCGCCGCGGTAGATTTCTGTATCGGTTGGATACTTTCGAGTCCGAATTGGGATAATAAAGCGGAGTCATCTTGATTGACTTTGAAACCATCTTGCCCGTGTGCCGTGAAGGAAATCGCTAGACTCATGCAGACTGTTGCAATGTTGATGAATGATTTCATGTTTAATCAATCGTGATGGAGAGAAACTTCGTCTTGGGGCACTCATGTGTGCACGTGCACATATCACCGGTGCATTCTCCATATCGAGCAAACGTCGGTCATAACTAAGGCCATTAGCTGGGAACAGGGATGACGGTCAGGTTAATGAATGCGTTTTGACGACTGTGCCGATTAGTGAGGCGGGTGGGGTTGTCGACGTTGACAAGTCGCCGTTCGCGTAATACGTGATCCATAGAAAAAGGTAGGTGACAACAGACGGATGTCGTGATGCCTTGATTTGTTTCAGGGCTGGTAGATGCCGGCAAGCGGCCGTGTTCTGCTGCCACCGGTAGATTCGTTGAGGCCCAAATCTGAAGATTAATGCGAATGATCGGTGCTTCCCTCAGAGGTGTTCACGCATAAAAGCTAGAGATCACAAAGCTGAAACGAGGCTGAAAAACGGGCCAGAACTTTCATCTGTTACAGGCTGAACTCATCTCATCGCTTTGCAAAGATGAGTCCGAATGGTCCGGTTTTGCCGTGTCAAAAAAGTACTAGAAATCATAAAAAGTGCCGGAACGAGTTAAAAAAATGAACTAGTACCTCGCTAGCTCCCTGTGAACGACATGGGCTCATGCCCATCGCACTTGTTTCCCCCAGACACGCTTATCGGTGTCTGCAACACCTAATTGTTTTTACAGGGAGTAACCTCCATGAAGGTTTTGAGTTTTCTTTTTGCTGTTGCTCTTGCAACACCTTGTTTCGCCGCAGATCTTTCCGATTTCGGCCTTCCTCAGGTTCAGGAAATCACTGCAACCGAGGGAGCAGAGATTCGCGGACAAGGAATGTCGACTTATGTGAATTCCTTGGCAACACAATCTTTCGCATTGTCACTGGCTGACAAAGCAACCGGTTCGGTCATCAACCTGAACTCGAATTCACAAACCTTGTCCTACGACGGCGTCGATCTCTTCGCCGGTTCTTCCGGAGCCAGCCAAGCCGTCGGAGCCGTAGCACAAGCAGGTATCCAACTCGGTGATGCGACTTTTGAGATGGGTGAGTTCAACTTTGCTCTCACCGGGTTTAACTCGGTGTCACAAGCGACTCTCGCCGCGGGTCCTTCGGGCGCATTTGATTTGTCATCCATGTTCGGTGGCAACTAATCTCTCCTTCTCCTCAACCCGTAGAAAACAAAATATCACCTGGATAACTTAAAAATGAACAAAATGTTAGCACGAGTATTTAGTCTTTGTCTTATCGCTTCGGTCGCCGCTCCTTTGTCGGCTCAAGATCTAAGTGAATTCGGAATCGGATCAATCGAGACCATCAGTGAAAACCAAGGAAGCGAGATTCGCGGAGCGGGTTTTGCATCATCAGAATCCACTGCAATGACCGCGATGCAGATCTTTATCTTTGATTCGGTTGGTGGTTCAAGCATCAACTTGTCGTCCAGCTCGATTAACCATTCGTCTGATCATGGCGACATCGATTATGAATCTGCAATGGAAGAAGCTTCTTTCGTTTCGAGTGCGACCCAGTCGGTTTCCACGATCACTGATCTTGACTTCAATGTTGGTGACTTCAATCTAACCGCCACCGAGTTTGCTCTTGGAGCTTGGGGTGACAGCGCTGCAGCTGGAACGACCATCCTATTCGACGCAGTTCAGTAGAGCACTACCGAACAGGTGTTGCTTGCCCTCTGAGTGGTTTGACTCAACTGGGAAGCAAAAAAAAAGGGGCGAAGGTTTAATACCTTCGCCCCTTTTCTCGTAGATAGGTACAACACCTATCTCCTCGCTATCGTTACTCGGTGTACGTTGCGGTGGAATCGGAGCCGAAGAAGAATGCCGATCCGATTGAGCCAACCGAAAGGTCGGTGGTTTCGACAGTGAATCCGTCGATGGAAATCCCAAAGGCACTCATGCCTGCTGTTGAATTCGTGCCGACCAGCGGTTCAATTTCATCCAGATCAAACCCGGAAATATGTAAACCTGTGCTTGCGTTAATCGACGAAGATTGAAGGTTTATCGAAGAACCGGAAAGATAGTCGAACGCAAAAATCTGGAAGGTTGCCATTCCCACTGAATCGAGACCTTGTCCCCGCACGCTGTCTACTTGTTCTTCGGAGATGGGCTCTAGGGAGGAGAGACCAAAATCACTCAAGTCGCTTGCGAAGGATTGGCCGAATGTCATCAAGGTGGCAAAGATGCTGAGTAATGCGATGTTTTTCATGTTATTTGCTCTTAGGTTGTTTTGATTTGGCTATGGATTGGATTGAATTGAGGACTTACTGAAGGATTGAGGTGAAATCCAAACCTTTTCCTGGTCCGGCTACCTGCTGGGCCTGAGTAACGGCGGAGAAGCAGCTTAAGCTGAAGGCAAATTCGTCCATTTCAAACGTCTCATCTCCGAATTGAATCCCACCCACCGCAGTATTTCCCACTGCTTGGGCTCCACTGTCAGCACTGACGAATTCAATGCCATCATGGCCAGTCTGCTGCGAAGTCGAATTCATGTTGAAGATGGATCCAGTTTCTGGATCAACAATGCTGAAGGCCATGGAACTCGTTCCAACCGATCGAACCAAAGTGCTTCCACCCTGACCGCGAACCGTTTCAGCTGCTTCGTTGCTGATGGGGGTAAGACTTTCAAGTCCGAAAGAGGAAAGATCCGCAGCATGGGTGTAGGAGCTGCAAAGTAACGCCAAACTTGCGAAGACTAGTTTCTTCATCTAACACATCTCACATTAAAAAAGGGTATTTCGATAGCGAGGATTATCGCCGACTTGGCGGTTACCCTCATTGCACGGTTTGTCGTGCAATGACTGATGCGAGAAGTGCATTCGTTTTTTTCAGCAATGTCCGAAAAGATGTTTAACTTGCATAATCGAATCAGCTGCGATTCTTGTTTTGTCCCGTAAATAACGTGCTTCTCGGACATCAAAAACTTCTGGTTTTTTTGGGACCGCTCGGGGGCCGGTTGTGAGGGTTAAAATAGCCATAGCAATCATGCTTTTTTTGACATGGTTTCTTTGTGATGCTTATGCCATTGTCCATGTGTTTCACGTCAGTTTCATCTGTGACGAATGTAGCGATAGAACGTTTTTTTACAGTGTTGCAATACCGGTCAAGTCATTGCTCTTAAGTGTGTTGGTCTTCACTCGAAGGGATGATCAGTGATGTTTAAGAGGATTACACTGGTGAAAACTATTGTTTTTATTAACCGGATGTTTGCTTTGTTCCGATTACAACGATAAGCGTGCTATCTTTCGCTGCTTAGCTAGCGGCTTAGAGTTTGGTGAGCATGGTGATCGAGTTTTTTAGAGATGCATAGTGCCCCATGCATTTCCTGCATGCGGAGCGTCAATCCATGAAGCGTGGTCTTCATCCTGTAATTGCTCATCAAGGATTGGTATCAGTACTTAGAAATACGTATGCGCTAGTTTTCATTGCGATTCTGAACGCCTCTCTTCTGAATTACTCTGTCCACTCGCAGCAATTCAACTCGGAAAAAGTATTCACTCCGTCGAGTGAATTACGAAAGCGTTTCACTCCAATCAGAGAAGAAGCGAAGCCGAAATCTCTCGCCCCCATACGCATTGGGCAGCTGCCTTCAG
>JAAXIK010000290.1 GCA_012270385.1 Rubripirellula sp. | reverse complement strand
TCTGCTTTCTCCGTGAGTTGATCGAGGGCTTCAGCGAGATCTTCTGCTTGTTGCATAAGATCCTTAGCTTCCGCCGCTGCTTCCTGTGCAAGTTCGGTTCCTTTTTTACTGGTTTCCATACTTCAGTAGGCAAACCTGACATAACGTCGATTCATTCCACACACGTTGTCCAAGATGTTAATTTCATACGGCACAGTGATTGCAAAATGGAAGCTATCGCCTACGCTGCGGCATTGAATGCGTTGTATGACGCACGAAGAGTAGCTGACGAGGCGTATCGACGCTGGGACGAATGTGACCAGGTGCGGGATGGAGATGACCGTATGCCGCTTTCCAACGCGGATCAGCCCCCCATCCTTTCTGCTGATTATTCCGTGCTCTATGCGTCTCCGTGATCCATTCGATCCAACTCGAAATCCAAAGGGCCGACTTAAGATGATGCAGACCTGCGTGAGCATTGATATCGCCTGCCCCATCGAAACGGTGTTCCGATATACCAATGAGAAAGTAGAAGACTGGAGCCTCACGGTAATCGAAGATCAACCCACCAATGATCTTCGAGGTGTCGGTGCGACGTTTCGGTGCGTAACGGAAGATCACGGCTGTAGGATGGAGTTTCAGGGGGAAGTCACCGCATGGTCTGAACCAACCCAGTCTTCCATTCAAATGATCGGTGAACGGTTTGACATCGAAGTCGATTATGCTTTTGAAAAGATCGGAGACGGTACACGGGTAACCCAAACGTCACGGGTTCAACCCAAGGGAATCATGAAGATTCTTCTCTTCTTCATCGGTTGGATCATGGCGAAACAAGGCTGCGACGCAGCCGAAAAGGAACTGCAGTCCCTCAAAGCAAAACTTGAATCCAACCTTTGAAGCTTTCGCGAGTGTCAACTCTTCCCAAATCAGATTACAGAAAAGGGAAATGGATAATCATCGACCCACCGCGATCCGCTGTGGTCGACTTTTGTCAGATTCAATCATCCCATCCCGCAATCGAATCACACGCTTGGCTCTCTCCGCCACCTCATCTTCATGCGTGATCATCACGATCGTCTTGCCACCCTGATTCAGAGATTCGAACAGGTCGAGCACCTCTTCGGTCGTCTTGGAATCGAGATTCCCGGTCGCTTCGTCGGCCAATACAAAATAGGGATCATTCACGAGACTCCGCGCGATGGCCACACGTTGCTGTTGACCACCCGAGAGTTCCGTTGGACGGTGATAAAGTCTTGCACCGAGTCCGACTAACTCTGCGAGTTCCCGGCATTTCTCGTTGGCGTCTTTCCCAATTAAACCTTGATATTGAAGCGGGACTTTGATGTTCTCTACCACGTTGAGTTGTTGCAGTAGATTATACGACTGAAATACAAAACCAATTCGCTGTCCTCGAATCCGAGACAACTGGTAGTCATTGATCTTCGCCACATCCTGACCGGCCAGCAGATATTTCCCCTGAGTGGGTCGATCCAAGCAACCCAAGACATTCAGGAGTGTGCTTTTGCCTGATCCGGACGGCCCCATGATGGCAATGTACTCACCGTTCCGAACATCAAATGAGACCCCGCGAAGCGCGTGGACGGTCTCGCCTTTCATGTAATAGGTTCGATGGAGATCTTCGACGCGAAAAGCAAATTCATTCATGGGATATGGCTGCTTACGGATTTGGGATCAACTAAGTCTCAAACTCGCGGTGTGAATCGACAAGCGAACACTCCGACCCTGTGTCTTCCTTCAGTATCTACTCGTGTCTTAGCGCTTCAATTGGATCCAAATAAGCCGCTTTCCGCGCGGGGTAGACACCAAAGAGCACCCCGACACCGAGCGAGATCCCAAGCGAGAGAACAACGGACCACGGTGCGATGCGAGGTTCTAGGGATTGAACAATCGGCCGCAGAGCCTCGGGTGACATTGAGGCGACTAATTGCTTGATCGCGGCGAAAATAGGCCCGACCGAAAGCCCAAACAACACGCCAGCTAGACCACCCGAGGCGGTAAGCACAACGGTTTCCGCCAGAAACTGCCCGATGATATCGCTGCGAGCTGCTCCGAGTGCTCGCCGTACACCGATTTCCCTTGTCCTTTCGGTTACCGTGGCCAGCATGATGTTCATGATTCCAATCCCGCCGACCAGGAGAGATATCCCGGCAATGACGACAAGTAGCACGTTGAACATCGTGCGTGTTCGTTCGGCCTGTCTAAGTAACTCACGGGGTACAACCACCGCGTAGTCTTCCTCTTCGTGGTATTTCTTCAGCAGCGTTTCAATGATCTGAGCCGTCTCATCCACATCTTCGATTTCATTGACTTCCACCGTAATCTCACTCATTACCACATCCTCTCAGACAAAATAGAAACCACTGCCTCCACAAACACTCTTCATCACCAGATCACCAACACGTTGCCGAAGTGTTTTGATGGGGATGTAAGCGTCCATGTTGTAGTCACGGGAATCCAGACTCCCGCCAATCGCGGCGGAGGCGGTTCTGTCTTTGGTTTGACCGATCACGGTATAGAACTCGCTTCCCACCCAGATCGCCCTTCCAATGGGATTTTCAAAGGGAAAGAGACGGCGTGCCGTTTCCGCGGCAAGCACGACTACCTTTTCGCCACGATCTCGGTTCGCAAGCCATCTACCGCGAGCAATCTCTAATCGGTTCAACTCCAGATAGTCCTCGGTACAACCAACCAGCTTGGTATCCGCGGTGCGATCATCCAGTCTGAGCTCGAACTTGAGTTCCCGCATTGGGATCGCCCTACGGATATTGGGAATGTTCTCCACAATCCGTCGGTAATCCGCACGAAGCAATCCGTATGTCTTGACTCGACTGCTTGCATCCTCTTCGCTACCGGCATTGGGCTGCTTGGTTCTCACGATGACATTCTTGGCGCCCAGCTCCAAGATCTGTTGGTGTGCGCGATATCTCACCCCCTCCCCCATCGCAACTAAACAGATGACGGTGGAGGTACCGATAAAGATCCCCAGGGCAGCAAGTCCAGCTCGCATCTTTTGTACGAGCAGGCTTTTCACACCTAGGTCAACGGTTTGAAAAAATTGGGCAATCACGTCTACTCATTCACTCGGTTCGTCGAGGTTATTCGGATCCTCTTCAGAGGGTTCCATCTGTTCTGCGAGCGTCTCAAAAGCAAAAGGATTCATGTAAATATCGTCACCGGCACTCAATCCTGACTGGACAACATAAAAACTTTCACCTTGGTCACCCAATTCGATCTCAATACGTTCGGGGCCACTCGCTCCAGAAATCCAACAGTAGTGCCTTTCATTGGAATCGACGACCGCCGCGGCGGGGATCAACAGAACGTCGTCATAATTTGCTACGACAACTTCCACCTCAGCACTCATGCCGGGCAGCTGATTCGCAGCGTAGGGGAGTGCGATCAAGGTATCGTAGCGTACCTGATTACCTGTCCACCAACACGCGGGTTTGGTGATGGAAGCCACTTCCGAAAGCGCTCCCTACACTACTCAGTCAGCAATAACCACCCTGTCCCACAGGCCAACTTTGACGCGATCAACGGAGGATTCATGAACACCGATTTTGACTTGCATCTTTTTCAGATCCGGCATGATCAATAACACCTGATCTTTCCAAACCAACGTTCCCTCCGCGACCGGGGCTCTTTCCCAAGCGGCTGCGTTGGGGTGAATCACCAGCCCACTTCGATCTGCTTTGATCGTACAGTAGTCGAGCTCTTCCACTGCACGATCTCGACGCGAGTTGTCCGCCATCGCGCGTTCAACATTCGCTTTGTGCGTCGCCGAAACAGAGGTGAGCCTACCTTTGAGTGTCTTGAGCTGTTCTTCGTAGGTGAAGTTCTTCAGAACATCGAGAGCGGTGTGCATCTGTGCCAAGTTTCTCTTCGCGTTTTCCACCGCAAAATGCGAACGTTCCAATTGTGTCTCACTCAAAAATCCGCTGCTCTCCATGAGTTGAACATGCTTGAGTTGGTCTTCAGCAGTTTGTAATGTCGACTCAGCAACCGCGATTCGCTGCTCAGCAGAAAGCTTCTCCGTTTGGAAACGACCATTCTGATACGCTTCTAGATCAATCTCAGCCTTGGCTAACCGAGACGCCGAATGATCTGCCCCGGATTGTGACCAATTCGCATACTTGGTTCTCTCATCCACCTGCTCTTGAATGAAGAGGGCATCAAGGACTAGCTCATCACCCTCATTGACAAACGTACCGCTCTCGACAATCCAGAGAATCGCGTTGCGCCCCCGCACCTTGGATTTAAATTCATGGTTCTCTTCACTTTCCAACAGACCCTCACTGCGAACTGTGATCTCGAGGGAACCACGCTCGATTTTGTGCAGTAGCATCCCCGCGTAGGGATCCTCTGTTTCTCCATTCCAGATCTCAACGATCAGCAAAACCAAGGCGCCTAACACTCCGAGAATCGCTAAGACACTCAGTAACGCACCTAAACGAGGTGACGCATGTGATTCATTCATCTTGCTTCACCTCCTGACTCATAGATCTTCATAGCCAAATTTAGACGTATCGCTGTTGGCATTGATTTTGGCTACCTCTGCCTGAGCTTCAGCAACGTAGGAGAGCGGTTCTAGAATCACTTCATCGCCAGGCTGCAGACCGTTGACAACAATATTAAACATCTCATCCCCATCTCCCAGCTCGATTGCTCGCCGAGTGATCTGTTCTCCCTGTTTGACCCAGCAAGCAAAGCTATCCTCAAACTGAACGCAGGCGTTAAAGGGAATCACCAGTTCTTCGAAGTACTTGGCGAAGATAATTTCAACTTCTGCGCTCATTCCGGGACGAAGGCCCTCCAGTTCCGGTAGTTGAACGATCGAATCGTATTTGACCACATTTCCGGTCCACCAACCTGCAGGCTGAGCTACCGAAGCGACATAGCTGACCTCGCCATCATAGGTTGTCTTATTCAGAGTCACTTCTGCAGGGGAGCCCTTCGTCATTCGATCCATGACAGACTCATGAATCCCCACTTTGACTTGCATTTGTCTCAGATCAGGCATCAAGAGTAACGTCTGATCTTTCTTCACCGTTGCGCCTTGCTCGATCTCAGGAACATCCTCCCACTGCTCGCCGTTGGGATAGATCACCAACCCGGATCGCTCGGCTCGAATCGTACAGAGCTGTAGCTCCTCCAATGCTCGGTCCAGTCGTTTCTTATCTGCGAGTGATCGCTCTAGGTCAGCCTCCAGAGTTGCTTTAGCGGCCTCTAGCTCCCCATTAAGCCTCGCCAATTGTTCCTGCTTGGTGTACTTTTCCAGCACTTCGATTTGAGTTTGCAGGAGAGCAACACTATTGCTCTCTTTCATCTCATTAAATTCTCTCTGCTCGACCATCAACTCACTTTGGTAATTACCTTGAGCCATCATTCGTGCGTACTTGAGTTGATTTTGCGAGTTAAGGAGTTGTGCCTCCGCTGCCGCTAGTCCCTGTTGTAGCGAGGCCTTTTGAGCAGGAAAGCTTCCCTCGATGTACTCTTCAATGGCGATTTTTGCGTTCTCTAACGTCGCGCGCGAGCGTGCAACGGTTGCTTCGGCTTGATGGAAGAATTTCGTTCGTTCGCTTATTTCTTCTTCAATCGCTAGGGTGTCCAATTGGACAAGGACATCCCCTTCACTGACAAGCGTCCCGCTTTCAATCACAAACGTAATGGTGTTATCACCTCTAACACGACACTTAATTTCGGTGTTGTTGGCGCTCTCTAGCGTTCCTTGCTCAGTGACCGAGATGACAATATCTCGACGATCAATCCGGTGGGTCGGCAGATCCGTGTCAACCGCTTCTTTCTCGGATAAAAGAATGTAAGGGACGGAGATCGCAGCAACGAACAAGAGGGTAAAGGTCAGGAACCGAATCATGGCTGGGGTGCCTCTTGTGCGGCAGATGGGCCTCGAGGCGTAGAGGATTCACTACCAAACGTTTGCAAGGCATCTTCTGCAGCCTCGTCGAGCAGTGCTGCGGGGTTGAGGATTACCTTTTCTCCTTCGCTCAAACCAGAAATCACCTCGACAAACACATCGTTACTGTCACCGAGTACAACTGACCTTTTTACATTGCCGGTGGCACCGGAAACCCAACAAAACGCACCCTCCTCGGTTTCAATGACCGCTGCAACGGGAAGCATCAGGACACTGTCATGAACTGCGAGCACGACCTCGATTTCGGCACTCATTCCCGGCTTGAGTCCGCTATCTTGGGGGAGCTCTATGATGGTGTCGTATTTGACGACGTTACCCGTCCACCAACCGGCTGGTCGGGTGACGGATGCCACTTCCGTGACCTTCGCCGTGAGCGTTCGATCTGGCAGTGTCACCACCGCCTCGAGCCCAGGACTTACCCGGTCAATGACCGACTCATGAATCCCCAATTTGACCTGCATCTGAGAAAGGTCCGGCATCAGAAGAAGAACCTGATCTTTCCGCACGGTGGCGCCATCGGTGATGTCCGGCGTCGTCTTCCAGGCTGCCGCTGAGGGATAGATTACCAAGCCACTTTTCTCAGCGCGAATCACACAATCTTC
>JAAXIK010000382.1:5982-6619 GCA_012270385.1 Rubripirellula sp. | reverse complement strand
AACGGAGGGCACGATTGTCGGTGGATAGGTCGCTGCGAATGGCCGGGGAGATGATCGCCATCCAAGAGAGCCGCTTGGTGATCTCTTGTCGATAAAAGCACTGTAGGTCGAATTGATAGAGATCGGAAGCAATTTCGTATCCCTGAGGCAATATCGAGGAATCCTGCAATCCCAGCCAGTCGATTCGAACGCGCGGCGTCACGCCCAGTAGGCGATCAAGACTTCCAAGTGGTAATCCAGAACCAATCCCCATCTCCAAATAGCCATTGCGCAGCCCTTCGGAATCTAGCCGACTCACCCCACCGAATTCAATGGAAACACTCTGTAAAGCCTGTCGCTTGAAACGCTCCAGTTCCAATTCCTCCGCACCTACCTCACACATCAAATCGGCTTGCGAAGTTACTGGCAAGATGGGAGGTTCAGGTTCTTCACTGGTCACCAAGATTTCTGCAGAGGCCGGCAGAATCGTATTCCCAAAGACATGAAGATCATCAACGAGACGTGGACGCCAAGGAGGATCGATTTCGATGGGCTCAGAATATGCCCCCCCCCGTTGACAGAAGGCAAGGGAGTGGAGGCGCAGCGCCAGGGTTTCCCCGGGGGGTAGGGCCAAAGCGGGGGCGAAGCGGAGAACCAA
>JAAXIK010000382.1:0-5972 GCA_012270385.1 Rubripirellula sp. | reverse complement strand
TAGCGACTCTCCACGTGTAGAACCGATCGGTATCCACAATCCGATGAGCAAAAGGCTCAACCAAGGCGCCTTGATGCAGCGTTGATGAACCTCCTTCGACCTCGGTAAGTGGAGCCGAACTCTCGTCGGTGATTGCCGGAAAGGAATATTCACACCCCTGCGAATCCTTTCGCAAAATGAGAGCGTTTCGAAAAATCGTTGGATCAGGCTTTCAAGATAGGCTCACCGTCTTAAAAGCGTGGCATACCCGTCAACCTCAACTTTTATTTTGGAAGCAGGTCAAGAAACTGATCCACATCCGCTTCACTTGTTGCGAAACTGGTCACCAATCGATAAAGGCCTTCCCCTGATTTCATCTCATGATTGAACCAATTAGGAACCGGCCAAGGATAGAACTTTGCGCCCGCTTGCTCTAGCTGTTCCGCCAGTTGGGTTGGCATCGTCACAAAAAGTTCATTGGACTCACAGGGCCAGGCCATCTCGATCTGTGTCTTGAGTTGGATTCCCTCAATGAGCCGCTCTGCCATTGCGTTTGCGTGGGTTGCCAACCGAATCCACAAATCATCATCAAGGTAGGCGTGAAGCTGGGCTGCGATAAAGCGGGTCTTTGAAAAAAGTTGAGCCGCACGCTTGCGAATGAATGGCAACTGTTTAGCGGCTTGGGGATCGAAAAATACAATCGCCTCGGCACACCAGCAGCCATTTTTGGTGGCTCCGAAAGACACCACATCAACACCCGCTTTCCAGGTCATTTCGGCGGGTGTCACACCGAGACGAACCATGGCATTTGCGAAGCGAGCTCCATCCATGTGCAGCGGTAAACCGTAACGATGTGTGATCTCAGCGATCTCATTGAGCTGGTCGATGCCATAGACCGATCCTGACTCAGTGGATTGCGTCAAGCTAACCGCCATCGGCTGACCATGGTGCACAAAACTGGGATCAAAACGCTTCAACCCATCGAGCAATAGCTTGGGATCCATTCGCCCCATCTCCCCATCGATGGGCGCCATTCTCGCTCCGGAGGTAAAAAACTCGGGAGCGCCACATTCATCTTCAATCAGGTGCGCCTCGCGATGGCAAAGCACGAACCCGCCTGGTCGATTCATGGAGGAGAGAGCGAGGGAGTTTGCCGCAGTCCCTGTTCCCACGAAATAAACCGCTACTTCTTTTTCAAACAGATCATTGAACCGTCTTTCAAGCGCTTGATCGAGATCACTCGCGCCGTATGCCGGTGAAAAGCCATCGCTGTGCTCCTGAAGAGACGCTGCAATCTCTTTTGCTGCTCCCGCCCAATTATCGCTCGCAAAATTCATTTTTCCCACTTTCCTTCATCTATCGATCGCGTCTCCCATTACCCATGGGAGTCATGGAACGTATGAGTATGTGCTAAGCTACCGGTCCGAAACCTGTTTTCCTTCGACACCGGACGAGATTCTCGAATGGCATCCCCTCTCCGACTCACATCGAGCACGAGACTCAGCCTGCAGTGCTTGATGGTCGTTTAGACAACACGTTGTCGCAAGCTCTGTCCGTGGAGTACCGAGGAAGAGAAGCAGCAGATAGTCGATATCAGCTTGACTTTGGATGGGTTGACCTTTCTCAGCCGAGTCAATCCGTATTCCAAATTGCCCCGTTACCTCAAGCTAAATTCACACTCGGCATTGTCCTACCCGTCGTCCACCCATTCGATGCGAACCGGATCGCGAGACAGAACGCCAAGTCAAATCCCCAAGCAGATCCTGCCAGCAGCAACAAATCTCCAGCCGATGAGAAACCCGATTGGTTTAACCACTGCGAAGTCGCCATCCAACTGATCGACAAGAGCAGTCAATCCCCCGTACTTGATGTCTCGTATCCGCTATCCCGTTGGACATGGACCAACTGGGGCCCGACGCGTGGCACAAGCTTCCTGTACTGCAGAGACGGAGCTTCGACAAGTTTCAAGCCATTAAGTGATCAAGGGTATCGGCTCGAAGTTAGAGTCAAGACTCTGGGACAGGCCAAAACTCTGAAGACGATGCGTGGACGTTTGTTGATGACAGGCGGCGGGTGGAAATAGAATTCCATGGGTAAGCCCACCGCTTCATTCCGTCTTCTTCGATGGCTTGGACTTTGAAGTGAAGATCTCACCGATTGACTTTTGAACAGGAAAGTGATGCTCATGCTAAAACCGATTTGGATTTTTATTTTCGGTTCCGTGCTGCTGTTTCCGCTAACGCTTTGCGGTGAAGAACCGGCGACTGGTTTTGAACGGATTTTTGATGGAAAGAGCTTTGAAGGCTGGGAGCACAGTGGCAACTGGAGCATTGATGACGGTGCATTTTATCGAAGTCGATCAGGAGGACCTCTCACTTATACCGTGAAACTGATCCCGGATGATTTCGAGCTACGGTTTGAGTGGAAGGTCTCGAAAGGCTGTAACTCCGGTGTTTACTATCGCCCCGCTCAATACGAGTACCAGATCCTCGATAATGTCCACAGCCCTTACGGTGAAAACGCACGTCAGTCTGCGGGAGCTCTATTTTTCTGCATGGCTCCGTCCCGAGATGTCACGAAGCCATTCGGTGAATGGAATCGTGGACGAATTCAATGCAAAGGCTCGGTCATTGAGCACTGGGTTAATGGTCAACGTGTGCTTTCTTTCGATTACCGTGATCCGAAGTGGTCGAAGCACGTGGAGCTACTGCGAGTGCGCGGAGCCGATCTTGAAGCTCGCGGAGGCAAACTGTGGTTGCAGGACCACGGGCAAGACGTCTGGTTCCGCAATCTATTGCTACGACCCATCGGTAAAGAAGAAATCCTAACAGCCGATCCAAATTTCAAACCTTTGCCAGTGACTGGCGAAGCACTTCAAAAAGAGGAAGAGCGAGTGCGAAAGATGAGAAATGCAAAACAGTAATGAAACTCACATTCATTTGATTTCGCCCCTCGCAAATGATGGCCAGAGTGTCAGCGTGACTAACACCGCGCGAACAAAGCGACTAAAATCTGGCGAGTAAAATACGCGGCAATCCTATTTGATCTATCTACAGCAAAGAGCTTTTCACGATGAATCATCGTACCGCCCCCGTCTTATTGCTTTGCCTGCTCTCCTTCACGGCAACCGCTACAGCGGATGAAAACAACTGGCCACAGTGGCGAGGCCCCGAGGGTTCAGGCAAAACCGGATCGATCGCATCGGTAACCGAATGGGACACCGAGACGAATCTAAAGTGGAGAAGCTTATTACCTGAGGCGGGTAATTCAACACCGGTAGTTTGGGGTGATCGAATCTTTCTGACACAACCTCTCGCAGAGACCAAAGAACGGGCCATGCTCTGCTTGAATCGTGAGACAGGCCAGGAGCTCTGGCGCAAGGGAGTGGTTTACACCGAAACCGAACCCACGCATAAAACCAACCCATTTTGCTCCGCCTCACCGGTAACTGACGGTGAATGTGTCATCGCTTGGCTTGGTTCTGCTGGGTTGGTTTGCTGGGATTTTGATGGAGAGGAACTCTGGCGTCGAGAACTGGGAAGCCAACGGCACATGTGGGGTTATGGATCCTCTCCGATCCTTCACGAGGATCTTTGCATTGTCAATTTTGGACCGGGTGAACGTGAGTTCTTGATTGCCGTCAACAAAAATACAGGCGAGACCGTTTGGCAGGTGGATTCCCTGACGGACGAGGCAGAGCGTGCCTTAAGCGGACCTGAAAATGATGGTAATGCGAATGAGTTTCAGAGTGACAAAGACCGGAGGGACCGTTTGCGAGGATCTTGGAATACTCCCATCCTCGCGCAAGTGGATGGCCGCGATGAATTGGTGGTAGCGCTTCCTCGAAGGATCTCCGCGTTCGCACCCGAGAGCGGCAAACTTCTATGGACATGCGGCGGTGGAGCCCCCTTGGCATATGCCTCGGTAGTGGAACATGAGGGAGTCATCGTTGCACTGGGTGGTTACAACGGTGCATCGATGGCAATCCGAGGCGGCGGCTCCGGCGATGTGACCAAGACACATCGCTTGTGGCATAAATCTCGTGACAATGGCTGGCTTGGAACTGGGGTGGCGGAGGATGGCTCCGTGTATGTGTGCGATATGGGTGGAGTGCTGCACTGCCTCGAAGTGAGTTCAGGAGAAATACAGTGGAAGAGCCGAGTCGAGGGCGGAGGCACATGGAGCTCCATCACACAAACCTCAGATGGATTGATGCATCTGTTGACCAAATCGGGCTCAACCACCGTCTTTCGTCCCAACCCTGAACAGTTCGACGAAGTTGCAGTGAATGAACTGAATGAGACAACCAACGCATCGGTGGTGATCGCGGGCGGCGAAGTCTTCATACGAACCGACGATGCCCTGTGGTGCTTTGCAAAATAAAAACTTGATACCCTGAAGCCGAGGTGTCATGGGGAATCGCTACACAGGTCGCTCCGAGCGTTGGAAAAGATCAACACTTCGACCATACTCCGTGATGGCAAGCCACTGTGTACAAGCCACTGGGTAATTGGGGAGAGGAAGCTTTGCGAATTGTAGAACAGACACCACAACGCATCCGACTCCGAGGGATCCCCGGCGGCGGGATCTGGATGTGCTTTGCGATGCTTCTTGGCCTCACATGCATGGTAGTTAGCACATGCTTCGCTTGGATCTCTGTCCACGAAGCAGAATCCTACTGGCCGATCCTTCCGCTAGGCTTTGGCTTTCTGATGGGTGGTGTATTTTTCTCCATCGGAAGTGTCACTCTTCTATTTGGACGCATGGTTCTGACCCTCGATCGCATGTCGGGAACAGGAAGTTACGAAGTCAGGTCGCCCATCATTGATGTGGGAAAATCCTGCAGTTTTGATTTGTCACAGATTCAATCCATCACGCTCGAGAAATCTTCGTTCACTCCCTCGTCTCGGGGTGCCTCTGACGCGATGGGATCTGAAACTCCCTCCAACGCAAAATTCTGCACTGCTGTACTTCGACTCAAACCACGACGCAGAAAAATCGTTCTGGATGAAACACAGAATGGTCGCGACGCTCGTGTTAGCGGCATCGCGATCGCGATTTCGGAATGGTTACCGATGCCGCTGATCCGAGAATACTCTTAGAACTCGCATGAGGTCAATTCTTGGCGCTGTCATGATTGGCTCACCCATTCATAATCTGGTTTAATGGTGGGCGGAAACGAGCTGCAGTAATTCGCTTTGCGGGCAGAGAGGGCAACCCATGAGTCAGGTAAGTGACGCGGTCGATCTAAGTTATCCCGAGAAGCCAGATGCCAATGGGTATGCCAAACGGTACTTCAAGCGGCGTGCTTTTTACTTTGGTGCACATAATACTCCGGAAAGTTTCTTGCTGTTCGGGGAGTGGAAGCGACAACTGATCGAAACGGGTAAAGCACCCGAGGTCAAACAGATTCGCAAGGATATGGCTCACCCAATCAGCTCCTCGCCACATGCCTCGCTGATGCCCACAGCCGAGCGTCGTCCCATTCAATATGCTGCAATTGCTAGCCTAGCTGCCGCCGTTTTATTCGGCTGGGCCATCTTCGAACGATACTTTTCTTCATCCATCCAGGCTCCAACTGTCGATGGAATCACACTGACGAATGAGGAAATTGATTTCATCCGTGGGATCAGAAGTCACAGAGCACAACAAAACAAAGCGGTAGGTGCTCAAGCTTCGGACATAATCAAACTATCTGAACAACTGCTGGAAGAGGGGCCAGACGATGCACAGAAATACATTGAGAAAGCCGCAGCGGGAATTGATTAATATTATTATTTTGGCGGCTCTTATTACGGCTTTCACGTCTCTTTTGGAACGTAAGGGAGCTGCCCATCTGAAAGCGGGACACCCGACGTCACCTCACCAGGAGATTTCGATCCCTGCCCTGTTGCATGATAAAAAAACTACCTGTAACACTGAGGCCGCGGCCTACGCTGCAGCATTGAATGCGTTGTATGACGCACGAAGAGGAGCTGACGAGGCGTATCGAC
>JAAXIK010000266.1 GCA_012270385.1 Rubripirellula sp. | reverse complement strand
ATACACCACGCCACTAAGGTAACGTATTAAATTTACATCAATGAGCAATAAATTTCACTCAATTTGCAAGCAAAATGGTAGAAAATAGAAAATCGAGTTTGCCCAACTTTTTAGGGTAGGATCTGAGGTTAAGCAGCAGCCTATCTACTGAATCCCTTTTAATAGAAGATCTATCAACCCAGGCAGGCTGCAAGCTAAGGCCTTGCTGGATGGAACAGATCTAAAGGGTCACCCTCAAAAATACGCTTTCCTATGATAGAAAGTACCCCTGCACGATCACCTACTCTAACCAGCCACAAGGGATTTCCTTCTGGCAAAATGGCACCAACAGCCAGTCAAAGGACTGAATGATATGAAGTTTCTGCTCCAAATCACCATAGCCTTGTTATGGTCCTTGCCTTTAACTGCCGACGATGGCGCTGAAATACAAGGTTTCAATGGGCTTTACATTGGACACAGCTTCTTTGTGCCGAGTGTGAGGCAGCTTGGAAAAATTGTGCCCGAATCAGACATCACCAATCACCAACAAGTTGCTGTGTTCGCGGGTGGTGGATACGGATCACCGAAAAAACTCTGGGACAGCGACGTCAAACGCTCGGAGATCCAAAAGCATCTCGATACACAAAAGTTTGATTTGCTTGTGATGACCTATTATTCACCTCTCGATAGTTCCGTTGCGCATTACAGTCGCTGGATTGACTACGCGATTTCAAAAAATCCAAAAACCACTTTCATGGTTACCATACCGTGGGCGCCTCAGCTTTATAAAGCGGGAGCTCTGGAGATCACGATCGCTAAACTATTTAGCGTGGGTCTCAATGATACGCTCATTAAAGAACTCAGGGATAAATATCCAGACAACAAAATTTTGTTCTGACCATATGGTCTTGGAACATACGAATTGGTAGAGCGTTTTCAAAAAGATCAGCTTCCCGGTGTCAAGCATATCTTGAATCAAGATCGATTAGCCAGAAGAAGACCAGAATCAAGATACGAGCAGATATTAACGGATGAATTAGGTCACCCCACTGAATTGGTAGCAAAGCTCGGTGCATTGCTGTGGTTACAAACTCTTTACGATTACGACTTAAAAACCCTCAAACCACAGAAAGTAGCTGGGTTGCCCGAGATTGATCTCAAAGAAATCGCATTGGTCGTTGGCCAACAAATTCAACCACTGAACACTCTTGAAAAAAAAGAAGGCGCGAAGTAGAGGATACGAGTAGTGAGAGATCCAATCGCAAGGACGATCGGTAAAAGTGCTCATAGCGGGTATCCGATCAAAACTCATCTCGACAACCATACGGAAGTAAGGCAAAACCCAGCTTATGGTAAAACGCAAACCTGAAATTCGAATGAGAACCTACGGCATCTATACAAAGTGGGACTCAGAATCCAAGGAATTACCCAAGATCCGTGAAATCACTACCCGCGTTCCAGCTGAGTTGCACATTGAATTTGGTTTTATTATCCAAGTGAAAGGGGCCAAGAACCAAGAACTCTACTACTGCATCAACCACCCAGGCATCCTTGACTCAGAAGGTCGAAGACGCGAGCCATTTGATGGGACTGTATACGTCAAAAGTAATGAATGGGATTTTTATCTCCGACCTACGATCAGGCAACCCATTACAGATACACTATGGTATTGTCACATGTGTCTAGATCTGAACGTAGAAAAGGTTGAGGAAAAAACCTCTGAGGTATTCAACTCGAGTGAACCCCATCACGAAGCTTCCGCACAGCAGCAGTGAATCCACTTGCAAACTCCATCAGCAAACCGATGGAATTCATGTTCACACACGCGAACACGGGAGAGGAAGTATATCAAACCGCTGGTAAGAGATTTTTTAGCAAACTTCGATTGAGTTTTAATGATCTGTCTTTTTTAGGTTTGCTTAGCAAGGACAAGTTCAATCAACCGTAAACGATGATGAGTGGTATCGCTTAAGCGGTTAAGCGTCAGGAGATATTTTCGCTCCTCAATCAAACGTTCAATGAATGGCTGATCACGGCGAGCAAGATTGATTGGCCCGAACATGAACGCTGCGTCACGATCCTGTTTCGCATAGGCGGGGTCCAACCCTGAGGCTGATCTGTAGGTCAGCACTACATACGGCCTGTGACTCCAGGCGATTTGTTCATCAACCAGATGAAATCCATTGTCGAATCCCCAGCGTCTTACAAGCTCCTCATCGCAGTTAGGTTGCAATACCACCTGATGAGGTACTCGTTGAGGTATCGCTTTCAAGATACCAACCATGGAGGCTCCACCCATCCCGCAAATACTGAGGCTCTCTGCTTCACCAACATCAAGCCCATGCAAACCATCAGCGTACCTTGCTTCACCATTGAGGCCGATTAATGCCCTGCGTGAATTCTCGAAAGGATACAGTTTGTTCTCGATTGCAATGGCTGATTGAATCCGACCCGCATGCAACAAAGCTACCAGCAATTTCCCATGATCCGATCCAATATCCGCATGACATTGTGCTCGGATTTGCTTCGCCACGGTCCGTAAGCGGATATCCAAATGGGGCAATGTTCCACTTTCAAAAAAAGTATGTGTGACTCATAGGCTTGCTTCAACTTATCGTCAATGCTCAATCTCGGTGGGATGGTGGCCAAGAAACCCGAACTTGGCGAGTCCGCAACATGGGGAGACAAAGGTTAGCCACTCATGGAGGCTTGGGAGGCAAATGGCCCAAATAACCTCATTCGCTTCACGAATTGCCTGCTACCCATCCACCACAGGGTAAGGCAGCAAAAATGGTCTGAGAAGTGATCATTAGGTTTTTCATCCCTAAATGATTAGAATCAGAGGTGTCAAACAAGACGAGGTAACCAAGGGAGGAAAATATGTCACTTGAGAACCCAACCTATGGTGGTCGTCTCTACGCGGAACTTCGTCGACTAAGCGGATACGATTTGGTAACCAGCATTATGGATTACAAAACTATCCAACAATTGAAGAAGTCTGACCGCGAGTCAACCTTGAAGCTATTTCGCGGCAATAGTTACGAATTGATTCAACTATTGAAAACTGCGGAACCAGAAGAGGTAGGGAATTATCTCGTAGAGAAATGGGAAGAGGCGAATCAAGCTGCCGAGGCAAATCCTGCCCTGGTCTTCATCGTAACTTGCATTTAGTCCTACAAGCAAAATCGAACACTGCGGCTTTCAGAGTATTTTTACTCTCTCGCTCCCTCCCTCATCATACCTTTGGATTCAACCTTCCATTGCAGAGAAGATTCGAGAGCAGGATCACCACTGAGAAGTAGTGTCATTAGATCGAGCACCAGGTCGGGATCTTCAAAACTATCCGAAGATCGAACGACTCGAACACGGACAGCATCCGTTTCCGCCTCCAGTCGTGTCCATTGCGCTGTCAGCGATTGCTCTCCCTTTTCATCGACCTTGGGATAGTGGATGGCTAAGGAATGGTTCTCATCAGCATGCACCGCGATGGATTCCACATCTGTCCAAATCATCGTATCCAAAAATATTTCAATCAATTCCGCATTCACTGGATGCGTGATTTCCTTAGTTACGTCCCCGTCAGCGTGAACACGTTTGACGATGAAATGCGGATAACTCTCCGAACCATCTTCCGCGATAAATTCTTCGGGAGATGGTGCACTAAGAGGGTTCGAGTTCTTTACGTTCTCGCAGCCAATTGCAAGTAACACGATCGCAACGGATACGACCCACTTTGGATACGCGTTGAGGCGTGATTTTGCTAATCGCTTGACTGGAGATTTCACTGAGCAACCTTTCCTTCGACCCAATTTTTCCAAACGATCCATCCGTTCATTTTGTCTTGAATGATCGTGCAGATATCAAACGCTTTCCTAAAATCACGAATAAAAAATAAAGCGAACCCTATTTTACTCTGAACTTTATCTTTCCAGTGGTCTGTCACCTGCGACGAATCTATCCCTATTTGTTGATCGATCGCTAACGATCAATTCTCTCGAAATTACGAATTCAAGAAGACGAAATGCTAAAAATTCGGTTGAATCTCTACTCTTTTTCGTCCATTCATTGAAATCCAAACCCTATCTTGAATCGTCATTCACCCAGAGACCTTTAACAGCACTGTGTTGATGGCTACTCCCTAGCAAACAATAAGGTAAGCAGAATGGGATCCTACTGGATGGTTATCGTTTCTCTGATTGTTTACAAGGCTTTCCAGACGATGATTTTATCGTTAGGGACTTGGTTTCTGTTGATCTGGATCTTCCGCCTTAAAAGACAGACGGCGAAGCGAGCAGCCATAAGCGTAGCGCTCATCTTAGTTGCTTTTGAATCGGTAAGATTGATATACGGTATCGGGACTGCAATGCTTACTTAGGATTCTTCTAACCGTTCTCTTCGAACAACACCTCACATTACTGATCCAGTTATGGCGAATCTTGATCCGAATCCTGCCAGACCCTCTACTCGGGTGCTTGCCGACGTTAGGTGATTTCTGAGCGAGCAGGATAAAGAGTCCATCGAAGTGATGCGGCCGCTGTGGCAATGCGGCTGAGCACCTTACTGCTCAAGCTTTGATTGAACGCCCAAGGCTCATCACCGCAGTCATATCCGATATTAAACTCCTTCAAATCACACCCTGACCAAATCTGCTTGTGTTCGGGCGCTAATGATTCAATCACCTCTAGCATCGCCTGAATATTTCCATCGGGTTCCTCAAAAGTGTCTTCCATCTCGAATGTGGCGTACCAGAATCCATCTTCTCCATGAGTCACATGGAGGAACGCTAAGCCACCGGCCTCGAATACGGAGGCTAACGTCGTAAGGTCCTGCAATGACCTAAGATCGAGGTCGGTGTTGAGATATTGGATTTTGCCGATCTTGCTATGATCCGTAAGAGAAGGTCAACGTGCATTCGGTGAGCTAGTCAATGACCGATCCCACGCTGACCGCAAAGTGTCGCACGGTAAAATCAAGGGCGGGTCGTTACCGTGAAGGTGTGAGTAGCTTGCTGATCATTCCCATCCTTGATAGCTATGATTACTTCGTGCTGCTCACTTCGACCCCTTGGTGTGCGCCATGTGAGCAGACCCTCTGTATTGATTCTCATCGCTGGAGGACCTGCAACGATTTCGTATTCAATATTGGCATCCTTTGATCTGGCATCTACTTGGTATTTATAGATTCCCCCGGACTTTACATCGGTTGGGGCCCGCGAGGCTACATACAAAAAATCAATTCCTGATTTTCTCAATTCGTTTTCAAGATCAAGATGATGTAGGACGAGTGATTTGTTGGATTCTGGCAAGGTAATCAATAAATTCGCGTTGGGCAAAAAATAGACCCGTCTGGCAAGGGTGAGAACCTCCCGGCCGTGGAAGTCGCTGTATTCTCCAGCACGAATCGAAACATCAGGAATAGTGAGAATGGGATCCTCTTGACCGCTGACGAGGATATGAATTGGACTGACATTCTTATTTTTTTGATAGTCATCTCTGAGAACTCCAACCGCGTAGTTACCTGTCACAGCCGGGATGCGAAAACTCGTAGCAAAGTTACCTTTGTTCGCAAGAAACTCTTTCGTTTGACTGGTGTAAACGCCTCGAGAGGTATACATCAATTCACCGTCGGGACTCGGCTCAATATACCCCATGGTGTCGTGCTGATAAAAAGTATGGGCAATGGGATCACTGAGCACGTAAGTGCGAAAACCCCCGGGCGATACGTTGGTTCGCCACATTGCAAATGAACGTCCGTTCGCACTCACTCGAACCCTTGACTCGGGTCCAGCACCTTGGATTTCGCCCGCTTTCTGATAGCGATGATCAATGACTTGATAAGGAATCGGTTTGAGGGATCTTGTATTGAGGAAACCTCCTAGCTCATTCTGTGCCCCCACATAGATCGGCACCTCAGCTGCCGAGCCCATCGTGATGACCACAACTGGATTCTCTAACGGGAGCTTCACGGTTGAAAGTCGTTGGAACGTTTCTAGACTCCAGCGTTCCAACACATTTTGCGGCCGAGTAGCAATAAAGAACTCTTTTGCCCCGGCAGTGAATCGAACATCACTGGATTCAATCGGAACATACTTGATGATCTCGCGTTTAATGACATCGAAGAATGCCAATTTCTTCAGGGAATCAAGGCGGAAGATAAGGTACTGCCCTGCTCCACCCACGGCGACGTCGCTGAAGCTTGCAGGCATCTCGTAAACCATTTTCCACTGCTCCATCGGCTTCGGAGCATCTGGCTCTTGTGGCATGTCTCCGCCAGCGATGATGTCAATCGAAATGATTTCACCCAATGATTGTGCTTCGTTCACCCGCTTTAATGCTTTGGCTTGCTGCAGACCCTGCAGAGAGTCCGAGACGGCTTTGTAATACGCCGCCGCGTGTAACTTCACTCGATTGGACTCATCTTTTTCCAGTTGATCAGCATATTGCCACCATCGGTCAGCGATCGCTGCCTTAGACTCAACTGCATCAAGTGCGTCCAGCTCTAACTGCGCAATCTCGCTCAATACTTGATCACTACTCTTCGCAAGATTCTTTAGACCTGCGACCCACTCATTTCGGCTGAAGCAACGAAACGTTCCAACAGCTAAATTCGCATCCGGATCATCTGGATCATCAAGTAGCACTAGAA
>JAAXIK010000305.1 GCA_012270385.1 Rubripirellula sp. | reverse complement strand
TGGCAACCTGCAGAACCTTTTCAAAGGAGATCCCCGGGGGGGAACTCGTGCCCTTTTGAGTGCTTGGCTGAATCCAATCGGATTGCTTTTTTAGCTGGAGGACCACGCCAGTGATGAGGACACATAAAGCGGGAATCGCGATCAGAATCGATCCCCAGCGATGGACGATGCGATTGAAATGGGATGCTTTCATGAACCTATTATGGTCGGTCGTGTGGTAGTCAGTTCGTTTGAGTCTGTCATTTCTCACTCACTTTGTGCTTTTTCGGCTCTATCCTACTCGAAGGGGCGAAGTTTTGATTTTTCGCCAAAAACTCGTTTGCCTGCTGGGTTTTCCGCAGTCAAGCTTAGGGTTTCACATTAGTTTCCACCTAGAGCTAACGAAAATGGTATTTCGAAACACAGGCGTATTCGTGACGGGGCTTTTGGTGTTCACTTCGATTTTGGGGTGCTCCGAGCAGGTATACGCTCAAGAATCTCAGCAGGTGGACACGAGCAAGGAAGATGCTTCACGGGCAAAGTTGGTCACCGGCAGTCTGAAGTTCAGAAGCGTTGGCCCAGCTTTTATGTCAGGCCGCATCGGTGATCTCGCTATCGACCCAGTAGAGCCCAATACATGGTACGTAGCGGTCGCCTCGGGTGGTCTTTGGAAAACGACCAACGCGGGCACCACCTTCACCCCCATTTTTGACAACAAGCCGTCATATAGTATGGGATGTGTTTCAATTGATCCTCTCAAGCATACAACGATCTGGTTGGGCACGGGGGAAAATAATGGAGGCCGTCACATCGGGTTTGGAGATGGAGTCTATGTCAGTCATGACTCGGGGAAGTCATGGCAGCACAAGGGGTTAAAAGAATCAGAGCATATCAGCAAAATTCTCGTTGATCCTCGAGATAGCAAGGTAGTTTTCGCGGCATCACAGGGGCCATTGTGGTCACCGGGAGGCCAGCGTGGATTATTCAAATCCACAGATGGAGGGGATTCATGGAAGCTTGTCTTGGGTCCTGGACTGTTAAGTACCGCAGATCAAAAGCTCACCGAAAAACAACGTGCATCCATCAATGAAGAGTCGTTCACGGGCGTTACTGATGTGGTGATGGATCCGAGTGATCCTGATGTGATGTACGCTGCAACTCATCAGCGGCATCGAAATGTCTGGGCAATCATCAACTGCGGACCCGAGACGGGTATTTTCAAAACCACAGATGGCGGTGAGACTTGGCAAGAACTTGGAAATGGATTGCCATCTGGAGATATGGGGAAAATCTCCCTCCAGGTCTCTCCGCAGAAAACCAATCATGTTTATGCAACGATTGAACTTCCAGGACGAGAGGGTGGCTTTTGGCTTAGTGATGACTGGGGTGCAAGTTGGAAAAAGACGAACGACTTTGTATCCGGTGGAACAGGTCCACACTACTATCAAGAACTCTGGGTAGACCCGCACCGCTTCGGCGTCCTCTATCAGGCTAATAATTACTTCATGCGGAGTGAGGACAACGGCAAAACGTGGGTCAACATTGAAGGACGAAACAAGCACGTTGATAACCATGCCGTTGCGTTCCATCCGACAGACAAAGATTTCCTTCTCGTTGGTTGTGATGGAGGTGTTTATCGATCTTATGATTACTGCAAGAGTTGGTTGTTCTGTCCAAATCTCCCACTCACTCAGTTTTATAAAGTCGCCATCGATTATGACTATCCTTTCTATAACATCGCTGGTGGAACGCAAGATAACAATTCGCAATACGGACCATCACGCACCGGGAATCTGCAAGGCATTCGGAATAGCGACTGGCGGATTACCATTGGTGGAGATGGACACGATACCGCTATCGATCCGACAGATCCAAACATCATCTACGCTGAATCTCAGCAAGGTTTTTTACGACGTTTTGACCGTCGTACGGGTGAGAGTATTCGTATTCAACCTCAGCCGGGTCCGGACGAAGAATCTTTCCGATTCAACTGGGATTCACCAATCCTGATCAGCCCACACGATTCCAAAAGACTCTATTTCGGCTCTCAGTTCCTCCATCGCTCGGAAAACCGTGGTGATAGCTGGACTAAAGTTTCACCTGATCTATCTCGAGGTCAGAATCGTTACGAACTACCCACGATGGGCAGGGTTCACAGTATAGATGGTGCTTATGATCTGTATGCCATGAGTCAATATGGCAATATCACTTCAGTCGATGAGTCGCCTCTTGTGGAGGGGCTTCTCTACGTGGGTACCGATGATGGTTTGATTCAAGTGAGTGAAGATGGAGGTAAGAACTGGCGGAAAACCGAGCGGATCTTTGATGTGCCTGACGCTTTCTTTGTGAATGACGTTAAAGCAGATTTACACGATCCAGATACGGTTTATGCATGTTTGGATGATCACAAGACAGGTGATTACCGGCCGTTTGTGGTGAAGAGTACAGATCGCGGTCAAACATGGAAGCTAATCGTAGGTAATCTTCCAGCCCAACACATTTGTTGGCGAATCATACAAGATCACATTGATCCAAATCTACTCTTTCTTGCCACTGAGTTTGGGATTTTTACAACGCTGAATGGTGGAGAAAACTGGCATAAGATAAGAGGTGGTTTGCCGACCATCTCGTTTAGAGATTTGGAAATTCAGCGGCGTGAAAATGATCTTGTAGCCGCTTCATTTGGCAGAAGTTTTTATGTTTTAGATGACTACAGCCTTCTGAGGAATGTGACGGAAGAGTCTTTGCAGGATGACTTGCATCTTTATCCGGTTAGAAGAGCTTTTTGGTATGTTCAAGAAAATGAACTTGGCGGGGTCAAAGGTTATCAGGGAGACAGTTTCTATCATGCTGATAACCCTGATTATGGTGCGGTCATTCACTACCATGTAAAAAAAGGTTGGCAGAGCAAAGCTGCGAAGAGACGTGAACAGGAAGCAAAACTCAACAATGCGGGGGCTGATGTTCCCACTGCAACGTTTGCGGATCTGCAGGCAGAGCAAGATGAGATTCCACCGAGGCACTACCTGGATATTTCAGATAAGTCTGGGAATACCGTTGCAAGGCTTGATCTGTCTTTGAGCCAAGGAATGCACAAGATTGTCTGGAATATGCGATATGAGGGGATTTTTGCCCGCGGATCAAGTCCGCTGGTTGCTCCCGGGACTTACTCCGCTCAGGCTTATCGCACCGATGGTGACAAGACACTCAAGGTCGGGAATCGAATTGAGATTGAACTCGAGAGTATTATCTCTCCCACGTTGCCCATTCAAGATCGCAACAAGGTGATCAAACAACTGAAGCAGATGGGGCTTGTGGCTAATCGATCACAACTCCTGAGTCGACAACTCTCCGATCGTCTGGATTCCGTTAATGAGCTGATTCGTCGCATCAAGGATCATCCGTTTGGCGACGCAAAGGTATTGAGTCAAGCACAAGCGTTGAAGTTGAAGATGGAATCCATGGATCGTATTCTCAACGGTGACGAGCTAAAGGATGATCGATGGGCGATGACGAAGCCGGGAGTCAATCGACGAATCAGCAACGCAATTTATGGTGCAGCATCAGGGACGTATGGTCCAACTCAAGCATCCATCGAGCAATATCAGATTGGTAAGCAACAGTTTGAAAAATTAGAGCCAAAGTTGAAGAGACTGATTGGTAGAGATTTTGAATCCTTGCAGCGAATCATTGATCTAAATGAAATACCAAGGATTGAACTCGAACTCGATTCTGGTGAAGAGGAAGATTGAGACGGCGTTCGCGTTGATCCTGCCCTGTTATGGGTGTCGCATGGATGCCATAGATCTCTTGCGAACCTCTGTCTATAAGCGATGGCACAAACTCTGGCTGCTTAATCACGGCCGAGTTTCAAGATGGCATCAGCGAAAGCTCGACCTTTCAAGTAGTAGGTTTTACCGGACCCGAGATAGTGGTAGGGGCGATCATTACCGACGGCACGCCACTTTGCCTTCTGTTCCTCGGTGCCTTTCCAGAAACCTTTCTCGTAAAGTTCATGAGCTCGGGTGTCGTAGTATTCGGCAGTTTCCACAAATGCAACGTTGCCCTGGAATTCTTCTAGTTCCGCGGTATTCTTTTGTGCGATTTGGAAATCTCCACGGTTCGGAATGCCACCTGTGCTCAGTTCGCCGATGATAAAAGGCATACTCGGAGCGTTGAGGTCTTTGCGGACATCACGTATGAAACCAGCTAGCCATTTCGTGTAATCCGCGTACCTGGTTTCGCGATACTCCGATCGGATTTTATCATTGAAACCTTGGTGCCACACAAACCCTGCGATTTGCGGTTCATGATCTTGGAGAGCGGGGAATCTTGTTGCAATGTTTGAGAGTTCTTCCTTTGTGTGTTGAATCAGATCGCGGTAACTCTCTCCAAATTGCTGCTTGAGTTCCTCAAAACTGGCAGCAGGCTTGGGCTTTCTTGCTTGCTTTCCTGCATCAATTTTCTGTTCATAATTTTTCATCTGCGGCTCAAATTTCGCCTGTGCATCGAGCACCATTTCTTTGAGTTCCGCGTCACTTGGTAATTCGCTTGGTGGACGGAAGGGTTTGTGAATGCTTCTACCACCCCATGCGACTTTGATGATCACTACGGGTTCGTTGATTGCGTCTCCCACCGCATGACCGAATCCAAACTCGGGACCAATGGAGTTCTCTCCTTTCGTGCCATATCCAACCGTGAGCGGACCATGTTTTGCGCCCGTGCTTTTTGTCGGATAGGTAATCCAAACATCCTCACGTACCCTCCATTCTTCACCCTCTTTGAGTGACTTGTAGGTCGGTTCAATGGAAGGGTCATTCTTGTAGGTATCGAGATGATCCGGATTACCTTTGCCCTCCATGTTCGATTGACCCGAGAGGATAAAGACTTTGACTGTTTTCGCTTCCAGGCGATTGGCAGAAACAACAAAAAGTAGGAGGAGCGGCAAATTAATGGCTCGGTAAACCATGGAAAGACCTTTTTCGTTTGTGTTATTCAGCCAAAGGTGTCCTCAAGTCGACCGCTTGCTGAGGATGTAACCGGTAGAGTCTAGCAGCTGAGAGCGGAGTATGTCGTTTGTTGTGGTAGTGAGGGCGTAGACCGTGGATTCCATCTCGACGTTGTTTCTCTTACAATCTAGCCCCCACACGGAACGGGTAGCTGACAGTCCAAGGCTCGCACTCCCCGTGAACACCTAGCCAAAAAATGGCTTCACCAAAGTGAGGTCTACCGCATATTGGCAATTGGAACGACCCATCGTCTCCTGACATTTGATGGGCAAAGAACACTCATTTCGGATCCTTTGAGGTTTATTTTTTATGGCTGCTTCGACGTCAATTCTCGCTGATAAGCTCCACGAGTATCCACAACAAGAGGGGATCGATGGTGCCGATACGATTCTTGATGACTGCATCAACCAGAATGATGGTGTTCTTCAGTTGCTGCATCGATACGCAGGGCGAACTTTTTGTACGCCCGGTAAGCGTCTTCGCTTGGACGCCAAGTCGTATTACCCCGATTACATGAACGGCACTGGACTGGATGAACTCTGGATGTGCTGCACGGTACCCATCGTTACGGGTGTGATTGATACCAGAACGAACAGAGCCCCATTTAGAGAGGGTGAATCCCATGTTCTCACCCCTGATGGGCAAGTGATCTCCCTGCAGGACCTGATCTCCGCAAACCCCAAAATGGTGATGGGTGAGAAAATTACCGCGTTTGCAGAATCTCTATTTGGGAAAGCAACTTGGCCAATTGTCTCGAAGAAATTTGACAACTTAAACCCAATCCCACATCACTTACATTGGTCCAAGTGGGAGGTTTATGACATTAACTCCTTTGATAACCCTGGCGTTAGTCCATCGCATTATCACACCACTGCAATGGGACTCTACCCATTCGTCACCAAGGATCAATTTCTTGAGTGCATGAAACAGTTCGGTCAGGGCGAGTACAACGGGGTTAGGCATCTTTCACCGCATGTGATGATGCAGCTTGATAATGGATTTGTCATGCCCAATGGTGTGCTGCACTCTCCAACTGACCTCTGTACTCATGAATTACACGTCACGATGGATGAGCACTTCCTAGCAGAAGATCTTACACTTGACGGACGTATCGGTGCGGCTGATGCTTTCTATGCATGTCGTGAAGAAGACTACCCAAAAGATCGTCATGAAGATTGGGACTACTTGGTTGAAAAGTTCGACTTTGAAGCAAATCAGGATCCCAATTTTGTCCTCAATAATAAACGTCCAGCGGCTACCGCCGAGAACTTCTCGAACGATGGTGTTGATGCAAAGTGGATCATCTACGGTGACTTTTTAGGCGACCAGAAATGTTCGATTCTTAGATTAACGCTTCAGCCAGGTAGCAAGACCAAGTTTAGTCCAGAGAGTCCCACCCTCTTTCATACAAATTGCGGGAGCGGACGTGTCGGTAATCTCAGCGTGCGATACAACCAAGACATGATCCTTGGTGAACTCTATTCTGAGATTGGGTTTATTACTCACGCAGCACTGGCAAATGGCGGTGTTGAAATCGAGAATACCGGTGATGAACCGTTGGTTCTTACTTTCGACTTCCCTCAGAATGCGCACTCGCAAACCCCCGGAGCAGCGTGACCCGCACAGGTTTGAATCCTCTGCCTGACTCCGGAATC
>JAAXIK010000458.1 GCA_012270385.1 Rubripirellula sp. | reverse complement strand
TTAGCCAACTGGTCAAATGCTGGCGTATCAGAGAACTCACTGCCATAGCACCCTAGGGCTCGCAGCCCAAGCTCGTCACCAAGAAAAAAGACCACATTGGGTTTTTGCGCCGCATGCAATTGGACGCAGGCTATCAGCGATAACGCGGTACAAATCGCAAGCATACGGACCGATTGTTGGATTTTCATCGTTTGTTTCAGACTCCCAGTTCCCTGCCCCTCATCGAGACTTGTGAATAAAAATGTCAGAAGAATTTCACTAGCTTTGATCAAATGTTACGAATGCGGCAAGCAAAAAAGTAGCGACACGAACAATATGGCCTGCCCCCTTGTCCTCTGCACAGAACGTTCGTTGAAACTCAAAACAACGGCTCAGCCATTTCGCTATTCATCTTCTCCCACAGCTCCACTAATTCGGTGAGGCGCTCGGGTTTTGATTGAGCGAGATTCATTTCTTCAGAGAGATCTTTCGAGAGGTCATAGAGTTCCCACTTCGATTTACCAGGTGATTTCCGGCCACCCATCCGTACAATCTTCCAATCACCGTGCCGTAATCCGCACTTCCCACCCTGACGCCAAAAGAGTGTTTCATGAGGGATGCCTTTTTTTTTGCCGGTGACAAAGGGAACCAAATCAACGCCCTCAACCAGCTCGGGCGCAATCACGCCTTCGCTATTCGCCGCGGCGGTCGCATAGATATCAAATGAACTGACCGGTTTCTCGTAGGTCTGCCCCGCGGGAATTGTTCCTTTCCACTGCATCATGAACGGCACCCGCAACCCGCCTTCATACATCTGTCCTTTCGATCCTCGCAGTGGCAGATTACTGGAAGTCAGTTCACGCGTCGGGCCACCATTATCGCTCAGAAAAAACACGATCGTATTCTCTTCAAGGCCTGACGTTCGTAGCTGCGCCATGACGGCTCCAACACTATCGTCCATGTTCGAGAGCATGGCAGCAAAGATGCGGCGGTGAACGTCTTCAATGTGCACGAACTTTTTCATGTAGGCATCCGCACCCTGAAGAGGGCTATGCACCGCGTTGTAGGCGAGATATAAGAAGAATGGTTTGTCGTCGTGACGGTCAATGAAGTCGACGGCTTCACGGGTCAGCGCATCGGTCAGGTATTTGCTTTCGACAACGGGCTGACCACCGCGAGTGATTGGATTATCGGCATCGTAATCGGGTTCGTTGCCACCCATATGATCGGTATAAATGAGTCCCTTTTTTCCAACCCAGCGGCCCGTGTATCCATGTGGCAAACTCTTGCGGCGCAGCATCGTTGTCACACCTTTATACGGTGGCGGCACGAAGTAATGGCCCTCGTGCAGAAACCCAAAGAACTCATCAAAGCCGTGCCGAAAAGGGTGATAGTCCGCCGTGCCACCCTGAGGCCATTTCCCGATGAGCACAGTCGTATACCACGCGTTCTGTAACGACTCGGCAATCGTAACTTCCGCAGCAGGCAGACCAATGCCAGGGTGTTCATTGACTGCACCGATAGGATTGAACTCATAACCGAAGCGAGTCGGAATTCGCCCACTTAATAATCCTGCCCGCGAGGGGCTGCAATTAGGACCGGCTACATAGCCGTCGGTGAAACGCACGCCATTGTTCGCGATCGAGTCAATGTGCGGTGTGGGAATTTCTGAATTGCCTTGACAGCCAAGCTCACCGTAGCCGAGGTCATCAGCAAACAGAACAATGATATTGGGTTGCTGGTCAGCAGCAAAAAGAACGGTCGTGGACACGGCGAACAACAACGCTTTCATCAATGTAAACCGAATGCTCTTCATAAGTGTCTTCTCTCTTTAAATCGTTGGAAAAAGATCAGTCGTCTTCGTGTCCTTCGGCATCGACGTGCGACCCCGGTACCTCCAAGGTCATTGCCACTACCAAGGGAGCCGTGTGATGATCAGGTTTGACGAGTTCAATCGTCTCAATAACTTCATCGCGTTTGGGACGGATCGAAAGGTAACGCACCTGCCCACCATCGGCTGCCTCAAATGCCAGTTGCGATTTGGGTACATCAAACATTCCGATGTAGTCAGCAAAGTGCTGTCCGTCGACCAGGGAATGCTCTTCAGTTTTCCCATCGGCATACTTGAGCCGCACAATCAGACACGCTCTTCCTTGCATTGGCCTCTGCGAAGCCCATCCGGCAACACCACTAAGCATGTGAATGCCCTTCACTGACGTCCGACTTCTTATACTAATACTTTTGGGCATCTGCGGAGCGAACGGTCCATTAGGGCCGTTGAGCATCACAACATTATTAACGGTCGTCCCCTGTGGATCGATCAAACTGAAAGGAATGCCATTGAAGCTGATCGTGCCCCACTTTGGTAAGATCAATCGCTCATGCTTGTTGTCGCGACGCGAAAACATGCCGTGCGTCGACACCGTGTTGGCAACCTTTTCCAATCCGAGTGGAATGAACTGTTCGTGTTCGGTCAGATACTCAAGCAGATTTACAAAGCCTTCATCGTTGATTGACTGCTCGAATCCTTCCGGCATCGCCGACTTCCTCGATGCCATCAACTCCTCGATATCTTCTCGCAGAATTGCGTGCCTTTTTCCTTGAGCATCAATAACTTCGATGGTGGTCAACGATTCCGCAGCCAACAGGCCACTGATCACGACGCCATCCACTGTAAGAACGGTGTACTGCCGATAGTTGGCTTCGACACTGCGGTTCGGGTCAAGAATATGGGTGAGCAATTCAGCTTTTGGGTGCACGGACATACCATTCAAGTTCGGCCCAACATTTTTGCCCTCACCTTTAAAAATATGACATGTCGCACAGTTCTTTGTGAAAACCGCTTTGCCTATTCCTGAGTCTCCAGTCTTTTCCGTGAGAGGCATTTTCGCAGCTAGCAGCTTATTGCGATCGTTGCTGATGATAACACCACTGGACTGCATCACATCTCGCATGCCTTGGCGAACCTCAGCCGACGGGTACCTCGAAAGGACGCCGACCTGCTGCGCCGAAAGATCAGAAATGTGCAGATCACCTGCTTTGATCAAGGACAGGAGTTGCGTTGTCAGTTCAGGTCGCGACAACATGACGCGAAGGAGTTCCGCTCGAAGTGCAGGTGTGGCGGTCGTGTTGATACGAGCAAACCGCTCGGCAAGTCCTTCCGCCTTTGACCGGCTGATCGTTTGGATCAGACCGACCGATAGACTGAAGGGTGAGTGCGGGCCAATTAAACCCTCGATCGCCTCTGCTGAACCCACGCGACTAGAATCAAGTTGCATCAGTTCATTGGCCGCGGCAAGTCGATCTTTGATGGATAAATTTTCATCTTCAATCCGACGGATGAATCCAGCAACAATGGGAGCAATCTCCTTTTGTAGCGACTGGTTCGACCACGATGCAGCCAACCGTGCCAACGATGCTTTTACGGGAACAGACGCTAACCCAAAGACCGATTGAAGATCAGCATCAACAGATGCATCCAACTTGATGATGTGATCTTTCGGCCAGCCAGCAGCCAAGCCCCTGATGATCGCATCCCTTGTTTCGTTGGAACTCTTCGCCATTGCTGTCAGTATTTCTGACACGGGCTCTTTCGTCGGACGCGTGCGAGCGAAATGCTCGGCAACCCGTACGATTAAATCATTCGAGTGCGGATCGACCGGTTGCTGATGCTTGAGCACGGCAGCCAGGAAACTATCGGCATGCATCGCAGCGGCACTCGTCAAAGCATCTTTCAACCATCGATCCGATAGAACCTTCGAATCGTTGATTAATTCGCTAAGGTTTATTCCTGCTTTGCCGCCAGGTGAATCAGACATTTTCAGGAGGGTCGCCAGTACCACCTGGTCATCGGTATCTGCGATCACATTCGCCTCTTGTAACGCGGCAAGCGTCGCCGGGATTTCCGGAAGAACTCGTACCGCATTCAGTCGTACTCCGGCGGACGGATGGGCCAGAGCCTTCGTGACCGCATTGAATGCAGGATTGCTGTCGTCCCGCAACACGCCAAGTCCATGCAGCGTGTTCAACGCATGAATCGCGCCAACGTTCAGGCCAATGCCATCAACGGTTTGGTCTTCAATCAGCGAGATGAGTTCAGGAACAACCTCGGTATCGCCCTGTTCGACGAGCAACCTCTGTGCGTGCAGGCGGACCTGCATGGTTGGGTGAGTGAGCTGGTCCGTACGACATAATTTCAGTTTATCGTTGTTCTTTACGACAGGCTGCAAGTCTCCCCCACGTGGTTTGTCCGGTACGATGCGATAAATGCGGCCATACTTCTTGTCTCGCAACTTGGTTTCGTAGGCTGCTCCCTTACCCGTTTCAAAACCTTGCGGCGTTGGGTTGTGCTGCACAATAAAGTTGTACCAATCGAGTACCCAGACATTCCCATCGGGACCAACTTCCGCCATGATTGGAGCTGTCCATTCATCATTGCTGGCGAACAGATTGATCGGGCTGCTGGATTTCATACCAGCACCATCACGCTTGATAACAAAGGTCCCGACAAGCTTGCCCGTTGGCCCACACACAAATGCGGTACGGTTCCACCAGGGTTGCGGATAATTTCGAGCCGTATACAAAGCGTGGCCAGCGGCTGCGGTATAGCCGCCATGATGATCAACCTGCCGAACTTTTTTCGTAATGGGTTGGAATAGATGTGTGTCGGCGATCGTGCCTAGGCGAAGTGATGCTGTCCAGCCGCGCACTCGTTCGTAGTAACGGTTGGCGATCGGCATAAACACACTGGGGTTCCGGTTCGCCGTCGAACCAAAGATCAACCCTTCTTCGGAGATACCCAGCCCCCACGTATTGTTGTTTGTCGATCGTATGAATTCGAGCTTTTCCACCACCGGGTCGTCGTCTTGTGAGAGCCTGAATCGGTAAAATCCCATGCCGCATGCCGGATGCTCCCAACCGGTGATGACTGGCGCCTGCGTGTTGTATCCCTGCCTCGCGCATATCGAGTAATCCAGCCCATTACGAAAGTTGCCCACGCCACCGTGAGTGTCTCCGAGTGTCCAATTGGACATCAATACTTTACGAACATCAGCCGTACCGTCGCCCGTCGTGTCTTTCAGGTACAGCGTTTCGGTACCGTTTTGTACGACTAGTCCACCACGGTGAAAGGCGATCGCAGTGGGAATGCTCAAGCCTTCGGCAAACACCGATGACCTATCAGCGCGGTTATCGCCATCGGTATCCTCAAGCACACGAATACGATCATGGCCACTCCCTGACTCGCTGAGTTCATTGGGATAGTCGACCGTCTCGCAAACCCATAAGCGACCTTTTTCATCCCAGTTCATCGCGATCGGTTTACCGGCTAGATAGGCTTCCGGTCTACCTTGGTCTTCTATTCCATGGATATCATTCTCATCCGCGAATAGCTCGACGTGAAAACCTTCTGGAGTCACGATGTGCTTGATGGACTCTTCTGCCGGAGACGGCCGTTGCATGAGTTTGATTGGTTTGCCCAATCGACCCTTGGAACGATCAGCGTTGTAGTTGGGTATCTCCGGCCCCACGTCTACATACTCAAACGCCTTGAGGCCATTCGGAAGTTTCCGCATATGCGGTAGGGCCGTCGCGACCGACGGGGCAGTTCCTATCCCTGCCTCACCTGCACCGCATGCCCAACGAATACCTCGCTCAAGCAGATTATGGAAATGCGGTTGGTTCCACGTGTGACTATCATGTCCCCATGCGGTGTAGAACACACGGCCCATGCCGTGAGTACGAATCCATGTCCACGGTTCACGCGTGTTGCCATTTGCCTGCAATCCGCCGGCGCGGTATTCCAGCACCAAGCGATTCTGCTCATTGTGCTTGTGATGGACATAGGTTTCATCAAAACTCGTAAAGGTCTTGTAACCCTCTAAGATTGGATGTTCCACTCCGGCTGACTGAGTGGTCATCTCGCCTTGGCCGTGGCTTTTGAATTGACCTCCCATTAACGCGACAACTTCGGGCGAATTGCGAAAGCAAAACGTCGCACAATGAATCGGCACAAAACCTTTCCCCGAGGCAACATACTCGAGTAGTGCCTTAGCTTGCGATGGCTTAATGGTGTCGATGTTGGCGTAGAGAACGAGACCATCGAACTTACTGAGAGACTGGGCATTGAGTTTGTCCACGTCTTCGGTATAGCTGAGCTTGATGCCCCGCTCTGCCATGACTGGTTCGATGATTCGGAACCGCAATGAAGGCTTGTGGCCTTTTTGATCACCAAGAAAAAGAAGTTCAACGTCCGTATCAGAAGCAAAAGCCGCCACGTGGCCAACAAGAAACACAGAAAGAAAGCACGCCAATCGAAAATGCCAACTGCTCGTTAACAGCTTCCGGTTGTTCGCCAAAAAACCTAAACACAACATGTTTATCACCACACGTTTCATCACATGACAATTGAAGAGCAACTGTTTCTTAATACTGAAAGTTTGATTCGTCGGGTTCTCGTCCATTGTTTCTCTCTGAGAAATGCATCTGCACTGTTTTGATTGTCGATTTGCCGGGCAGTGCTTGGCGTTCTATTAAGGCTTTCCATCAACGCTCCATCCCTTCGTACTAATCTTCCCATAGTACGGATAGTAATCCCAGTCTACGGTGCCACCGACAACGCGAGGATCACCGGTTTTCTTCAGGTGATCAAAAAGCCGCCGACGAAGTGACGCCTGCG
>JAAXIK010000151.1:4740-6668 GCA_012270385.1 Rubripirellula sp. | reverse complement strand
GAATTGAAGAGCGTGCTCGATCGAGTCATCGAGGACAGTCGTGACCTGTTGAGACACTCCGGCGTAGAGGATCGGCGGATTCTTGATCAGTATCTTTCTGTGGTTCGTGGAACGGAAAAAAAACTGGATCGTATCGCCGAACAAACACCCGACATCCAACCCGCCACTTTGCAGAGGCCTCTTGCTCCGGGGAATTTAGATGAGCAAGTGGAGGCCATGTTAGATCTCATCGCTGTTTCGCTATGGACCGATTCGACTCGCTGTGTCAGCTATATGCTTGGTAACAGTAATAGCAGGATGATCTTTGATTTTCTTGGTATTAGCGAACAGCATCACTACCTTTCGCATTTCTTTCGTAACTTTTCACGACCTAATCTCGATGCGCTTCTGAAGATCAGTCTATGGCACATGGAAAAATTTGATTCATTAATGAATCGTTTGAAAGGTTTCAGTGATCATTCCGGTCGTCTGTTGGATCATTGCGTTGTACTTTTTGGTTCAGGGATGGGGCACAGTGATAACCACACCGCTACAAGGATACCCATCGTTCTCGCTGGACAAGGAAGTGGGAGACTCAAGACAGGCCGCTATCTTCGATATGCAGAGAATCAGGAGTTGGGGAGCCTGCATTTGTCGCTTTTGAGATTGTTCGGGGTGGATGTTACCCGTTTTGGTGAATCCCAAATGCCTCTTCCAGGATTGGATGGTTCACCCTTTGAGGCGTATCAGGAAAAAGTCTTTGAAAGTTGGATACGGTATCAGGGTGAAGAAGTAGAGGTACAAGGGCGGTTGAGATTATCCGATGATCTGAATGAAGCACGGATTTTTTACGTGGATGTCAAAGGATCCCCACCACTTCGAATCGATGTCGAGTTCCGAGATTTTCACCATTTTAATCTAGCCTATCATTGTGGTACCCCCATTCGCCTCCGCGCCCAGTGGCGTGATCAAAACGGTTCGCGGGTGATCACCAAGTTAGAAACGCTCGATTCGGTGTTCGGTAAGGCACCCGGAACCGCTCGTGGGTAGAGAGAGCGAACCCCGGGAACGCTCGACCGTTATTTTTTCGGTTTCAGGTCAAAGCAAGCGCCTTGGGTCGTGCTGCGAATATAGAGTTTCCCATCGCTGAGCGCCGGCGTGGACCAGCACTTGCCCTCAATCGCTTGCACACGGCCCAATTCATGGTAGGCGTCGGGTTGGGCGCTGACCAATGCAACTTCACCCGCGTCAGAGAGGACGACGAGTTTGTCTCCCGCCAAAATCACGTTACCGGGTCCAAACCCCGGATGTGACCATTTGATTTCACCGGTGGCAAGGTCAATGCACTTCAGCGGTGCGCGTCCATATTTCTTGAACTCATAGATTCCGTAGAGATGGCCATCATGAATGATAGGAGTGCTCCAGTGGTTCATTAGCTTATTGGGTTGGAACCAGAGTTCCTCCGCTTGATTACTTTCTGTGATTTGAAATAGGCCGGCACCCACTCCATAACCCGCTGAGCAATAGACCTTATCTCCGTTGATGACAGGGGATGCAGCCGTCGAGACACTGTACGGGAACTCGCTCCGCCATAGTTCTTGTCCTTTCCGAATGTCGAGGGCTACAAGACCTGACTGCATGAAAAAGATGATCTGACGCGTGCCGTTGATAGTGTCGAGATGGGCAGTTTCGTGAGTCATCAGCTCGTCACCGCTTTTCCAGATCATTTCTCCGTTGTTTTTATCAAAAGCTAGGAAGGTTTCTCCGGGTCCCCCGCCACTCACCAAAACGAGTTCTCCGGCAATCACCGGAGAACTGGCGTTGTACCAACGAATGTTTCTTCCGTTGAATTCGTTAATCACGTCTCGCTGCCAGTGGATTGTTCCGCTTTTGGCATCAAGGCAGCTCAATAGAAGTCAGCGCGGTAGAATGCAACCTATTTAACTTGC
>JAAXIK010000151.1:0-4730 GCA_012270385.1 Rubripirellula sp. | reverse complement strand
CCGCTTGTGCCATCAAGGCAGGTCAAGAGGAGATGACCATCGACGATGTACACGCGATCCTGATCAAAAGTCGGAGTGTTTCTCGCACCATCCCCACCGCGATTACCGGGAGCACCCGCATCCCCACCACCCTGACTGTATTCGCTCGAGCTTAATGGGACCGCCCAGAGTTCTTTGCCAGAGAGTTGATCCAAGGCGACGCATGTTTCGCGGTTCTCTCCATCTTTCTCCCGAGTAATGATCGTGTAAACCGCGTTTCCGCCAGCGGCAAATGAACTGAAGCCCTTATTCGTTTCCGCCTTCCAAAGCGGAGTCTTCATCCCGGTCAGAAAATCATCGACGTTGAGGGTCTCCGAGGATTTCCCGTCACCTTGGGGCCCTCGATATTGTGTCCAGTCGGCAGCTGTGATGCACGATTCGAGAACGAAAATAAAAAGCGTGACTGTCAGAAGGTTGGTTTTGAGAGGCATAGAATCCATCTTGCTGGTGGGGTGAATGCGAACTCAGCTTGATTGTGGTGAGGTATCCGTCACCTCTGCCTATGATATCGTTGGATAAATCAGTGTGAAGTGGACATTTTGGGTTTGGAGGATTGTCCCAAACCATAGAGCAAGTTCGACGTTGTCAGAGCGGCTAAAGTATAAGCGTTCTAACTGTCGTAGGCTGACAGACGGTGATTGGGTGAGCAGGCCGGGCAGCCTATTGATTTTGCTTTGAAGGAAACTGAAGTTCAAAATGGCTGCGAAGCGGAAGCAATCAAAAGAAAGGGATGTTAGGTATATGGATATTCAGCCCACCTTGTTGAAAGACTATTCGATACAGGGAAAGCACTTGATTGATGGAACTTGGTGCGGGGAAGGGGAGAGCTATTTTGAGGTTCTAAGTCCGGTCAACCATGATGTATTGGGACCACGTTTCCTCGAGGCGAGTGGAGAACAGGTGAGTCGCGCTGTTGAGCTGGCTCACGATTGCTTCCTTCAAGGTGAGGAGCTTTCGATTGATCGTAGAGCACAATTACTGGACGCACTTGCGAGTGCTTTGGAGGTTTGTCAGGAGCCACTTTTGGCTTGTTGCATGGCGGAAACTGCGTACCCTTTACCGCGTGCGAAAGGGGAGCTAATTCGAACGATCCATCAGACACGCGAGTTCGCGGAGTTGCTTCGGGAGGGAAGCTGGGTTGATGCCAGACTGGATACGGCGTTACCCGAAAGGAGACCTTTGGCTCGGCCTGATCTCCGCTCAATGCTTCGTCCGCTTGGTGTGGTCGGTGTTATCGGAGCGAGTAATTTTCCATTTGCGATTTCAGTAGTGGGAACGGATACCGTGACTGCGTTGGCTTCGGGATGCCCGGTAGTCGTAAAAGGTCATCCGGGACATCCAGGAACCTGCGAGATGCTCGCTGAGATCGTACGTGAAACCCTCCATCAGTTAGACCTGCCGCAGGCTTTGTTCAGTTTGTTGCAGTTAATGAATTATGAAGTGGGAAAGCTTTTGGTCTCGCATCCTCGGGTTCGCGCTATCGCATTTACGGGTGGAGAAGAGGGAGGCAGAGCGATTTGTAGAATCGCAGCTCAACGGGACGAGCCAATCCCTGTGTTCGCTGAGATGGGGAGTGTTAATCCAGTGGTTGTACTGCCCAAGGCTGCTGAACGAAATGGGTCCCGCATCGTTGAAGGTTTCCTGCAATCATTCTTGCTAGGCGGTGGGCAGTTTTGCACCAATCCGGGACTGCTCTTCATTCCTGAGACCAAAGCGGGTGATGAACTACTTCTTAGTTTGCAGTCAAGATTTGCTGGGGTGGAAAGTCCGACCTTGCTCAATCATCGTATTGCTGCTGATTATCGGGAAGGGGTTGCGGCTAGGGAGTGTCTGCCCAATGTGGACACGTTGAGGTCTGGCGTGGAAGTGAGTAGTTCGAGTGGTGTATTGCCGATGCTTTGTGTGGTCGCTGCGTCGGATTTGACACCTACTTTGCTCACTGAGGTGTTCGGACCGTTCTCGGTGGTAGCAAGGTGGAGAGACATGGAGGATTTAATTTCCGCGGTGCGAAAGCTGTCTGGGCAACTCACCGCTACCGTGCATTGCAGTTCGGATGACACTGCTGACTGCGACGAACTGACACGCGAGTTACAGTGGCGCGCCGGAAGATTTGTGATGAACGGGTATCCCACGGGAGTGGAGCCATCCTATGCGATGCATCATGGTGGGCCGTTTCCGGCTGCCTCGTTACCGCATTTTACCTCGATTGGCATGGGCGCGATGAAGCGTTTTGTGAGGCCATTATGCTATCAAGATGTTCCTGATGAGCTTCTGCCGAGGGAGTTACAAGATTCCAATCCTCTTGGGCTGATGCGGTTAGTTGATGGTCGGTATTCTCGAGAAGGGGTCACGCGGCCCCTGAATTAAGCATGCAGTGAACTATGTCCGTTCATTTGCTCTCATCGAACTGTTTGTGTCTAAAATGTGGGTTTTCGGGTGATTCTTTGGTGCCGCCCTATCGCCTGAGTCCAAAATGTGGCGAAACGTCGAAAGGGTTCTGGTGTTGTACCTAACGCGAACCGATAGCCTCCTTGGATCAGGTGACCCGAAATGAAATCGACCTCACTATGCTGTTTAGTGGTCTTGCTGACCACAGGTGTTGCTCATTCAGCTGAAGCTGAGACTGCGGAGGGTTTGGCATTTTTTGAGTCCAAGATTCGTCCAGTTTTGATTCGCGAGTGCTACGGATGTCACTCGGAGCAGACAGGAAATGCCCGTGGTGGACTGACGCTTGATACCCAACAGCGACTCCTCATCGGTGGAACCACGGGACCGGGAATCGTTCCCGGCAATTTGGCAGAAAGCGGCTTGTGGAGAGCGATCACTTATCAAGATATAGAAATGCCCCCCCAAGGTCGGTAGTCTGACGTCATCAGCGCGGACTTGCGCACAGTGATTGAATTGGGGGCGCCGGATCCGCGGGTCAACCTACTGACACCGATCCAAGCTAGCGTGACTGCCGAAGATATTGCGACGGCTAAAGAAAATTTTTGGGCTTACCAGAAGCCGGTGAAGATTTCACCCCCAACCGTGAAAATCAAATCTTGGCCTCAGGGTGAAATTGATCAATTTGTCCTTTCTAAACTAGAGCAAGCGGAGCTGACGCCCTCCTCCGATGCAGAGTCGCATGATGTACTTCGGCGACTCACCTACGATTTGATTGGGTTACCGCCCACGATCGCTCAGATCGATTACTTTGAGAGGGAGTGGAATCGCAACCCCCAAGCTGCGGTCGCCTATGTCGTGGATCGGTTGCTGGAGTCCGATCATTTTGGCGAGCGGTGGGGAAGACATTGGCTTGACGTTGCACGTTATGGCGAATCCTCTGGTCGATCCGTCAACATGACTTACCCTCAGGCTTGGCGGTATCGCGATTATGTTATCTCCTCTTTTAACGAGGATAAGCCCTTTGATGAGTTTGTCGTTGAGCAGCTCGCTGGCGACCTACTACCGGTCAATACTGATGAAGAGTTCGCTGAGAATCTAGTCGCGACCACCTTCTTGGCAATCGGATCTAAGAACGTAAACGAGAGTAATCGTGTGCAGTTTGCTGCGGATCTTGTTGATGAGCAGGTAGATGCGACGACGCGAGTGTTTTTGGGCACATCGGTTTCTTGTGCGAGGTGTCACGATCATAAGTTCGATCCGATACCTCAGTCAGACTATTATGCTTTGGCCGGGATCTTCCAAAGCACAAAGACCTTTTACGGTAACCCCCAGTCCGACCTTGGGCATTTCTCGGATGCGACCGACAAACAAACGAGTACGCTGCTGGTGCTGCCTGTGAATGATCCGGGGTCATTTGCAAAAAGTTATTCGCCGGAGGAACTGCAGGAGCTGCGGGATCAGGCTCAAGTTTTACGTGAGCAGATGATTTCGGAGCGACGAGGTGATGGCGGAGGAATGGTAAACGCTCAGCAAAATCGGGCTGTATACCTGCGGAGGATGTCGGAAATCTCAGGTGCTCTGGCTTCCGTTGATGAAGCTGGAAATCCTAAGTCTTTCTGCATGGGGGTTCAGGATGCTGAACAGCCCAGTGATGCTCGGATACTTGTGCGGGGCGAGATCGATCAGCCTAGTGATTGGATAGCCAGAGGATTTCCAAAGGTGCTTGCGGATCAGCAACCCTCTCTTGGTACTGATTCCAGTGGGCGACTTGAGTTAGCGAGGTGGATTGCCAGTCCCGACAATCCTCTTACCTCCCGAGTCATGGTTAATCGTATTTGGCAACATCTGATTGGTCATGGCATCGTCCGAACAACGGAAAACTTCGGTAGTTCTGGGCAGATGCCAACCCACCCGGAACTGCTCGATTATTTAGCGGTCAGGTTTGTTGAACTCGGTTGGTCGGTGAAATCGCTGATTCGTGAGATTGCTACTTCGCGCGTATACAGAATCTCTTCTGATTTCCGGAATGATTTTCACGAGAGCGATCCGCAGAATACTCTAATTTGGCGAGCCAATTCGCGACGCCTCGACGCGGAAGCGATTCGCGACGCAATGCTTCTGATTAGTGGAGAATTACAAACCGTTGCACCCGAAGCCTCACTGGTGGCGAGGATTGGTTACACCCGTGTAGCTGGTGAGCGTCTCTTGCCCACCCGACAATTGGTTAACTCAATCCAGAGCGATGCAACACTTCGCCGTGAGCTTTTTGGTTTTTCCGGAGGTGGGGGGCAGTCCTCCTTCTC
>JAAXIK010000404.1 GCA_012270385.1 Rubripirellula sp. | reverse complement strand
CCCACGACAATCACGTTGGCAACGTGATGCTCTGCCAACTGAGCTACAGCCGCATAAGATGAACACGTGAGAAGCAGATTATAAGCAGGCCGGATGGCGCGGCAAGACCTGATTCCCCCTCAATCTCACTGAAGACCGGCTTAAGGGGGTGGCAGCAGCGGTTTCACCGGTTTTGTGGTTTACCGCTTGCTCGATCCAAGGCTTGGACGATAAACTACCCCGCTTGTTTTTACATAACCCAGATTTCCACACGGGTCTTTCAGTTCCTGAATGGTTCGGCGTAAGGGCCAGTTTGAGCTCGCGATAGCTTCATTCTGTCTTCCACAACGCATACCAAGAAAAAGAAGAACTGATTACCGGATCAAACGTCCTATTTGGGTTGGACGCCGCTGATCCAGCATCCGAAACAGATCTGAGTTACCCAAACACCCTGTACCCGAAAGAAATTCGAGGTCTGTCGAAGGATGTCCACCTCTACTGAGAGCGAAGTGGCTGAAGCTCAAGAAAAAGCACCGATTCAACTGGAAGTAACAGTTGAGAGTCCGCAAGCATGCTTGCGTGAAGTGGTGGTCACGATCCCCGAAGCAGAAGTCCAGCGGTATCTCAAAGATGCGTACGACGAACTGGTTCCAGAAGCCCAAGTTCCGGGTTTTCGCAGTGGTCGAGCACCGAGAAAACTCGTCGAGAAACAGTTCAAGGATCGGGTGACTGAACAGGTCAAGGGATCGCTGCTGATGGACAGCTTGTCTCAAGTCACCGATTCGGAGGATTTCTCCGCAATTGGTGAACCTGATTTTGACTACAACTCAATAGAGATTCCTGACTCAGGTGACTTCAAGTACCAATTCCAAATTGAAGTACGACCGGAGTTTGATACACCTACCTGGAAAGGACTCGATATCACCAAGCCCGTTGAGGAAATTGGTGAAGGTCAGGTCCAGCAAGCCATTGATCGGGTGCTCTCCAAGTATGCGACCCTCGAGGCAACGGATGCTCCGGCCGAATTGGGAGATACCCTCTTGGTCAGCGCCAAGTTCTCTCTCGACGACAAAGTCATTTCGGAAATGGAAGAGGAGAAGGTCACGTTACAAGAGCGACTCAGTTTCACTGACGCAGTGGCCGCCGAGTTTGGTTCAGCCATGACCGGTGTTACCGAAGGGGATTCGAAGTCGGTTTCCGTCACCCTTGCTGAGGGAATCGAGGATGAGTCACTTCGGGGTAAAGAAGTTGAAGCTACCTTCAGCGTTGTTGAAGTCCTCAAACGACAAATGCCAGAGCTCACCGAGTCTTTCTTGGAAGAACTTGGTGACTTTGACTCAGAGGATGAGCTGAAGAGTTTCGTTAAAGATTCATTGGTGAGACAAGCGGATTACCGCACACAGCAGGAACTGCGGAAGACCGTCATTCAATCTCTCGCTGGAGATGCCAACTTTGAATTACCCGAGTCGCTCGTGAAGCGTCAGACGATGCGGGAGTTAGAGCGAAAGGTGCTCGAGCTTCGCCGAAGTGGTTTTGATGAAGATGCGGTACGCCGCTTCGTCAATGCCTCCAAGCAGAATGCACAAGCATCCACTGAGTCTGCCCTTCGTGAACATTTCATCCTCGAGAAAATTGCTGAGGAAGAGAACGTTGAAGCTGACGACACAGATTACGATGCCGAAGTCGCTCTGATTGCTCAGCAAAGTGATCAGCCGGAGAGAAGAGTGAGAGCTCGACTTGAGAAGCAAGGGCAGATGGATGCTCTCCGAAATCAGATCATTGAACGGAAGGTCATTGAAATGATCGTCGAGGCCGCAAATGTGACTGAGGAGAAAGTCGATTCCTCTTCAGATGCTGATGACAACGAGTTCGCCGTCTATCACAGCGTAATCGCTGCAAAAGAAGAAGCGAATATCCCAGAAGCCAAATACGACGATAACACGCCAGCTGGAGCAGAGAAGGAGGCTGATAAAGCCTAGTTTTCTCAATTGGTGAATCCACTTCAAGCTGAGTCTTCATGAGGACTCAGCTTTTTTTTTGAACCGACCCCATCTGCAGAGGCTGATCTAGACTCTGAAGCAATTAATAGAAAGTACTAGACACTGTCCATCGTATCTTTACGGTATGATGTACCTGGAAGGGACGAACAGTATTTTCAAGGATGGATCTTCCCCATAGCTAACGAGCTCATTCACAACGAGCCCATAAATAACGAGCCCATAAATAACGAGATGGATCAATGCTTGGAGTTCAATTGATAGGGCAAGCAGAAGAGATTGAATTAGCGACCGGCACTACGGTTGGACTGGTGGTAGCCGCCATTGTATTCGGCTTGATCATGATCAGCCTTCTTGTATTCAGTCGCTACTTTGGATTGTGGATTCAATCCCAATTGACTCGAGCTGATATATCCTTCTTTAACCTCTTGGGTATGACCTTCCGTAAGGTCAATGTGAGGACGATTGTTCACAGCAAGATCATGGCAACTCAAGCCGGTTTAAATGATGCTGATTTAACGGGCGAGGCGCTCGAAGCACACTTTCTCGCGGGTGGTAATGTTCAGCAAGTCATTCGAGCTTTGATCGCGGCCAAAAAAGCGAAGACGATCTCACTCACCTTTCGGGAAGCCGCCGCAATCGATCTTGCTGGGCGGGATGTTTTGGAATCTGTTCAAACGAGTGTGTATCCAAAAGTTATCGATTGCCCACCTCGTGGGGCGGCGAAGCCGTCGCTGGATGCTGTCGCCAAGGATGGGATCCAACTAAAGGTCAAAGCACGGGTGACGGTTCGGGCAAACTTGCAGCAATTGATTGGAGGAGCGACGGAGGACACGATCATCGCTCGAGTGGGTGAGGGGATTGTGAGTGCCATCGGTTCCGCAGCAGATCATAAAGCGGTTCTAGAGAATCCAGACGTGATCAGTAAAGCAGTGCTCGCTAAACGATTGGATTCACAAACTGCTTTTGAAATTGTTTCAATTGATATCGCTGATATCGATGTTGGAGCGAACATTGGTGCTCGCTTGCAGGCGGATCAAGCGGAAGCTGACACGCAAGTGGCTCGTGCAAGAGCTGAAGGAAAGCGAGCCGCAGCCGTCGCTGAGGAACAGGAGAATCAAGCAAAGATCGAAGATAGTCGAGCTTCTGTGGTTGCTGCACAAGCGGCTGTGCCTCGTGCTATGGCAGAGGCATTCCGATCCGGCAACATGAACATTATGGAATACTACAAGCTTCAAAACGTGAATGCGGATACCGAGATGCGAAAGTCTCTCGCCACGACCGCAAAAGAAGGTGTCCAGCCACTGGAGGCACGTTAATTCACACCGCTTTAGGTTGGAGAGGCAAGCTTAGGTTTTGATCCGTTCTGGAGAGATGATTCAATGCAGGATGACTTAGAGGATTTCTTGGCGAGAGCTGCTAAACGAAGAGCAGACAAAGCGAACCGCCAGCGTGGTGAAGAAATTCGAAGCGAGTCGCGTAGAATTAAGCAAGAGATTCGTTCGCAGTATTCGAATAGCCGGAGTGAACGAGTTGTCAAAGTTGATGATTATGAGGAAGAGATTTTTGAAGCAGAACTGGTTGGTGAGGATCTGGCTCAAGCAGAGAAGCTTTCCTCGCGAAGCTCCAAACATCGTTCCACTGGTGATCGGGAGACGAGTAGGCTAAAGCAAGTTAAACCAGCTGAAGCGAATTCGCGATCGATTCATCAAAATGTCAAACCAGCATCCGATTCAGGGGTGGAGAATCCCCAAGTAGAGAAGAGTCGCTCACGAGATCATGTGACCGGGATTCATTCTTTGGAGCTTGTCCAAATGCTAAGTCGTCCTGGCGGGATACGGCAGGCTTTTCTACTGAAAGAGATCATTGACCGACCTCTGCATCGTTGGAAGTAATCTTTGAGATTGCAACCGAAATAGTCTATCAATCTTCCGCGCTTTTTCATCCTATTGAATCACTGCAGAGCAATATCCTACCAGTCATGAGTGAAGATTCACCGACGCACGATGCAGATACAACCCAAAAGCATTGTCTTTTGGTTGCGGTGTGCACCTTGAACGAATCTGAGAATATCGTTGGGATGATTCGAGCGATTCGTAGGGCCTTACCTGTGGCAGATGTGTTGATCGTGGATGACCAGTCACCTGATGGTACAGGTGATCTTGTGCGCGAGCATTACGGTGACGATTCCAAGGTGTTGCTGCAGGTCAGAGAGAACCAGCGAGGGCTAGGCGGAGCGATTAAAAAGGCAATGTGTCACGCCGTGGATCAAAGTTATGAATTCTTTATCAATCTCGACGGAGATTTTAGTCACGACCCCGATCAGTTACCTGACTTGTATGAGGAGATGTTGCAACAACCATCCATCGATGTCGTAATAGGTTCAAGATATGCCAGAGGAGGAAAAATAGTGGGTTGGCCCATTCATCGAAAGTGGATGAGTCGATTGATCAACCGTTTTGCCATCAGTTGTCTTGGTTTGCCCGTCAGCGACTGCAGTGGTTCCATGAGATGTTATCGCGTGAGTGCCCTGAAGAAAGTCAAACTTCAGTCCCTCCGAGTCAATGGATATGCGGTACTGGAAGAGATACTGCTTCGAATGGCTCAGCAGGGATCGAGAATGTCTGAAGTTCCCATCACTTTCACTGATCGGCAGCTCGGTAAGAGCAAGTTGACCATGCGTGAGGCTTTCCGATCCTGTCTCCAAATGATCAGAATGTCGCTTCAAAGGTGATCCAGCCAAAAAAGTGATCTCAAAGTCGACTGACCCACCCGATCTTTAGGGTGATTTGCCAAGAAAAAAGATTTCCGCGACACACTGTCGCATCCTGCCCCATTTCATTCTTCTGCCTGTTGATATACTACCACTGATGCGGACCCAACCGGTCGCAGTGAATTTTGGATTCCATCCACGATCAATCCAAGGGAAAAGCAGAGTGGCATCAGGTATGAATTCCGGGGCGGATCTCGGGGTGGGTATAAGTGATTGCGAGACTGATAGTCTCGCTCCGATTGATTCTTATGACTACGACGACAGCATTGTTCGGAAATTTGCCGGAGCGATGCTACTTTGGGGAATTGTTGCAACTCTCATCGGTCTAGGGGTTGCGCATCTATTAGTCATCCCAAAAATGTTCGGTGGATCGGAGTCTCTGTCATTTGCTCGACTAAGACCTTTGCATTCGAGTGTCGCTCTTTACGCATTTCTTGGGAACGGAGTCTTCGCGGCGATCTACTACAGCCTACAACGCTTATGTGCTGTGAGGATATGGAGTTCTGTTCTTGCCCAACTTCATTTTTGGTCGTGGCAGGCAATTATTGTCACTGCGATATGGACCTTGCCCAAAGGATTTAGCCAAGGCCGCTCCTCCGCGGAACTCATCCAGCCGATCAACCTCGCGATTGTACTGGTTTGGATATTGTTTTTTGGAGTGAATTACTGGATGACGCTTCGGCGCCGACGCGTGCAGAGGATCTATGTTTCTCTTTGGTTCTACACAGCAACCTTAGTCACTGTTCCCGTTTTGTTAACGATTACTAACATTGTATTACCGGTCAGCTGGGTGAAGAGTTATCCTCTTCTAGCCGGAGTGCATGATGCAGTCGTGCAGTGGTGTTACGGACAAATGTCCAACTATTATCTTCTGCTGATGCCATTCTTGGGGATGATGTATTTTTTCATTCCACTGTTCACGGGTAAGCCGATACATAGCCATCGTTTGGCTGTGACACACTTTTGGGCTCTCGCGATTCTGATTCTTTGGACTGGGCCCCACCATCTGAACTATACGGCAGCACCTGAATGGCTCGCTTCCGTTGGAATGTTGGCTGGACTGCTGATGTGGATGCCGCTCTGGGGAGGCTTGATTAATGGCTGGAAGACATTGCGGAGCGGCGAAGCGAGATTCTCCGATAGCCTTGTGTACCGCTTCTTTGCTTGTTCCTTGATCTTCTATGGAATTACCACCTTTGAGTCTGCCGTACTGAGTATGAAGAGTGTCTCAGCTCTGACGCAATATTCAGATTGGACGATCGCCCATCTTCATAATGGGATGATGGGTTGGAACGGCATGCTCGCTTTTGGAATCATCTATTGGTTGGTACCGCGACTGTTTAATGTCAATCTTTGGAGCCAGCGAGCGGCAGCCATGCATTTTTGGATCGCCCTCGTAGGTGTTTTGCTCTCTGTTATCCCGCTATACCTTTCCGGTTTCACACAGAGCATGATGTGGAATTCCTTGGATGAGCTCGGTAATCTCGGCTATCCAGATTTTATTGAATCGATCGAAGCATCTCGCATGATGTGGTGGATAAGGATCCTTGGTGGACTTCTTTATCTGGTCGGTCTCATCCTGATGACGGCCAACTTTGCTTTGACGTGGTTATTCCGGGTAAAGGAAAGCTGCAGTACGCTTAAGGATTCTGTGGAAGATATTCTCTTACCTGACAGCAGTTCTTCATACCAACAGAGTCCAGCTTCGGGACCCCTCGATAACGTCCCCGTCTTGGATACAGCAAGGTCGCTGGAGAAATGGTCGCATCTTGAGTGGCATCGTGATTGGGAGTTCAAGCCGAGTCGCTTCGTAATTCTTCCAATTTTAGGGTTGCTAATCGTGAGTGTTGTGCAACTCATGCCCGTTCTCTTTTCCCGTGCATCAGTCCCTAAAATTGCATCGGCCAAACCCTATACACCGCTCGAATTACTAGGGCGTGAATTGTATCTGGAACAAGGTTGTTATCAGTGTCACACACAGATCGTGCGTCCCTTGGTTGCAGAGACTAAGCGTTATGGTGACTACAGTCGTGCTGGGGAATTCGTCTATGACTTCCCTCCATTTTGGGGGAAGCGTCGAATCGGTCCCGATCTTGCGCGTGAGGGCGGTAATAAGCAGACCAGTCTGTGGCACTGGCGCCATCTTGATAACCCCGTTTCGCTGGTCGAAGGTACTGTGATGCCTTCCTATTCCCATCTTCTCGATGCAGAGATTGATTTTGAAAAAGTAACCAATGCAATCCGTGCAGCTAAGCTTGTCGGTGTTGCTTACGACGAAGAGATGGAAGTTTACGTTCAGGATGCTCGTGACCAGGCAGAACGGGTTGCTGCGGATATTGTCTCCACCGGGGGATCGATACAGCGTGGAGACGTTCTCACACTTGAATCACAGGGCGTCGCTCTGATCGCATACCTACAGCGTCTTGGAACCGACCTGAATGCTCCGGTTACAGACGGAAAGGAACCGTAGGCAAGTTTGGTTCCACCAAATGCATTCTGCCGGAATACGATCAGGAAGTAGTGAAGAGGACGTGTCTATCCACTTATGGTTCAGTAGACGAAAAAAGATACAGATAGATTACCCGTTTGGGAAATCGACACCCATAGCCAAACCACATTCGACCGATGTGGAGAGAATTACGAAATGACTTAAAATCAAGCTAATCACACGGAAGCTTCAGAAGCCGAGTCGATGGATTTGGATTCAAGCAAAGTTTCGTCGACTGCAAGCCACTCGCTCGCGAATCAGGAAGATACTCTGCCTACATGGTGGAAACGCATTTTCTTGGCGACAGTTTTGTTTTGCCCGCCTTACTTATTTTGGCACTATTGTGGAGCAAGTGGACGGACGCTCGCGGAGCAGTACGATGTCGCATTAGCTGCAAATATGAAGTTGCAATTTGGTGAGATCGGTGAACTCAGTCTGACTGAAGATAACGTGATTAAATATCTCTATGAGGATTCTTGGCTCAAGGTGGGTCGCGCGGTATTCAAGTCCAACTGCGTCTCCTGTCATGGCAGTGACGGTGGTGGACTGGTCGGACCGAATTTGTGCGATGACAGTTACAAAAATGTAAAACAGATCGGCGATATTTTGAAGGTTCTTCAGAAGGGAGCTAATGGTGGTGCGATGCCTGCTTGGCAATCGAAATTGTCTCCCAACGAGATCGTCTTGGTGTCCAGTTACGTGGCTTCGCTCCGGGGAAGTAATCCGAGTGTTGCGAAGCCTGCTGAGGGTCGCGAGATTGATCCCTGGCCAAGCCTACCTGTAGTCGAGCTCTCTGATGAATCAGAAGAGCAGCAAAACGAATCTGACTGATTTCTTGACGCTCCTATTCAATGAATTCACCAATCGATATTCGGGAGAGAGCAGGCCTGCTTTGGTGAAAGAGCAAAGCGGTAAGGTCAATTCCACTCTAATGGCGTGTGATCGTCAGGGGTCAGACATTGATGTTCGTAAATCAAGTGAATCGAAGGGACTTCACTAGGCTAGCAGCCCTTGCTCCATTGCTTGGTAATTTAAGCAGCTCTGGTGACGATCTTCAATTCGTAGCGGAAACGCCAACGGGTGACGCGGTGGAGGTGGTTTTACCGCGTAATCGAGTACCGCTCTCTTTCATCATTGATGACTCCACCTGTCTGGTAAACATGGGGCATTTTTGTACGCCACAATTCGCGGCTGCTTGGCCGGACCGAGAAGAGTACAAAAAGTCATGGAGAGAATGGCCGCGGGAAATTCCGGATCGGTTTGTTCGTGACTTTGGCGAATGGTGCAGCGAGAAGGGGGTTCGTGGAAAGTACAGCATCGTACCCAACCCAGCCTGTGTAGGATGGCTGGATAGGGAGTTGCCCGGTTGGTCACGCAAAGAACTTCAGGCGAGTTTGCAGCTGGTTCGCGAAGTCATGCTACCCAACTGGGACATACATCCCGAGATGATTACGCATACGCGTGTCATCGATCTCAAGACTGGAAGGCCTTTGCAGGCTATCAACTCCAGCACAATGGAGAATTCGTATCCGCAAGGTAAAAAAAGTGTAGATGAGTTGGCGAGTTATCTGGCATACGCGCTTAAGATTCTGAAGCACTGCGAATTGCCCTGTGAAGGTGTGACAACGCCCGGCGGCTTCGGTAATCAAGTCAAGCCAGAGCTCTCTTTAGCTGTTGATGAAGCTGTGAGGGATGTGTTTGGCGTCAGTCTGCCCCACTACTTTAAATACGTTCATACGGGTGATCAGAGCACTGAGCCCATCATTGAGAATCTTCGGAATGCAGGTTCTGAAGATGTGAGAATGACTGTGAATGTTCCGGCGGGAACGGGGGATTGGTTTGGTGGTTGGCAGGGTGATCAACTCTCCGATCCTGATCGGTACGCGACTGCCGATGCTTCCTCTGGGCGTATGGTTGATCTCATCGAAAGACGACAGCCGGCAATCATGTTATGTCATTGGCCGGGAATGTACAGCAACGGTTCTGAAGAAGGATTCCAGTCTTTCAAGCGAATAGTGGAATCACTAGCGATGCGGTTTTCAAAGGAAACTTTGTGGATGAAGGTTAGCGAAATTGCGAGATACTGGGCAGCCAAATCTCAGTGTTCGATTCATTCTTCCGGAGATAGAGTTTCTCTGATTTGCCCGATTGATTCACGATGGTTCACGCTTCGTATCCGCGGGAAAAAGGGTCCCGTTGATTGCTTCTCTTTTCATCGTGATGGAAGCAAAGTCAAACGCCCTCTTCGAGAGGTGTCGCATGCCTCACACTTGGACTCTGGGTGTTGGGTTCAGGAAGAAGAGGATCTTCTTGTATGTTTTGATTTAGATTCTCCAAGAATCGATTTGCATGTGAAGCAGGTCACCTGAACAGAGTGTAGATAGAGTTTCAGCGTTGAGTGTTATCGAGGAAAATCTTGTCTGGAGATCAGAATCATCAGGGTCGACTTATGGAGATGCCTTTTTAATGTCAATGAACTCCAAGGATCCACGTCCCATATTTTCGTGAATGGAGACGGTTTCACCAAAGGTTCGATCGAGTGTGATCACCTGTGAACTTTCAACAATAATGGTGGAGCCTGCCCAGGTATCTGGAGCACCGGGCAAATAGACCACCACTTTTTTTCCATCTTCGCTACGTTCTGATTCGAAGCCTATCATTTGTCGATCCGCCAAAGTAACCAGTACGGATTGCGTGTCCGGACGATTCTCTTCACCACCAATGGTATCCGCCATTTGGTCTTTCAAGATCGCGTATCGAGGGAAGAGTAGCAGAAGATTCTTTTCAAACAACTTTGTAAGTCGCTGACTGATCGACCAGCGAGCAATCATTCCTGCGATGAAGCAAAGGATGACAAGGAGAGCAAGAACCGCAGAGACAATCGTTGAGATACTGATCGAATTCGTATCCGGAAGATAATCGTGCAGGAAAGTGGAGACTTCAAGCAGAATAGGTGCTACTTGGGAGACTAAAGCCGCAACGACGATCAGTGGTAATAGAAACAGTAAACCACCGATGGCGGTTGTTCTCAGGAATTGGATTGAACGGCGAGTCTTTTTTACAATCATGGGAGAACTTACAAGGCCCAAGAGGGATCGATTGAGGCGGATGGTGTAAATTAAATAAATCTGTGCAGCGTGGACGCGACTTTACGGTTAGTGCGACGATCCACCAACGCGTTGTGTTTTGAGAGTTTGGAGCTGGAATATTGATGAGGAGAAAATCTTGGTCTAACGATCAGCGTGTGCCAAAGAAGCAATTTGCTTTGAGGTCATGTTTCCTACTGATGATACTGGGTTATTTTAGCTTCGTGGGGCCGATGACTCACTCGGCCGATCCATTGGATCAGAAGGGAACCGAGGTCGGTGGGAACGCTCAAGTACCCGCTGGAACAGGTTACACGCAGAATGATCGATTAGATGCTTTTCGTGCCGCTGCGAAAGTCTTGCAATCAAGATGCCTATCTTGTCATCAAGATGGAGTGAATGAGGGTGATTTCTCCTTATCCACTCTCGAATCTGCCAAGCGAGAGGGTCATGTGGGAGGCGGGGGCCTTGAAACAAGCCGCTTGTGGGAGGTTGTCAAGCCGATCAACGGCATCGCGGAAATGCCAAAGGATGGTGAGCCAGTTACTGAATCCGAATTAAAGGCGATCAAACGCTGGATCGAAACTGGAGCGTTCTGGCCGGAGGGGAAAAGGTTGGAACCTGCTGCGATCAGCAGTTTGGATTGGTGGTCCTTTCAGCCCATTCATCGTCCGCAAATCCCAAAAGTTGAAAGTTTGACTGAGAAGGAAAAAGAAGAACAGAATCCGGTTGATGCATTCATTCAGCAAACGCTGCTAAAGCATGATCTTTTACCCTCACCGATTGCAGATCGAAGAACACTCTTAAGGCGTCTAAAGTTTGATCTGCTTGGCTTACCACCGACTGTTGAAGAGGTAAGAGCATTTGAGCAGGATGCAGATCCAGAGTTTTATTCAAAATGGGTGGACCGTTTCCTCGCTTCTGAACACTACGGTGAACGCTGGGCTCGTCATTGGCTGGATGTAGTGAAGTACGCGGATACGTGTGGGTATGATAAAGATAAGTTGAGGGAGAATGCCTGGCCTTACCGCGACTACGTCATTCGCTCCATGAATCAGGATAAGCCTTACGCCAAGTTCATCCGAGAGCAGATAGCGGGTGATGTGTTTTATGAAGGTGAGCCTGATGGAATTTTAGGGCTTGGATTTATTGCTGCTGGCCCATGGGATTTTATTGGCCATGTGGAAGTGCCTGAATCCAAGCTAGATGGCAAGGTTGCCAGAAACCTAGATCGCGATGATATGGTGAGCGGTGTATTCAACACCTTCTGTAGTTTGACGGTTCAGTGTGCGCGGTGTCATCATCACAAATTTGATCCCATCTCTCAGGAACAATATTACGGGTTGCAGGCGGTATTTGCTGCGGTGGATAGAGCAGATCGCCCCTATGACACAGACCCGGATACGGAGAGAAGGAGAGCGGAGTATCGCCAAGCCATTGATGAGGCGAAATCTCGTATCAGCGCGATTGATAAGGCGATGGAAAAGGAAGGAGGGGAGGAACTAAAACAACTGAATCAACGCTTCACATCTTTGGAAAATGCAGCCCGGATCCAAAAGGACCCTCAATTTGGTTATCACAGTCAGATTGTCAAGGATGCGGATTCAGTAAAGTGGGTTGAGGTTGATCTTGGGAGAGAGTCAAGCATCGAAAGTATCGAACTTCAAGCATGCCATGATGAGTATGCAAACATTGGTGCTGGCTTTGGTTTTCCTGTTCGTTATCGAGTGGAGTTATTTCGTGGAGTCAATGACTCCTCCGCTCATTACGTGATTGATCGAACAGACGAGGATCAGAAGAATCCAGGTATTCAGCCGGTACGAATTGAGTTTGACTCACCACAGTCGGTCCGACGGATTCGAGTAACGGCCGTGAAGCTGATGGAACGAAAAAATGATTTTCATTTTTCACTCGCAGAATTACGGGTAATGGGAGTGGGTGGAGAGAATATTGCTCGCGATTGTCAGGTCAAATCACTCGATTCCATCGAGGCTCCTGTTCGATGGGCGAAGGCCAATCTCACCGATGGAAAGTGGGCACAATATCAGGATCCAGTCAAAGCGCAAGAGCTTTTTGTTGTCGGAAAACAAAGGGATGTTCTGCTTGAGCGGATTCAAACACCCCAAAGGATCAAAGAAAAAGCTGATTGGCAAAAGAAAATGTCAGAAGCTGAATCCGGAATTCAGAAATTACCTGCCGGAAAAATGGTGTATGCAGCCGCAACGCATTTCTCGCCTCGAGGTAATTTCAAACCCACCTCGGGTAAGCCACGAGTGATCCATGTGCTCGCCCGAGGTGAGATTAACAAACCCTTGCAGATCGCCAATGCTCAGTTACTTCCGCTCTCTGCTGAGAAGCCAGCCTCGATCCAAGCTGATGCACCGGAATCTCAACGCCGTGCTGCTTTGGCAGAATGGCTTACTGATGACAGCCATCCTTTAGTGTGGCGATCCATTGTTAATCGAGTGTGGCTTTATCATTTTGGACAGGGGATCGTGACCACACCCAATGATTTTGGAAAAATGGGTGCCAAGCCATCCCATCCCGAAATGCTTGATTGGTTCGCGACTGAATTTCGTGACGGGTCTAAGTGGATAACAAACGGTTCGATCACAGATTTGCACCGTCTGATTGTTAAAAGTCAAACTTATCGTCAAAGGTCAGATCACGATGAAGCAAAATCAACGATCGACTCTGACAACACGCTACTATGGCGCATGAATCGCAGACGCTTGGAGGCTGAGGAAATACGCGATGCAATCATGTTTGTGAGCGATTCGCTGAATTTGACCATGGGAGGTCCGGGATACAGGTTATTCGAGTTAGAACGACCTGAGCATTCTCCGCATTATGAATATCACAAATTTGATCATCGTGATGCTTCAACTCATCGACGAAGTATCTATCGATTCATTGTGAGGTCCCAGCCTGATCCTTGGATGACCACGATGGATTGTGCTGATTCCTCGCAGAGTACACCTGTACGCGATGAGACACTTACCGCTCTTCAGTCTTTGTCTTTATTGAATAATCAATTCAATCTTGTGATGGCGGAGAGATTCGAGAGGGCGCTGGATGGGGAAACCAGCATGTCCGAAAAAGTACGTCTTGCATTTAGTAAAGCCATGCAACGTGAGCCTTCGAAGTCGGATCATCAAGCGATGTTGCAGTATGCCAGGCAACATGGTTTGAATAACCTGTGTCGTTTGCTTTTTAACTTTAGCGAATTCATCTACATCGATTGATGGTGAGCAGAATGAACCAGCAAATAAATCGACGGCAAGCTATCTCCAATGCGGGAAGTGGATTTGGCGCACTCGCATTGGCAACGATGTTGCAGAGTGATGCCCAAGCTGACGGTGTGATTAACGTTTTGCATCATCCACCCAAAGCCAAGCGAGTTGTACAGCTTTTCATGGCAGGTGCAGCTAGTCACCTCGATCTCTGGGATCACAAACCGGAATTGGAAAAGCATCATGGTGAACCTTCCGATTTCGGAGAAGCCGTTGAAGCTTTTCAGAATGGCTTAGGGCCGTGGATGAAGTCACCATTCAAGTTTTCACCCGCTGGCCAATCTGGCAAGATGCTGAGTGAGGTGGTGCAGCCTCTCGCGAATCATGTCGACGATATGGCGTTTATTCACAATATGATTGGTAAGACAGGTGTGCATTCTCAGGCCACTTATCTTCAAGCTACCGGATTTGATCGGCCAGGTTTTCCTGGCATGGGATCTTGGATCAGTTACGCGTTAGGATCCATCCGTGAAGAGTTACCTACATTCGTGGTCTTGCCCGACCATCGCGGCTTCGCAAGTAATGGGCCAAAGAATTGGGGTTCTGGTTTTTTACCTGCCAGTGCGCAAGGCACCGCTATTTTCCCGCAACGAGAAAATCCAATTGAGGATTTGTATCCCAACGCTGAGTATGCAACCCCTGCTGCTGACCGAGACGGATTGCAGCTTCTCAATCGAATGAATCGTCAATTCCAAGAGACCAGACAAGGAGATTCAAGGCTCGAGTCTAGGTTAAGAGCTTATGAATTGGCCGCGCGGATGCAGTTATCTGCGCCGGAAGCTCTGGACCTCAGTGATGAACCCGAGCACATTATGAAGATGTATGGTCTGGAAAAAGAAAATGCGACTTATCCAGAAGAGATAAATGTCCCCGAGGAGGCTGAGTATTTTGGGCGGAAATGCCTCATCGCAAGAAGATTATTGGAGCGTGGGGTTCGTTTCGTGCAGATCTGGTCCGGAAACGATAATAGTTTTCCTAGACGAAATTGGGACAGTCATGAAAATATAAAACGGGATCATGGGCCGCTCGCGCGCGGGATGGCTGTCGGTGCAGCAGCACTGCTGGCGGACCTGAAGCAGACAGGTTTATTGGAAGATACCATCGTGCTTTGGACCACCGAATTTGGACGAATGCCCAGTACTCAGGGCTCGCTTGGAAGGGATCACAATCCGTATGTTTTTACCAACTGGCTCGCCGGAGGTGGAATCAGGGGTGGTGTCACTTACGGACCATCGGATCAATGGGGATATAAACCCGAGGATCGAGATAACCCAACGCAGGTTTATGATGTGCATGCCACGATTCTGCACCTCATGGGAATTGACCATGAACGTTTAACAGTTCGTCACGATGGAATTGATCGCCGCTTGACTGATGTTCATGGTCATGTGCTCCATGATTTGATCGCCTGACCACGTCTTTTTTCGTCGTTAAATCAGGATTCGTTTTCGAGGGCTACCGACTCAATTGTTGATTCATCGCTCTGGTGGCTTCCGAGACAGCGTCCTGCCATTGCATTTCCGAGAACCGTTCCCGGTATTCCTCTCGAGCATGAGCAAAGATTAGATTTCGTGAGTTGTTTACAATCGCACCTAGACCCTTATCATCGAGTCCGATCAAAACATCTTCTGCTGCTCCACCTTGAGCACCGAAGCCAGGAATCAAAATCCAACTCGTAGGCATCGCCTGTCGCAATTCACCAAGCTGCTCCGGGTAGGTCGCGCCGACCACTGCACCGACTGGACCGTATCCGCATTCTCCCAATCGGGTAGTGTTGAGTTCTCGCACAAGATCTGCAACGGACTGATACAGCGTTTGACCTTCGGTTTCCCGATCTTGGAATAGACCTCCCCCAGGATTCGACGTTTTGACGAGAACGAAAATGCCGCCATCCCGCTGGTCACACATTTCAGCGAACGGCTCCAAGCTGTCTCGACCTAAATACGGACTCACTGTCAACGAATCGCTGCCCCAAGGGCTAGAGGTTCCAAGGTAAGCATCAGCATAAGCCGTTGCGGTGCTGCCAATATCATTGCGTTTTCCATCCGTGATGACGAGAAGACCCGCTTGCTCTGCGTAGCGGATCACATTACCCAATGCGACCATTCCGTCTGGCCCGAGTGCTTCGAAGAAGGCAGCTTGGGGTTTGACGCATGGAACGAGTTCCTTCACGACATCAATGATTTCATAACAGAAGGTTTGATACGCAGCTGCCCACTGCTTGTTGGTATCTTCCGTAACCGAGTCTTGAAGTGGCCGTGGTAATTGGGCTTTTCGCGGATCCAATCCAACACACGTGATCGACCCAGTCTTCTTTACCGCAGCTGCGAGCCGGTCCGCAAATTGCATTTCTTGATCCATGTTGAAAAAGATTTTCTGGAAGTTTCATCCACCAAGGTGACACCCCTCGATTTCTGTTCGTCTGATTTCGTTCGTGTCGCGACGGATTTCTGGGGTGAGTCTCAACTGTTCAGATGCTTCGGTCAAGGATACACCCGAATTTGCCAGCTAACGATTCGCTGTCGGGGTTATCATATTGAACTTCGGGAGTCACTCAAGTGATTGAGGTTTTGGCTTGCACTGAGAAAAAACAGTCTTTCCCAAGCTCCCCGGAGGTCCAATCGATGGCTGGGTGATAACTTTTTTAGGCGACTAGCAAAACTGGGTGGCTTCAGGTACTTTTTAGGAATGGGGAGTCGATCCGAGGCTTTTTGCTTCGGTAACATTCACCCTGGCGGGCTGTAGCGCAGCCTGGTTAGCGCGTTTGACTGGGGGTCAAAAGGTCGGAGGTTCGAATCCTCTCAGCCCGACTTAGAAAACTCGCCCTGTTTAGGCAGGGCGAGTTTTTTTGTTCCATGAATCTCTTTCAGCTCCTTACTGCTTTGTTTTTTAACCTGCATCCATCTCGGTGTGCTGAATCTTTCGAACTTTATTTTCCCGAGGATTCACAGTCTCGCCGTCCAAGCAATTGCCCCACTGCAACGGAGAGTCACGTCATATGTTGCTAGCAATCGTTTCAATTCTATCTTGCTGTATTTCGAGTCGGTCGGTATAGAAAATGGGACTCATGATTCGGTTTCACGAATGAAACTGAGTCACGCGACTCTTCCCACGTACAAGTTCTCTGATCGCACACCCTGTTCGATCGTCGAAGAGAAATAGACGTTGAGAAGAGGCTCCTTGGGATTAGGGACGGAAACAAGAAAGCCAGTGAACTGGTAAGCAAAACAGGAAGAAGAGTTCAGGGATGAGAATCAGGTCATTATCAGGCTTTGGGTGTCTCCTGTTATTGGGTACGGCTCTTTGCCTAGGGGATTCGCAAGTCGGTGCGCAGGGATTGGGTCTTCCTTTGGGGAATCCTGAGAACACGGGTGAAGTTCCCTCGGAGACGTCGAATGATTTGGAACCAGGATCTTCGACGTTGGAGTTCACACCCCGAAGCATAGAATCAAGTGGATTCGCTCCTCGTAAAAATATCGATGTCCTCTCTTCAGTAGGGCAGCGAAGCGATCCTCAGTTGTCGAAGACGGCTGGGCAGGAGCACCGGATTTATAATCTGAGACCCTACACTGACGCACTCAAGCAAAGTGATAGACCCGAGCGAGCGGTGGTCGATTGGATTCTTCGTGAGACGGGATCTGAAGTTTGGTTTTCGGAACCGTTTGGCTTTATGAATGCCAATCGGGATCAGTTGGCCGTTTACCACACTAGTGAGATGCATCGTGTGGTGGGCGGAGTGGTGGAACGACTTGTGGATGGTGAAAAAGATCCACAGTTGCTCAGTTTAAGTGTGGTGCGCGTGAGCAGTCCTACTTGGCGTAACGCAGCATATCCTTTAATGCAGCATGTCAACGTAGAGTCCCCTGGAGTTCAAGCATGGCTGATGAGTAAAGAAAACGCAGCCGTGGTGATGAATCAACTTCGTCAGCGTCCAGACGCTGAGCAGTCTGCGGCGATAAGCCTGGTTGTCCATAACGGTCAAACGGCGCGAGTGGATACGATTAGGGGACGCAACTATGTGAGAAGCTTTCGACCCTCGCAATCAGGTTGGCCTCCTTATGAGCCAGAGACTGGGGAGCTGCAAGAGGGCTACAAATTAGCGGTCAGCCCATTGCTGTCTACGGATAGTCGGGTCATCGACTGTGTGATCCAAGCTGACATTGATCAGGTGGACAAACTCAATCCTGTCGAGCTTTCTTTACCCGTGCAGGGTGGTCAAGTTTACCGAGGCCGAATTGAAGTGCCTCAGTTGGTGAGCTGGCGTTTGAAAGAGCGTTTTCGATGGCCTTCCGACATGGTGCTGCTGCTGTCTTGCGGTGTGATCGCGCATCCGGAGAGCCAAGGATTATCTATCCCGCTCTTGAACCTTGATGCCTTGACCGGGAATACTTCGGGTAGGGCGGATGCACTGTTGTTTGTGCAATTCAAGGGTCGTGCTTCTGAATCCCTTGCTTCTTCTGCGCAGATGCCCGCAGCGGGACCTGCGGTTGGCCAAGAGTTAAGCAGTCAAGGAGAAGCTCGGATCAGTCGAAATCCTGGAATCACAAGGGGTCGGTATTAATTCCGAACCCGGCGCAGACTAACATGGGCAGCATTGCTGACATCACAGTCGCTGCCTAAGGGCTCAATGGTTGCTCAGCGAGACCATTAATGATTTGACATTTCAAGGATTCAACCCTCTGTCCCCCCTCAAAGAAGCGTTGAGTGAGGTTTACGATAAGGCTGATCGAGGCTGGATCCGAAACAGACTTTACAGATTCCTCAACCGAGAATATTCGCCATATGGATAATTCTAAAGCACGCCGCGTTGTCATCACTGGGGTCGGTGTGGTTTCCCCTCTCGGACTTGTGCCCGAGGAGATGTTGAGTCGATTGCGCTCGGGTGAGAGTGGGATTCAGCCTTTCACCCGAATTCCCCATGGTGTTCTAGAAATTGATCATGGAGCGGAGGCACATGACTTTAGCGGTCACATTGACGACTACGGTCCCCTTGAGAAGATGTTGAAGCGGACGATTCGCAAAGGTACGAAGGTGATGTGCCGCGAAATTGAAATGGGAGTAGCGGTAGCACAGCGAGCACTCGCAGATTCAGGGCTCACTGAGGACGTCCGAGATCGCGATCGTACAGGTGTGATCTTTGGATGTGACTACATCATGTCATTGCCAGAGGAATTCACCACGGGGATCGCGAAGTGTCTTGATGACAACGGAGAGTTCCAAATCAGCGAGTGGGGGCAAACCGGTAAACCGGAGGTCAATCCACTTTGGCTATTGAAATACCTCCCCAACATGCCTGCCAGTCATGTAGCGATCTACAATGATCTTCGTGGACCTAATAACTCGATTACGCTACGAGAAGCTGCTGGCGGCGCTGCTGCTGCGGAAGCTTTTAGCACCGTTCAACGGGGACATGCGGATGCGTTAATTGTTGGTGCAACGGGGTCAAGGATTCATCCTTTGAGGACACTGCACGCGTCCCTGCAAGAGAAGCTCGCCTCCACTTGCGATGATCCCACCAACATGTCTCGCCCCTTTGATCAATCTCGCGATGGGAGTGTCCTCGGGGAGGGAGCGGGCGCGTTGGTCTTCGAATCCTATGAACACGCCGTTGCCCGGGGAGCTAAGATCCTTGGTGAAGTGGTGGGTTATGGCAGCAGTGCTGTCGGTGGAGCTTCTGGGGATCACTTCCAGCAACGTGCCATCGCCAATGCTCTCCGTGCCGCGTTAGGTGCGGCCGACCCAAGTTCAATCGGCCATATTCACGCACATGGCTTGGGCACGGTCGAAGGGGATCAACAGGAAGCAGCAGCGATCGCTGATGTCTTCGGTTCTCCGGATCAACAGCCACCTGTCACCACAGCTAAGGGGCACTTTGGTAATCTTGGTGCCGGCGGAGGCATGGTGGAGATGGTTGCGAGTGTTTTATCGTTGGGCGGAGAGTTGTTTCCGATCCGGAACCTCAAAAATCTTGACGATCAATGTCCGATTAACGCTTGCAGTGGATCAGGTGTTCAGGCCGGAGATTCATTCATCACTACGAACGTGACTCCGCAAGGTCAGGCGACCGCGATTCGCATCCAGCGAGTTGCCTGAGAATGATCATCTGATCGATTTTGACGAGGATCCATCTTTCAGGTCATGGATCCACGATGCATCCATCTCAAGATTGCTGTTTTCGTTCTTTTAGCCGCTCAGTCCAAAGCTCAGTGGTGATCACAAGAACAGCTGCGACACTTCCGAGGGCCAGAAGAATCCAGCAGTGAGTTCCTTCCCAGTTTGCTGGTGAGTAGTGCTGCATCACTCGAGATTTCAGTGGAAGTGATGCTGTCTCCGAAGTCGCCATTTGAAGCGGCCATAGTTTGAAAGCGCTTCCTATCATCAATCCAGTCAGACCGGATAAGGTAACGGAGGGGTGTTTATCGAGTAGGAATCGCAGGAGGTGCGAGAAGGCAAGTAAGCCAAACAAACAGCCGCAAGCCACGACGGTGATTTGTAGAAAACCATCCGTGCTGAAATTGAACTTTGCAAACTCTTTGATGGTGCCCGTGATCGGATGATAGACACCGAAAATAAGGAGTACGAATGCCCCACTGACCCCCGGCAAAATCATTGCGCAGATCGCTACAGAAGCTGCCAGAAATAGGTACGGTAAAGAGGGGTCACCGCTTGTTGATGGGAGCATCGAGATCCCATATGCGATCAGGATACCCAACGCCAGCACGCAACTGCTGGAGGATGTCCATTTTTCTACTGACCGGACAACTACCCAAACACTGGCAACCAGCAGTCCGAGGAACACTGAAAATGTTTCAGGTAGATAAACATCCAGCAAGAAGTGCATTGCATTGGCAAGAAGGACAATCCCCGTGGCAATTCCAATCGCCAGCATGAGGAGAAATCGACCGTCAAGATGATGGAAAGCCTCGATCCAACGCCGGCCCCTCAGTAGCTTGATAAGGTGATGATCCACGTGACTGATCGCTCGGACCAATCGGGCGTAATGGCCCATGATTAACGCGACCGTTCCACCACTAACGCCAGGGACTGTGTCCGCGGCGCCCATGAAAAAACCTCTCAGTAGATTTAGAAAATCTCTTTGGTAAGAGGAGGTCGAGTTCTTATTGGGTTCATTCATCAGTGAGTCTCAACCGGCAGCGATCCTGCGTGGGTTGGTATCGGGTTGATCGATTCAATCACAGTTCTATTCTGCCCTCAGTGGATCTACCATAGAGTCATCGCTTGGGAGATGCGAACAAGCTTCTCTGAATCTAATCCACATGGAGATTTTGTGAGGCTGTAGAATCGTTGCAATCGCTGTAGTCAGCCGCCACGACTGTTTGTGTTGGCGTGCTTGGGCTTGTACTCCATCGGATTTTGACAGGATGTGATTCATACTCGGCTCATCCATCATTGAATTGGATAGCTGAACCGTCGCATTATTTATCCTTTGCTGAAGGGATGAAATGAAAGAGTCATGATCGATCTGCTTATTCTTGCTGTTGTCCAAGGCATCGCTGAGTTTCTGCCAATTAGCTCGTCGGGGCATCTTGTGATCATCGGTGGCTCGATGGGGGAGCTGAATGAGTCGCCTACACTGGAGATCATTCTGCATGCCGGGACTCTTGGATCCATTCTTGTTGTTTTCTGGAAGAGGATAGTGTCTTTGTTGACAGAAGATCGTCGCGTTCTGGGGCTTCTTGTTGTAGGAACCCTGCCTGCTGCGATCATGGGAGTGGCAATCAAATGGATGCTGCCCACTCTGCTTCGGAGTCCAGCATTGGCTGGCGCCATGCTACTGGTCACCGGCGGAATGTTGCTGATTCTCGGACGTCTTCGAGATCGGGAGGGTAACTATCAGCAACTTCGTTGGCCTGCGGTATTGGTCGTGGGCTGCTTTCAGGCAATCGCCATCCTTCCGGGGATCAGTCGAAGTGGTTCCACCATTCTTGGTGGCAGATTGATGGGGCTGAAGCCTGAGGATTCACTGACGTTCTCATTCCTGCTGGCGATTCCGGCCATTCTCGGGGCAACCGTACTAACGGCCGTTGAATTGCTTAGTGCTTCAAGATCGGGGGAAACGGTTAGCCACAACCCAACCGAGCTAGTCATTGGCGCAGTGATCTCGTTCGCGGTCGGGATCGTGTCACTGAAATGGCTAATGGGCTGGAACCGCGAAGACCGGCTCCATTGGTTTGCTGCTTGGTGCTTACCGGCGGGTCTGGCTACTTTGATAGGGTTCAGTTGAGCAGGGCGGACTCAAATCCGTTTCATCCTTGCCTCTTCCTTTGAGTGGTGCTCAATCCACTGATCTGAGGAGCGGTCGCATGATGAATTGAGGTGGACACCTGTTTAGTACGTGTTATCATGTACACATTGTTCCCGCCTAGCCTTTTCCCAGCCTCATCGGTTTCATTGCCTCAATTTGGAGAAGCTTCAACCATGCCTGATGCACTCACGCAGCGCCAGCAAGAGGTTTACGACATGATCCGCTCGCTGATTGTGGACCGCGGTTATGGGCCCACGGTACGGGAAATTGGGGAGCAATTTGGGATCAAGAGTCCTAATGGCGTGATGTGTCATCTGCGTGCCCTGGAACGCAAAGGCTTAATTCGCCGTAGTCCGAATAAGTCACGGGCGATCGAGTTAACCGAATCGATCGATCGTAGTCAGCACTCCCTGCCTATGGCGGGTTTGGTGGCAGCGGGGCCAACCACCTTGGCGTTTGAGCAGGCGGAGAGCATTGATTTTGGAGAGATGTTATTCCGAGAGGATCGCTTCAGCTTGCGAGTTTCCGGTGATTCGATGATCGAGGCGCAAATTGCCGATGGGGATTATGTGGTGATCCAGAGGCAGTCTACCGCCGAAGCTGGCCAGATGGTCGTCGCTCAGACCCCGGACGGTGAGGCGACACTCAAATATTGGTATCCCGAACAAAATTGCATTCGCCTCCAGCCCGCGAATTCATCCATGGAGCCCATTTACGTCCCTGAGGCACAGGTATTGGGAATTGCCGTTGGAGTGGTTCGAGCGTCTATCCTGTGATCCATGCAGGGTAGACAGAGCTGAATGGGATTTATCGGCTAGGGGATTCCTCAGCGGAACCTCCTCGGATGTTTCGGTGGAGTTAAGGTTCTTGCACCGGTTACCCGATACAAATTCTGGTTGATGACGCATGCGTTGGTAATTTCGACTCAGTAAATCGTATTCAATGGGGTGGCTCCTTGGTGGGCCGGATGGAATCCAGCTTTCTCTTCCTGGAGCTGTGCTACTGCCCGCCTCATGGTTTGGCGGGTTGCCATGAGGGGGTGAGGGGGGATCGCCAAGTTCCGGTTTCCTGCTTTGGTAGCTGAGCTTTGATTTCTACTGTGATCTGCGATTTTCTCTGCTATCCTATTGCTGGGGCGTTAGATGCGTCGATCAAGCCATTGATGAGTAATGGATGGGCGGTCGAAATTGCTAGCAAGTTTGAAGCTTCCCGCAGTAGTTATTCGTTCTTTTCAGGGACATCGTTATGAGTCGAGTTGCACAGGACTACACCGACTTGCTGCTTAAGCAGGGCGTTATCAGCCTGGATCAGCTGAATGAAGCCGAAAGCGTTGCGAAAACCAGCAACCTTGACGTTGGCGACGTGCTAATTGACATGGAATATGCCTCCCCGGAGGCAGTCACCGAGGCGATGGCCTCATTCCATAAGATCCCCTTTGTTGACCTGCGTTCTGCAAGTGTGTCGGATGACGTCATCGAGTTGGTGCCGGAGTCAGTCGCTCGTGAAAATAATGTCCTGCCCTTCAGCGACGAAGATGGAGCGTTGAGGGTCTTGGTGTCAGATCCTTTCGATCTCGAGACGGTTGAAAAGTTACGTTTCATTTTGAACCGGAAGATTGAAACGGCCCTGGCGCCAAAGGTGGCAATCACTGCTGCCATTAACCGATATTACGGGCAAGTTGAGGGTGAATCCGCCGACTCGATGCTCCAGGAATTCACGGACACGGCGATTGACTTCACGGAGACGGAGTCTGGTGGGCAGTCGGACGAAGAAGAGGTGGATGACAGCAGCGCACCGGTCATCCGTCTGGTCAACCTGATGATTCAGGAAGCAGTTCAACTGCGAGCAAGCGATATTCACGTCGAGCCTTTTGAAGCTCGAGTTAGGATTCGCTATCGGATCGATGGTGTCTGTGTCGAGCGGGAGAATGCACCTCGAAGGATGTTGTCCGCGATCATTGCTCGTATCAAGATTCTCTCGAAAATCGACATTTCGGAGAAGCGGCGTCCTACTGATGGGCGGATTAAAATCACAGTGGGTGACAAGCAATTGGACCTGCGGGTCAGCATTATTCCCACCAACCACGGCCAATCGTGTGTGATGCGTCTTCTGGACAAAGACAACATCAAGGTGGGTGTGAGGCAGTTGGGTCTCTCCGCCCGGGATTATCGAACTTTCAACAATCTTATCCGCCGTCCTAACGGGATCATCCTGGTCACCGGGCCAACCGGATCTGGAAAAACCACCACGCTGTATGCTGCTCTGAACGCACTCAACCGGCCTGACCGAAAGATTATCACTGCTGAAGATCCCGTGGAGTACTACCTTCCTGGAATCAACCAAGTCGAAGTTCGTCACAAGATTGGTCTGGATTTTGCCTTGATTATCCGTGCCATGCTGAGGCAGGCACCGAACATCATTTTGGTCGGTGAGATGCGTGACCATGAGACGGCTTCGATGGGAATTCAGGCATCTCTTACTGGACACCTTGTTTTCAGTACACTGCATACGAACGATGCGCCCAGTTCTATCTCTAGAATGGTGGACATTGGTGTACCATCCTATATGGTGGCAAGTAGTGTGATTGCTGTGCTGGCACAGCGGCTTGTGAGAACGATCTGTCCGCGATGCAAGGTTCGCTACAAGCCCACGGAAGCTGTGATTCAAGATTCGCAGTTGCCTCCTGAGATGCTCAAGCAGGCAGAATTCTCGCGGGGTAAGGGGTGTCCATATTGCGGTCGAACCGGATACCGAGGACGCATCGGGATCTACGAGCTCATGCTCATCAACAACAAGATGAGGGACCTTATGTTCCGCGGTGCAGACACCAAGGAGCTGCGGGTCGAAGCGATAAAGAACGGTATGTCAACGCTTTACGCCGATGGCCTGCTCTAAGTTATCCGGGGAATTACCCCCTTTGAAGAGGTGAATCGGGTCGCGAAGAAGACCGAGCAGGAAGAAATCGCTTTGAATCACTTGGTTGAGGATTTGGATTCACTGTAGGCCACCATTGGAGAGCTACCCGATTGTCTAATGGGGTGTGTCAATCTGCTGCCACTGGCTCCTTGGACGCGGCAAATGCAGCAGCTAAGCAGGTTGGATTTGGGTCGTTCTTCAAGGAGGGCTTGCTTAATAGCTCTTTAGGGTGGTTTGCTCTTTTTTTCAGCAATACACGGAGTTCAAGGTGAGAAACAAGCCATAAGATTTGGGTTTGCCTCACAGTTTGGGTAATAATGAGACACAACGGCATCCGATTTTTGATCCTGCCCTGCAGATGGTGTGCTGCACAGGGGGGCTGGCAGGTCAACTTGGGGTGCTCTTTTCGAATAGGCTACCGCACTGACAAGTGTCATGGTCTTCGAGGTGTCTCACGCCTTGTCATGCACCCGCAAACGGGCTGACGGGGTAAATGGGAGATTCGAGCCTGACGCGTCATCGCTTTTATTGTCATCGCACTAGCCACATACAGGAGCCGACCTTTGGCCACAGTTCTAATCGATAAGCTTTTGCAAGCTGCAATTAAGCAGGGTGCCAGCGACATTCATATTGTTGTGGGCCAACCGCCAGTGTTTCGTTTGCACGGCCGTATGCGGAAGCTTGAGACCAAGGTGCTAGAAGCCGAAGACAGTGTCGGCTTGATGAAAAGTATCACTCCCGAACGTTGTCAGCGGGAGCTCCAAGAATCGGGTAGTACCGACTTTGGATTTGCGTTTGGTGACGCGGCCCGCTTCAGGGTGTCTGTGTTCAAACAGCGTGGCTTCATCTCGATGGTTCTGCGTCAGATCCCTAACGACAAATTAACGCCTGAGCAACTTGGGTTGCCCGAATCGGTGGTCAAGATGGTTCACCGACCTCGCGGTCTGTTTTTGGTGACCGGGCCAACCGGGTCCGGAAAAAGTACCACCCTCGCCAGTCTCATTAATCTGCTCAACGAGACCATCGATCATCACATTATCACGATCGAAGATCCGATCGAATTTTACCACGACCACATTGAGAGCACGATCAATCAGCGTGAGGTGGGTGTGGATGTGCCTAGTTTCTCTGAGGCGATTCGACGAGCTCTCAGGCAGGACCCCGATGTGGTCATGGTGGGTGAGCTTCGAGATTTGGAAACCATTGAAGCAGCGATTAGTGCTGCGGAAACCGGTCACGTTGTCTTCGGTACGCTGCACACCAACAGCGCCCAAGGAACAGTGAATCGAATCATCGATGCTTTCCCCGGAAACTTGCAGGACCAAATTCGAACACAATTAGCCAGTACTCTGATTGGCGTGGTAGCTCAGACGCTGTTGCCGAAAATCGGTGGCGGTCGTTGCGCCTCTTACGAGGTGCTCAATGTCACTCCCGGTATTGCTAACCTGATTCGCGAAAACAAGACCTTCCGTATTAACAGTGCCATGCAGACCGGTGCAAAATTCGGAATGCAATTGATGGACGACGCTCTGTTTCATCACTGGAAAGCTGAACGAGTGACGGTGGAGGACGTGCTGGCGAAGGCGCACCGGCCAGATGATTTGGCCAAGAGGATCGTTCAGTCTCGAAGAGGCTTAGGCGATGAAGCCGTACCGATTCAGGAAGATGAATAGCGGAGCGCGCTTTAATTTCGTCCCCGGTACAAACCCCAGCTAGCCGGGACAGGCAAACCAACTATTGAGTGAAGAAAGTTTACAGGTAATACAAGATGGCACCTCGTCGCATCGGACAGATCCTCGTTGACCTCGGTTTTCTAACCGATGAGCAGCTTGAGATTGTTCTCGAAGAACAGGAGCAGCAACCCGGAGCGTTGTTCGGTCGCATTGCCGAAGAGATGCAGTTGATCACTGACGATCAATTGATTCAAGCGCTCGCCGAGCAAATGGGGATGCAAACCGTTTCTCTCGAAGATTTCAAATTCGAAGAGGAAGTGCTCGAAAAGATCAGTGAGACCATGGCTCAGTTGTATCGAGTGGTCCCGCTGAAGTTTGAGAACAACTTGCTAACGGTTGCCACCTGCGATCCTCAGAACTTAACCATTCAAGATGAGCTGAGAACCTTTCTTGGGTTTGATATCGCGATGGTGGTTGCCACCGAACGGGATGTCCTTCAGAGCATCACTCGGCACTATGACAGTGAAGCAGAGAGTGTTGAGAAGTTGGTTCAGCAGCTAGCTGACGATGAAGAACTAAAGCAGGCGATTTCCGCTTTGGAAAACGAGAAGTTCAACATCACCGATGCGGAAGCCCTCGCGGACTCGGCCCCTGTCCGTAAGCTTCTGAACATGGTTCTTCTTTTGGCGATTAAAGATCATGCCAGCGATGTTCACTTCGAGCCCTTTGAGGACGAGTTCCGAATTCGGATCAAGGCCGAGGGTGTTCTCTACGAGATGGTTCCGCCACCACGGCACCTCGCCTTTGCGATCACCACACGGATTAAGGTGATGGCGAATCTCGATATTGCTGAACGGCGGATGCCACAGGATGGTCGTATCGAGCTGATGGTCGGTGGTCACCCGGTTGACCTTCGAGTCAGTGTTCTGCCAACGATTTTTGGCGAGAGCGTCGTGATGCGAGTGCTTGACCGAAGTGTTGTGAATCTGAGTCTCGAGAATGTCGGGATGGATGACTCCATGCTTTCGAGTTTCCGATCTGCCATCGACCGACCGAATGGGATTGTCCTGGTGACCGGCCCGACGGGTAGCGGTAAGACCACGACTCTTTATTCCTCGCTCACCGAACTGAACGATATCAAGGACAAGTTGATCACCACGGAGGATCCCGTGGAGTATGACATTGATGGGATTGTTCAGATTCCCATCGACACGGATGTTGGAGTCACATTCGCTAGTTGTTTGCGAGCGATTTTGCGGCAAGATCCAGACACGATCCTTGTGGGTGAGGTGCGAGATCTTGAGACAGCGGAAATTGCCATCCAAGCTGCACTCACCGGGCACCTTGTCTTTAGCACGCTTCACACCAACGATGCACCGGCAACGGTGACTCGTTTGAAAGACATGGGTATTCAGCCCTTCATGATCTGTGCGACCGTGGAGGCGATTCTTGCTCAGCGTTTGGTGAGACGCGTTTGTACCAAGTGTCGAGAAGAGGCGGAGGTGTCCTCTTCCATGCTGTTTGATCTTGGGATGAAAGAAGAGGACATCCAAGGCAAAACGTTCTACAAGGGCACAGGCTGTGAAAATTGCAATAACACGGGTTACAAAGGGCGGATCGCACTCTTTGAACTCATGGTCTTGAATGACACGTTGCGCGAGATGGTGATGAGCAATGCATCCACCGACGAATTGAGAGACGAAGCAACCAAGTTTGGAATGATTCCGCTTCGTGAATTTGGAATCGCAGTTGCTGCAGATGGAATTACAACGCTTGATGAAGTGATTCGCGAGACCGTTGCTGAGTGATTTTAAGTTGAAGAATAATCGGTTTAGGTTCACCACTTGAAGTGGTCCTGAACCACCAAAAATTTGAGTCCAGATTAGTCCACAGATAACCCGTTACTAGCGTTTGAACTCCCATGCCTATTTATCAATTCGAAGCGATGGATGCGACCGGACAAGAGATCCGGGACGAGATCGATGCAGCCAACGAGGAAGAGGCGCAAACCACGATACGGCAGATGGGATACTTCGTTACGAAGATCTCTCAAAAGAAGCAGGCATCCGAATCCGCCGCTGCCAAGTCGGGTAAGAAGCGTGGCTTCGCACCCGGTAAGGCTAAGACCAAGCACATTTGCGCGTTCACTCGCCAGTTATCCATCTTGCAGGATGCTGGGCTTCCGATTCTGCGGAGTTTGAAGATCCTCGAAAATAACCAGAAGCCAGGTAAGCTCAAAAATGCTTTGATGGATGTCTGTGACGAGATCGAAGGTGGAGCGACCTTGAGCGAAGCGATGGCAAAATGCCCCAAGGTGTTTAGTCGGCTCTACGTCAACATGATCAAAGCGGGTGAAGCAGGGGGGGCGTTGGAGACCATTCTGCAGCGTCTTGCAGACTTCTTGGAACGCGCGGAATCGTTGAAGCGAAAAGTCAAAGGCGCATTGATTTACCCCGTGATCGTGGTGTTTGTTGCGATTGCGATCCTGAGTTTCATCATGATCTTTATCGTGCCAACGTTTGAGCAAATGTTCGAAGAATTTGGCTTAACTTTGCCCGCGCCAACGCTACTACTTATAGCGATGAGTAATTACATCGTGGGCTACTGGTTCCTGTTGATCTTAATGCCGATCGTGCTCCTGATTACCGTCAAGTTAATGAGGAAGTTTAGACATGGTCGGATGGGCTTTGACATGTTCATCATCAAGGTACCGATCTTTGGCGGTCTGATTGAGAAGAACATCATGGCCCGAACCTCGCGAACACTGGGAACATTGGTGGCCAGTGGTGTGCCCATTTTGGAAGCGATCAATATCACAAGAGAAACCTCCGGTAATGCGATGTTCGAACGGATGTTCACTCGAGTGAATGAATCGATTCGAGAAGGTGAAATCATCAGTAAGCCGCTGAAGCAATACAGCGAATTAGGGTTCCATCCCATGGCGTTGGTCTTCTGGGCACTGTTTGGTTCTTTTCCCGGGTGCGTCCTGATGTCCATCGCGTTAACGGCAAAGGGGACCAAGCTCGATGACGGTCAAATGGTGCAAACCTTGACGCAGATGGGGACTTTCGGACTCGCCGGTGGTGCGGCTCTAGCAGCACTCTGGGGAGTGACAAAAATCAAAACACACGTGGTTGATGACTTGGTTGTCAACATGGTCGATGTGGGTGAGGAGACGGGTGAGCTTGACACCATGTTGTACAAGGTCGCCGACACCTACGACGAAGAAGTTCGAACCATGACTGATGGTCTAACTGCTCTGATGGAGCCGTTGATGATCGTATTCCTCGGTCTCGCCGTCGGGTTCATTGTGGTCAGCTTGTTCATGCCGTTGGTCGAGTTGATTTCCGGTTTGAGTTAAGTAAAGCGTTTAAATTCCAGCTCCGCTCGTGTACTCGAGTGGAGAGTTGGGTAGTGATGCCATCGAAAGGTTTTTGCAGGCGGAATCTTCTCGTGCAAAACGTGTTCGGTGGCGCCGTTGCAGGTGGACGGATTCGAGCCGTCGCCGCGTTGATTCGGCAAACCTAGCCAATATTCATGTTCAGCGGAACATGATGGCGAATCCGTTATGAAAAACAGGTACACACGGCGTCAGCATTCCTAATCACGATTCATACCAAGGAAGCTCTCAGCATGCGATCAAGAATGAATAGTTTCGATAAAACAAACGAACGCGTTTACAGATTTCGGTACGGCTTCACGCTCGTTGAACTCTTGGTGGTGATCGCGATCATTGGGATCTTGATGGGAATCGCCGTTCCAGCCATTTTCGGTGTGATCGAAACTGCCAACTCGAATAAACAAAAACTGGAGTTGGGTGCAATCGAGCAAGCCATCGAACGTTACCAGCAACAGTACGGTGACTATCCCCCTGATTTTTCTGACTGGACAGTTGTAGAAAGGCACTACCGAAAGATTTTTCCAAGGATAGCACCTGCTGAGCTGAACCGACTTCAGCGACTTCTTGATGTGGATCCCAGTAACGACATTTCTGCTAGCCCTACCGCCGCTGCACACGATCCCGCTCGTATGGATAGAGCCGAAGCGATTGTGTGGACATTGGGTGGATATAGCAGTAACCCTATTACACCATTTACAGGTCCGGGAGGGCCATTGAGTTTGGTAGAGGGTACTGATGCGACCTATCAAGTTAACGTCGACAGAGATAACGAGTTCTTTGATTTTGACACCACTCGCCTTGACCTAGTGCTCGACCTCGACTCGGTGCTGGGCGAGCCGCGCCCGGACACGCTGGTCTACT
>JAAXIK010000248.1:797-6682 GCA_012270385.1 Rubripirellula sp. | reverse complement strand
GAACCGCCTCCGACCACACCGCCCCCGGCTCCTACCGCGACCACACCGCAGAGCGATCCAGGTTCAATGGTTGCTACTGAACCCAATGGATTCGCTCTTCCTGATGATCCTGAAAAAGTGGCTGCCTTGGAAGAAGCAGGATTCACGTTGACGAGGAACGCGGCTGGCTTCGTCACTGAGATTGTGATCGCCACAGAGACCTCCATCGCAGATGTTCTCCCCAATCTCGAGGGTGTTCCAAATGTGACTCAAGCTCGCTTCAGTGGGCCGGGACTCACAGATGAAGGGATGGAAGCTCTGGAATTTATCTTCTCGGTGAGAAGGCTCGACCTCTCCGACTCAGCAATTGGTGATCAGACAATCGAGTCGGTCGGTAATCTCGTCAATCTGGAGGTTCTCAACCTCCGACGATCCGGTGTCAGTAATGACGGTCTCGCCAAACTCAATAAACTCAAGCGTCTGCGCGCTATCGATCTTCGCAACACAAAAACCAGTGATCCTGGACTGGTTCACTTGGCTGGCTTGAAGAATCTGATTGACGTGCAGTTGGAGAAAACCAACGTCACGGACAAAGGACTTGAGTCTCTCGCCGGTCTTCCCCTGAAATCCCTCAATGTGAACTACTGCACTTCGGTCTCGGATGCTGCACTAGAAACCTTGAAGGACACTGCTACGCTCGAATCCATCCAGTTCGATTACACTAAGATCAGTGATGCGGGAATGCCGAATCTAAAGGGCTTCCCGAAACTCAAACGCCTAAGGATTCGTGGGACAGATGTAACCGGTGAAGGACTTAACAATCTGGCGGATGCGAAAAATCTGGAAAGGGTGGAGCTTCGCGATTCCTCTTTAGATGACGCCGGCTTGGCACTCCTCTCCACATTACCCAAGATGACTTATGTTGACATCAGTGAGTGTCGATTGGTTTCACCAGAGGGAATGCAGAAAATAGGCGACATGAAGAATCTGCAGGTTCTGATCCTCTGGGAAACCAAAGCGGATGACCAACTAGTCTCCTCCATCGCGGACATCACCTCAATTCGGCAACTGGATCTCAAAGCCACTTCGATAACCGATGAGTCCATTGATTCATTGATGAAGCTGACGAACCTCGAGGATCTTAATGTGGCAGGAACCCAACTTTCGGATGAAAGCTTCCGTAAGCTGGGAACACTTCCGAAACTCAAGAAACTGAACGTCGCTAACACGAGTATTGGATTCGATGTCATTGACGAGCTAGCCGAGTCAAATGAGGATCTCGAAGTGATCGAGTTTGAGAACTAAGCGTTTTCTTAGACCACTGAGTCATGTTCCCTTTTGACCTCCCTGCAGCTTCCTCGCAGGGAGGTTTTTTCGTGTGTCGTAAGCCGAGGGTCTCTCACGCCGAGCGAGTTTTCACGTCATCCATCTGTTATCGACACTTCGTCATCCACTTATTTCACCACCAGGTTAACCAAGCGGCCCGGTACAGCGATCTGTTTGACGATCGTCTTGCCTTCGATCAGTGCTTTCACGCGGTCATCCGCCAAGGCAAGCTCCATCATTTCCTCTCGGGGAGTATCGGGCGAGATGGAAATTTTCACTTTGACCTTACCGTTGATCTGAACTGGAATTTCCACGCTTGATTCGACCAAAGCAGATTCCTCCCATTTCGGCCAAGTCTGATTTGATATCGAATCATTTCCTCCAAGGAGTTTCCAGAGCTCTTCAGCGATATGGGGGGCGTAGGGCGAAAGCAAAATCACAAAGGACTTCATGGCGGATCGAGGTCGTGTTTTTTCACGGGTGAAAAAGTTCGTGAATTCCATCATCCTCGCAATGGCCGTGTTGAAGCTCATCGCTTCGGTGTCTTCCGTAACCTTCTTAATCGTTAAATGCAAGGTCCGCATCTGACTCTCATTGCATTCCTCATCCACCACGGAGGCAGCTAGTACCAGCTCATCGGCTTTATCGTCGACGATCATTCGCCAGACGCGATCGAGAAAGTTCCGTACTCCACCAACTCCGGTCATCGCCCATGGCTTGGTCGCCTCAAGCGGCCCCATGAACATTTCGTACAGTCTTAGCGAGTCTGCTCCGTACTGCTGAACGATGTCATCTGGGTTAACGACATTACCCCGACTCTTCGACATTTTGAACGCACGGCTGTCTACCCGAATCGAAGGATCTGACTTTAGGACGAATGTTTCACCCTTTTTTTCGAGATCAGCTTCGTCCATGGATACAGGTTTGACGATCCGCCCGTCCGTCGCGACACGATTTCCCTCATCATCACGCTTTACTTCTTGCGCGGTGACGGGGTTATTTTCCTCATCGAGATAGCCCGTGTACTCGACTTCCCCGAGGATCATTCCCTGATTGACCAAACGATTGAAAGGCTCAGGAACCGTTACATGCCCACGATCAAAGAGAACTTTGTGCCAAAACCGTGAATAAAGCAGATGTAGTACGGCGTGTTCAGCGCCCCCTACATAAAGATCGACGGGCATCCAAGCCTTTTCCTTGGCCGGGTCGATAAGCTGCTGTTGGTTACTTGGATCGATGTATCGAAGATAATACCAGCACGACCCTGCCCACTGCGGCATTGTATTGGTCTCACGCCGATATCGTTTCCCATCAAGCTCCACGTATAACCAGTCCTCATCCGCTTTGGCCAAGGGAGGTTCGGGACGCCCATGTGGCTTGAAATCCTCCAACTCAGGCAGCTTTACAGGGAGATCTTCGACGGGCACCGCTCGCTTCACGCCGGTGTATTCACCCTCTTCGTTCACCTCGTGAAGAATTGGAAACGGCTCACCCCAAAATCTCTGCCTCGAAAACAACCAGTCTCTCAGTTTGTAATTGACCGCAGCGCAACCTGTCCCATTGCTGGTGAGCTGTTCCGTGATCGCTATTTTCACTTCCTCAGTCGATTGCCCATCGAACTCACCGCTGTTGATCGCCACGCCTTGTGCGGCGAAACAGACCTGACCGGCCAAAATATCTTCTCGTTTTGGGTGATCCGATGGTGGATTGACAACCGGAATCACACTCAGTTCGAACTGGGTAGCAAATTCGAAATCACGTTCATCATGTGCCGGCACCGCCATAATCGCACCGGTGCCATAGCCTGCAAGCACATAGTCCGCGATCCAAATTGGCACGCGATTCCCTGTAACTGGATTGACTGCGTAGCTCCCCGAGAAGACACCTGTTTTTCCTCGATCGCCATCCGTCCTTTCTCGGTCACTCTTGAATGAAGCTTTCTCACAGTAGTCGAGCACCTCTTGCCGGTGAGATGCGGTAGTCAGGCTTTCGACCAGTGGATGCTCGGGCGCCACAACCATGTAGGTCGCGCCGAAGAGAGTGTCAGGTCGGGTGGTGTAAACACGGAGTGCCCGATCGTCACTTTCACTTGGAAAACCTGCCCCTTTACGGTCTGCTTTCCAAGACTCGTAGTCGCTCTCTGCACCGATGTAGAAGTCGACTTCCGCACCTGTGCTTCGACCGATCCAATCCTGTTGTAGTTTCTTAATCCCAACTGGCCAATCTAAATCGTCGAGCCCCTCCAATAAGCGTTCCGCGTAATCCGTGATCCTTAGCATCCATTGCCGAAGGGGGATTCTCTTGACCGGGTATCCGCCCCTCTCACTCTTACCGTCTTGAACCTCTTCATTGGCAAGAACCGTACCCAACTCGGGACACCAATTGACAAGAGCATCCGCTTGGTAGGCGAGTCGATGATTGTCACGAAACTTCGCCACCTCGTCCTCGCCCTGGTCGGACACCTCCTCAGGTATCGGCAACTCATCGATCGGCCGACCTTTTTGCAAGGCCGAATCGAACCAAGTGTCATAGAGCACGAGGAAGATCCACTGTGTCCAGCGAAAGTACTCCTCATCCGTGGTAGAGATAACACGTTCCCAGTCATAGCTGAAACCCAGCATTTTCAACTGTCGGGTGAAGTTATCAATATTTCGCTGTGTCTGAACTCGAGGGTGCTCACCGGTTTTAATGGCATGCTCTTCTGCCGGCAGTCCGAACGCATCAAACCCCATCGGATGGAGTACCGTTTCACCTCGCATCCGCGCAAACCGAGCGACAATGTCTGTAGCTGTATATCCCTCGGGGTGTCCCACATGCAAACCATCACCACTGGGGTATGGAAACATGTCCAAGACGTAACGCTTCGTACCACTCGGTAGATCAGGAGTCGCAAACGTTCTGTTTGTTTCCCAGTATGATTGCCAAGTGGGTTCAATCTGAGACGGGTTATAGCGAGGCATAAGCTTCAGAGATCGGAAAGGAGGGCCTGTTTCATATGACCCTCAAATTCTAGGGATTCAGAGAAACACCGAAAGACGAGTTTCACTCGGTTTGAGCGCCCGCCGCATTTTCTTGCTCGGAAGCGCCTGAATCCCCGAATATCCGCTGCTCAAGGACTTCGGTAATCTTCTCGGTGATTGGCCGACCTACCCCGGAAAACCCAGAATCCACTTTCCCACTCGGCTCAACGAGAACCACCTGAGGCAGAACCGTGACTTGTAATTGCTCCGCAAAGGTTCCGTCGGGGTCCAAAGCCACTTGAGCCGAAAGCTTATGCTTGCCGAGAAAATCTTCCACTACTCCCAGGGATTCTTGCACATTGACGGACAGAAAGATCAAATCCTGGTTGTCGTACTGTTTCCTGATCTCCTCCAAAACGGGGAGCATCTTTGCACTCGCTCCGCTCCAACTCGTCCAGAAATCAATCACCACCCAATGACCCTGCATCTCTGAGAAGCGGATCTCTCCTCCTTGGACGGAATTCAGTACCGCGTTGGACAGATCCAGTCCCACGAGCTCACCGAGATCATACTGCTTTGGCTTACCTGACTGCAAAACAGCGGAGACCAGAGGTTCATCAGCGGGGATCATTTTCCACTGGTTGTAACCCACGTCTTGAACCGACTGCTTGATCGACTCTCCTATCAATAGCTGATCCACTCGCCCAAGATCAAACTCACACGCCTCACCCCAACGATTCACACCCGTAACCTGACCTCCCTCCAATCTCTTCGGAGTGAAACTAAATCGTTTCCCATCGTTCAGAAGAATCTGCGTGAGGCCCACGTAACTGAATGGATCTACCACAGAAGATTCGCGATCCTGTGAACGACCTCCTGGTATAGGCTCTACTCGCTTCCTCAAATCAAGACGATCACCCGATGATTCATCGCCACTCATATTTCCGTCGATTGCACCATTGCTCTCCTAGGGATGAAGCCAAATCACCTGGGAGATACGTGCCATCGGAACCCGAATCTCACCAACCTGTACATTTATATTCACAAAGTACTCGCCCATTTCCTTCATATTGCATCTGAGAAATTCACCGTTTTGCGAACATAGTAAATGCGTGGGTGGGTCCGATTTTTGCAACCGCGGAATGGTCAACAATCTTTGCTTCTTCGCCTCATCGAGGTTTGGTGGAGGCGAGTTGGAAACGAGCTCAATGGCTTTGACTTCACTCACTGGAATCTTGCGCAAGTCGAAAGATTTTGCCCTCACTTCAACCGATCCCTCCCTAACCTTCTCGACTTGGCAACGAAGGATATCACCGGATCGCATATGGACTAAGTGAGTGGCTTCGCCGACTGGCCCTTGCTTTGACAGATCGGTACGTCGCAGAAACAGTTCCCCGAAGTTCAACCCCCTCCTGAGCCTCTGATTCTTATCGCGCTGCTGTTCCAAAAGCTTGTTGGATTGTCCACCATTAGCAATCCTCGAAGGCTCTCGATACTCAATCACTCCGTGGACACTCCGACGAATACGAGCCGCATTTAAACTTTTCAAAGGATGCCACGACAGCCCTAGCCCTTCAGGGTCACTGTCCCCTTCGCCGGAAACCAGCCTGCCCGCTATAG
>JAAXIK010000248.1:300-787 GCA_012270385.1 Rubripirellula sp. | reverse complement strand
AAGTCCCACTTTCCCCTCATTCGACTCCAGCCAAATACATTTATTGGTTCTTTACCATTCCCTGTTAACCATCCTGCCCGCCATAGAGTTAACCCCGATGACAAGTCGTCCCACGCGGCCGGCCATTGCGACTTCCTGAATATCTTCATCCTTGCTATTTCGGAAACGTACAGTCCGAATCGCATCCACCGAGATCAGATGATTTTTCTGAGTTGCTGAGCTATTGAGGATCCAAACATCAGGTCGGATACTGCGAATCTGACCCGACAGCAGGGAACCGTCCACTAAGTGAATTCCCACCAAACCTTCCGTGATTTGCCGCTCACCATCGGGGAACCTCGCTTCACTGAGACGATCAAGCGGAAATGAACTCAAGTCAGCTGAATCCTGGGTTGGCGAAAACTGTAGGGCAGATCCTCCGAATCCGGTTACTACGCCCCTCTGAATGCCATGTCCCAAAATAGAAAAGACACCTGGCACCTCACTC
>JAAXIK010000248.1:0-290 GCA_012270385.1 Rubripirellula sp. | reverse complement strand
ACCTCAAAACGCGCACCCGCCAGGGATTCAGAAAGATTGACCAGTTCGATTCGAAGTTCCGTGGGCACCGTTTGGCGATCAACCGACTCCGACTGCTCCGACGCAGTTTCCTGCCCACCAAAAAGCAAACCTTCTTCCAACATCATGCTTGCGAGTGGCTTTCCGGAGTCCGTTAGGACATCAATCGTCCCTTTGGAACTATTGAAATAGATGATCAAACGCAGATCACTACGATCCTCTAGAGAAAGCACCTTCTGAACGTCGACAAATCATGGCTCCTATAGAGTCAT
>JAAXIK010000107.1:6018-6686 GCA_012270385.1 Rubripirellula sp. | reverse complement strand
GGATGAAATAGATGAGTGGTGGCGGGACCGTCAATCGCTCCGCTCTGAACCGAGTACATCACCCACTGACCGTCATCTGACATTACCTGCCGGGAGATGGTATTCCAGAGATCATAGGAATCATGGTCTAGCGGTTTCTTGGTGATATCTTGGCCGAGAACAGCCGCCGAAAATACAGGGACGGATACCACCAACAGTAGAAATCGCACTGCCCTGCGGGAAGTTGAACCGATTAACATGAGCAGAGCTCGCTAAAGAGGAAAGAAAACAACCTCCATTAAGCATAATCGGAGCTTCCGTTTCTCAACCAGCTTATTGCGGACCTTCAGCGATTGTTGCGTCCTAAAAAAGGGTCCTGAGCGGTTGTAACGATCAATCCTTGTTCGTGATGAGTTCCTTCACTCTCGACGCGGGTATCGCGTAGCTCCTCACGCGGCTGTTCCTTGCGATATTCAAACCCACAAACTTCCCTTCCAGATCAAAGAGGGGACCACCGCAATTCTCAGGTGTGAGATCGGCATCATGCGGGATTACCGTCGGAAAACCATCGCGTCGACCGCTCTTATCCATGCGATCTGCTGCGTGGTTGGACATATTAGGGAAGGATCCGATCCTAATGATCTTAACCAACTCTTCGTCCTTCCTCTTGAACGTAGCTACTACTGTTA
>JAAXIK010000107.1:0-6008 GCA_012270385.1 Rubripirellula sp. | reverse complement strand
TTTCGCTTGATGGTGGCTTCTACGGTCGCGTCCGGGTCAAGTGTCCCAAGGAAACGTCTCAGCTCCATTTGGGTTTTGATCGAAGTTTCGTTCATCTTCGTGATCACGTCGCCCGCCATTAAACCCGCTCTCTTGGCAGCTCCATCCTCTGTCACCTCCTGCAAGACTGCGCCTCCACGATTGTCCGCATCAACGGGAACCACTCCAAGATAACCACGACTCTGTTGCTTGGGAGAACTAAACGCCTTCGAGCTCACGATGCTGATCAGCCCATCTCCTTCTGACTCCGGTGTCATGAGAAAACTACCCATGTCCAAATCTTCACTGACCAACGAGGTGAGGTCGACGCCTGAGGTATTTACTAGCGGAGCTTTCATGACGACCAAGTCGTCTTCTGCAATGCGGGAGATAACCTCTAAGACCACAAGCTCTTCTGAAATCATCACTTCAGGGGTCCCGTGGACCATCGAGCTTTTACTGACGATGATGTCACTATCTTTGATTCGCGTTCCCACTATCTTTATCTTCCCGCCGTCCGTAAGCGTACTCTCGATAATGCAGCAAGCATCATCCAGCTCATCTTCCATGTCTGCAAACACAGCGGGCAGATCAGCTAACTGCTCGATCGCAGAGGGAGCCTTGTAGTCTTGCTCTGCGTAAACCGGTAAAGGAACGCTCTCTGCGCCTTTTCGTTTCACATCAAAAGGAATTTTGATTTCAAGCCCATCTTCACCCTGCTTATCCCCGCGGAGCACTTTCACAGTGATTTCTTCCGAGCGATCATCTCGAGCCGAGACCAACACTTTCCGAAGATCGGTGATTGTTTTCGTTGCCTGACCTTGGACGGATTGAATGATGTCATCAGGTTTTAATCCGTGTTTTTGCGCTAGACTATCCTTGACAATCTCCTTGATAATCACCCCCAATCCGTCCTCTTCATTTTCACCAACAAACCCTAATTTAGGCGTCGGGGGGCCCGCTTCAGTGAATGAATTCTCTTCGTTGAGTTCATTCCAAAACTCTTTGTAGATATTGACGGGTACTTCGAAGTTCCTTGCCATGCTCCTGCCAATTCGGGAGTGGATACCGATCACTCGACCCTGCAGAGCAAAAAGCGGTCCACCCGAATCACCCGGTTCCATCAGTGCAGTCGACTGAATCATCCGCGCATTAGCTCCTCCCTGCATCAATCTCCCAAAGCGGATCACAGGGACTCCACGGGAGCCTTGCCCACCGGGAAAGGCGATACTCAAGCAGGGCTGATTTTTGACGAGGGTATCGGAGTCGCCCATTCGCACGTAAGGAAGGTCTGGAGCATCGGACATGATTTGGAACAAGGCACCGTCTTCTTGCGGATTCGAGCCTTTTCCACGAGCTTGCAATTGTCGACCATCTGGCAAAAACACTTGATAGGTTGCTCCTGGCGTCACAGCATGGCCTGCTGAAAGGATCTTGCCGTCCTTACTAACGATCACGCCACTGAACATTCCGCCACGTTGCCGAACGGAAACAACAGCGGGCATGGAAGACTGAATCGTCTCAAATATCCGTTGCTGCAAAGAGGTAATCTTGAATTCGACCGCTGATGCGTTTGTTGAGTAGACGACCGCGGAAACAATCAGTGATGCGACGAGTGTTCTCATTGGACGATTCTTGAAAACGGAGGCGGAGAAAGGAGGCGTTGACGCACAAGAGTTCACCTCGCAAACTAAATTTGCGAGAAACGCTCAAAACAACGTGGCACCTGCACGAGCACCTGTTTTCGGGGTAACCGCCTAAGAGTTCGAAAACGAAACACTCGGCAAACCTGTTCGTATTTTTCTTAGTTTCTCGAAATTGAAACGGAAAATCGACGCACAGGAATCACGTAGTCTGACCTGTATATTATACGGTATCGTCGAGCCCACCTAGCACTGAAAAATCAAACTCTTGGCACATCGTAGACTGCGTCACGTCGACTCCGACTCGCTAGCCACCCCACTGCTGGACGGTACCTCATTGCCTCAATAGCTTGGTGAGAAGTCGATCAAACGTATTCGCAAATGCTTTTTTGTCACGATCCGAGTAGGGACGACTTCCTTCCGTAGCCATGCCAGCACCCCGCATTTGATCCATAAAATCCCGCATTGAGAGACGACTCGCGATATTCCCGCTGTCGTAAGCTTCCCCGCGTGGATCGATCACATCAACCCGCTTGGCAACAAGTTCTGCTGCCAGCGGTATATCTGCGGTTACCACTAGATCACCGGGTTGGGAATGCAGAACAATGTATTGGTCCGCGACATTCGCACCCTCACGAACCGTCACCATGGAGACTGTTGCGGCATTGGCTGGTATCGGGATACGTTGATTTGCCACCAGTACGGTCTCTACACCCTCTCGATTAGCGGCCTTGAACACCACCTCTTTTACGTCTCTGGGTGCGGCATCAGCATCAATCCATATTTTCATCTCACGAGTCTCACTCTACCGCTCCAAGTTTCCGATTTAGTTCTATTCGAAATCGCTGATGCAAATCCTATCAAAACTGTCTAAATCCCTGCACAACACAGCGGGCGGACACTGTTCACCGTCAACCCATTTATCGATCCAATTTGCCATTTCGCCACGGGAACCTATCAAAACGTCGGCAAGAGTTCGATTTTTAAAAACTCATAGTAGTCCAACCATCGGCTAGAAGTTGTAAGCTAGTGAGAGAGAAGCTACAGAGTCAACCAGTCCCTGCTGGGTGCGAATCATCCAGCTGGAAACTGTGCATAAATCGTTAGTCGTGTTTTTTACGATGCTTGGCATGTCGGGTGAGGCACTCACTGCAGAACCCTTACCTCCACGGGCCCACCGCTGGGAAACCTCACGAGTCAAAGGCAGTCCTGACCCTCCGTTGCCTTATACCGCCCAGCCGGTTTTCCAAAATGTTCAGCTAGACCGCCCTACTGACATTCAATGGCTACCCTCGGCCAATTGCTGGATAGCGAACCACTCGGGAAACAAGATTGTCAAGTTCCAAAATGATCCGCAGCGTTCGACTGCTGAGCAGATTCTGAATCTCAATCTGCTCTCCGACGAGAAGGTACAGGTGGGATATGCGACGAAATTTCATACGGACCAGAATCAGAATACATGGTGCTACCTTACCCTTACAACAAAGCGGAAGTCCGATGATGGTCACCGACTTGTCCGCCTGCGAGTCGTCGACCCCAGTGTTCCCTCGTTTGACCCAAGCAGCTTAACCACTTTGGCAAGTTGGAAAAGCAACGGCCATGTTGGATCAAGTATGCAATTTGGTGCAGACGGCATGCTGTACGTCTCGGTCGGAGACGGCCAACCTCCTTACCCACCAGACGGCGAAGCCGTGGGCCAAGACCTATCCAGTCTTAGGTCAACCATACTGCGGCTTGATGTGAATCATCCCACAGAAGATGAACCTTACAAAATTCCCTCTGATAACCCTTTCGTTGGCAAACCCAACGCACGAGGCGAGATTTGGGCCTTTGGCTTCCGTAATCCATGGAAGATATCTTTTGCACCCAACGGTAAAGACCTCTTTGTAGCGGATGTAGGTTGGGAGATGCGGGAGATGATTCACTTGGTTCGCCGCGGCCAAAATCATGGATGGAGCATCATGGAGGGAAGCCAACAGGTAAAGCCTGACGAGCAACCGAGCATTCCGATCACGCCACCCTTACATGAGCATAGCCATCTTGACTCCCGATCCATCACAGGTGGTTATTTTTGGCAAAGCGACCGCATCCCGGAACTGAAAGATACATACATATACGGAGATTGGATGACCGGAAAGGTTTGGGGGCTACGTTACGACGGCCAAAAAGTAACGTGGCAAAAAGAGCTCGCAGACACCCCTCATCAGATCATCTGTTTTATGCGTGACCCATCTGGGGAAGTCCTCATCGTGGGATACGACGGAACCATTCTACGACTGCAACCGAGTCCCGCGAACGAAGCGAAGCAAACCTTCCCCACAAAACTCAGCCAGACAGGAATCTTTCGGGATACGGCTAAACAAATACCCGCCAAGGGAGTGGAGGAATACCGAATTAATGCTCACCGCTGGGCGGACAACACTCGATCACGACAGTGGATCGCTTTACCTGATGCCACACAACTGAAGCGATTCCCTAAGACAGACTGGACTACCGGACAATCGGAAGGTCGCTTTGAATTCCCTGTGAACTCCGTCGCCGCAAAAACCGTCAGTTACCTAACCGATTCACAAGATCCAAAAACAGAAACCTATCTAGAAACTCAGATTCTCCACAAAGAGGGTGATGAGTGGAAAGCATACAACTATATCTGGAACGATGAACAAACTGATGCGTTGCTCCAGAATGACGTCGCGATTGAACGTAAACTGATCATCAAAGACCTCAACGCGAAAAATGGTGAAAGACTTCAAACATGGAGACACGCCAGTCGCAGCGAGTGCCTGTTATGCCATGTCTGGTCCGCTTGTACAGTTCAAGGTTTCTGGCCCCCGCAACTCAACCTTAATCACGGTGAATTCAACCAATTAGATCAACTGACTGCTCTAGGTCTATTTGCCGAACCCATCCCGAAGACTGAGTTCATCGTCGACCCTCATGATGAAAAAGCGTCCCTAGAACAAAGAGCAAGGTCCTATCTCTCAATGAATTGCTCCACCTGCCACCGAAAACTGGGCGGTGGAACTGCAACATTTACCTTCGACATCACCGTGCCTGCGGATGAAAGCAACTACATCGACGCTCAGCCCAGTCAGGGTTCCTTTGGGTTGAATGACGCACGCGTGGTAGCATCAGGGAGCCCTGAAAAAAGCGTACTCTTCTATCGCTTCCTGAAATCAGGTCGCGGGCACATGCCTCAGTTCGGCTCACATCTTGTCGATCACTCTGGAATTGCTGTGCTTCATGACTGGATAGCAACCATGCAGACCGATGATGCTAAACCTATGACACCCTTGCTTGATGAAAGAGCAGTGTCCCTGAACGGACACTCCGATGAGCAAATCAAAGACATGCTTACGGATTTAACTGCTGCCATCACGCTATCCGCTGCCTGCAGCAGCGACAGATTGACCGATGAACTTCGAAGCAAAATCATTGCTTGGGGAAATCAAAGTCAAGAGGCTACGATTCGTGAGTTATTTGAACACCATCTTCCAGAATCAGAGAGAGTTCAGCGTCTGGGACCCACGATCGACGAAAGGGAACTGCTTGCCACCAAGGGCTCGATCGCAGCAGGTGAACGGCTGTTCAAAAGTGATAATTCAGTGACCTGTCGAGCCTGTCATAAAATCGGTGACGTGGGGAACGCCATGGGTCCTGATTTAAGCAGTATTGGCCTATTGCAAACCCCGAGAGAAATCTTGGCGAGCATTGTCAGACCTTCGGAGAATATTCCCAAGCAATTCGTAACCCAACAAGTCTTAAGAGACGATGGCCAGATAATCACTGGCATTCTTATCGACGAAACGCCAACAGAGATCTCTATCGCTGAGCCGAATGGGAAGACGATCGTAGTCAAAAAAGATGACATCGAAGGAAGGAACAGCTTACCCAAATCGGCCATGCCAGATCAATTGCTTTCAGGGATGACACTGCAACAAGCGGCAGCCCTAGTGGCTTATCTGGCCGCTCAGAGAAGCCCCACTGCGAGACATCACAGGCATTCGAAGATCCATCATATTGATCGCCCTATCATTATTGATGGGCAGGTCGAAGAAGAGGAATGGGCTGCTGCTACCAAATTGGATAACTTCGCATTCACCTGGTGGAAGGATGGTGATCCACCGCAACAAACAACTGAGGCGAGGCTTCTCTGGGACGATCAGTATTTGTACCTTGCCTTTACTTGTAAGGACCTCAATATCCTGGCCAAAAGAAGGGGCCGGGACAGCAAGGTCTACCGAGATGACTGTGTGGAAATTTTTGCTTCGCCAGACTTCGGTAATCCTCAAAACTATTTCAACCTTGAAATGAATGCTCTGTGTGATCAGCTGGATCAATACCGCC
>JAAXIK010000550.1 GCA_012270385.1 Rubripirellula sp. | reverse complement strand
TTGTCATCCCTGGCAGACCGTGTGTTGCCCAAGAGGCTCGGGCCGAGCGTACGGATGCAAGTTAAATCAGGGAAGTGTCGAAACCAAACGGAACCTTGATAGAGTAATTCCGCTTTGAATAATTTCCCCGCCATGGTGACCTGCTTAACACCAGCTCTCTGAAAGAATCTCAAATGCTTACCGAGTTTCCCGACGCCTGCCCAAAGCACTTGATAACAAATCGAATCCAATTCTTGACTCGCGTGTCCGGTAATCGCACCCGCGACCACTGGGCGTCCTTGGTCTTTTAGTTTTTGTGGGACTTTGACTGGGAATCTCACCCAGCTTGCAATAAGTCCAGTGGGAGGTTTGTGGAGTGTGTTGAGGTTGGCGTTGCAGGCATTCATCGTCTTAGTGCAATCACTGCTGAGGATGGTTCGTTGACCAGTTTGCTGCTCATGCAACTTTTTGATTCTCTTTCGGAACACTGGTGTTAGAAGGATCTTGTTGGAGTTTAGCCTTTAGGCATTCCATTTCGCGTTTGTGTTTTTTGAGTTCTTTCCTCATTTCTTGAAGGAGACGCTCTACCGCCATAATTTGCATCTGTTCCCTTTGAGGGGTAGCAGGTGAACCCAAGTAGACCTCATTGCCCTCACAGTCGTCCATGACTCCCGCTTGTGCCCCCACGATCGTGTGATCTCCCAAGCTGATGTGATCTTTCAGTCCAACCTGACCTGCCAAGACAACGTAATCACCGGTTTTGCTACTGCCAGCGATACCGACTTGGCTGCAGATCAGATTATGACGGCCAATTTTACAGTTGTGAGCAATCATGACTTGGTTGTCGATCTTCGTGCCTTCACCGATCGTTGTCGCGCCATAGCTGCCTCGATCGATCGTGACCGAGGCGCCGAGTTCAACGTCGCTCTCAATCTTCACGTAACCCAGTTGAGCGGCGGGTATATGTTTTCCTTGTTCTTGCCGATATCCAAAACCATTTGCGCCGAGAGTACAACCAGCATGAATCACGACCCGGTCGTGGATTTGGGTGTACTCGTACAGGGTGACGTTAGGGTAGATCGTGCAGTCGTCGCCAATGACTGACTCGGGCATAATCACCACGCCCGGGAAAACCCGCGTGCGCTCGCCAATTTCAACGCCATCCCCAATGATTGCGGTGGGATGGATCTCAGCAGAATCGCTGATCCGAGCTGTTTCCGAGATTCCATTCCCCAAAGCCTTCTTTTGGATCGTCGGACGGAAGTACTGAACAGCAGTGGAAAACGCTGCAGGCGGGTCGGTGACCATGATTTGTGCAATGCTTACGTCATCAAGAGGTTCGCTGGTGATGACGGCAATCGCCTTAGATGCTCGGATGAGGTCGGCTCGACTTGGGGAATCCAGCATCGTAATTTCACCAGCCATCGCGTCTTCGGGTGGGTTCGCGCCGAGGCAAATGAGGCTGGAATCTCCAATGAGCTGGCCGTTGATGAGCTGTATGAGTTCACCCAATGTATTAGACATGTTCCGACATCCGTTGATCAAATCCGAGAGCTTCCGTTGCAGGCCCAAGGTATACCTCTTTGAGGCAATTTTCATCAAGATGAAACTGATGCCCAAAGGGAATCAGGGAACGACCATGACTTTGAATTTGTCCTTGATGGTTCGCCCTAGGGAGTCCTAGACTCCCTAGGTTTCCTAGCTTCGTGTTCTACTTGCGGTTAGCTCTACCCTGGATTTCTTTTTCTCCGTCGACGCCCGGATGGCGAAAACCTCTTTTGGACCTTTTCGACAGCTTCAAGGAATCTGGAAACTTCTTCGACCTGGTTGTAGAGATAGAAACTTGCTCGAGTCGTGGAAGTCTTCTTTAAGTAGTGATGAAGCGGCATGGTGCAGTGATGCCCTGCTCGTACTGCGATCCCATGCTGATCGAGTTCATGAGCTATATCGTGTGCATGCACTCCCCGAATGCTAAAGCTGACGATTCCCCCTTTTTGCTCGTGAGTCGGTCCGATGACCTCAACTCCGGGCATTGCGCGAAGGCCTTCATCGGCAATTTGGCACAGGTGACTTTCGTGCTTCGAGATACGCTCCCGATCGAGGGCATTGAGAAATTTAGCTGCCGCAGCTAAGCCAATCGCCTCAGCGATCGGTGGGGTACCGGCTTCAAACTTATCCGGCAATTCTGCTGACGCAAACCCCGTCGTGGTGACTCGATTAATCATGCCTCCGCCGCCCAAGAAAGCGGGCATCTCTTCTAGCAACTCACGTTTGCCATGGAGGATACCGATTCCCGTTGGGCCGCACATTTTATGTCCTCCAAAGACCAGAAAGTCTGCGTTGAGCGACTGGGTGTCTAGAGGTTCGTGCGGCGCTAACTGGGATGCATCGATCAAGGTTTTGATGCCTTGTTCTTCGCACCACTCCACCCATCGTTTAACAGGTGTTTTGGTGCCCAGAACATTGCTGGCAGCTGTGAAAGCAAAGAGCTTTGGCTGGTAGCGATCTAGGTGGTCGATAACGACTTGATCGTCAAATGTGTAGTCCGCATTGATTGGTATGAAGATGATCTTGCAGCCAGTGCGTCCCGCGAGTTGTTGCCAAGGTACGATGTTCGCGTGATGCTCTGCAATGGTGGTGAGAATCACATCCTCGGCACCGATGTTCTGATCGCCCCATGTTCGCGCAACGAGATTAATCGATGAGGTTGCGCCAGAGGTGAATATGATTTCCTTGGTATCCGCCGCATTAATGTACTGAGCGATGGTCTGTCGCGACTGTTCGAAGGCTTCTGTGGATTCCTCACTCAGTGTATGGATCCCGCGATGCACATTTGCGTAGTAGCGGATGTAGCAATCTTCCATTGCTTCGATCACAGAACTGGGGCGCTGAGTGCTTGCTGCATTATCCAAGAATGCTAATGGCACACCGCTAGCCGTTGACCGGTTCAGGATCGGGAACTGTTGGCGGATCCCGTCAATTTCTAATTCGTTAAACGGACAAGGTTTGTTCAAGTCACTGCTCGTTTCCACTATCGCCTGATCGGATGGGAAGGCATGTGTACCTTTCTCCCACTCTTCATTACCAACTGACTCAGCAGATTACGATTCTTCGCCGAGGCTGGGTCCACCAAAGTGGACATCTGGGGTGTCTTCGTCATCGGCAGGCAAGTCATCTACCGGGGCGTGAATCGCGCTCTGCAGCACGCGCCACGAGAGCAAGCAACATTTTTGCCGATTTGGAGTCAGTTTCGGACCAAACAGAGCGAGCATTTCCTCCGCCGAGAATGCTCGGATTTCATCGAGGGTTTTACCTTCAACCGTTTCCATCAACATTGAGGCTGATGCTTGACTGATCACGCATCCGTCTCCGCTGAACCAAGCCTCTATGATCTTTTCGTCGCTATCGATTTAGAGATCGATGTGGACTCGATCACCGCAGAGCGGATTGTCTGCTTCGTGATCATGAGTTGATCGCTCGAGGTCACCACGATGGTACGGATCCTCGTAGTGATCAAGAACGTGCTCTTCGTAAATGTCTTGTTCGCTTGACATGCTTCGTTTTCAACTGATCATTTGCCTCAATTAGCCTGCTCACGGATCCCGCATAAACGAAGACTTTGCCTCCGCACTGGTACCGCTTCCGATCCATTGTAAGAACCGAAAGGAGAGTGTGACTTTCACCACACACACCCAAGCTTAGCCTAGTTTACAGGTTCGCAATGAATTCACGAGACCCCTTGGTGTATTGACTCTTGCCGCTGTTGAGTTATTTGGACCGAATCCGTTTGGTTGTTCTACTTAAGATAGGTCAAGTGGCTCAGAATTGTGGCAATTGCAGGGGCGGTAGACCGCTTCCAGGAGCCGTGGGCGCCAGCGGTGGAACCGGTCCTGCGCCATTTGCATTGGCTAGAATCTGGTCCCGCTTGATCCTCAGCATGGAATAAGTCTCCTCTGGGATAACATAGTACCAATCGGTGAATCGTTGGTTGAGTTCATCCGCTCGCCGTTTTGCTTCCGCCAAGAGGTTCTTTCTCTCCTCCATCATGCGGCGATTCTCTTTGGTGATAATTTCCTGCTCCGCTTCCAACCGCTCTTGCCACTCCTCTTCTGTGAGTTCCTGGTCTGGGTCTGCGGCCTTTTCTTCCGTATTTTCCGAAGAATTATCCTTTGCCAGGGTTGCTTTCAGCTCCTCCACGGAATTGGGTATGGGACGCATTGCCGGGACGGGGAACTGGGATTCATCGACTTGGGTAGTCACGAGGAGATAGCGATTCACCCCCGTCTCCACTTCTTCGGATTCACTCTCGGTGGGACTGATTCCAGCGATATTGCCGAAGCGAAGTTTATATTGAACACCGTCCTCAAGGGTCACGAGTAGCTCGCCATTAGCCGAGTAAATGTCCACCGAACCATCGGTGTTTTCTTGTGGGAAAAAGCCTCGCTGCCCAAGTGAAGCCATGGCGTTGCGGTTGCCCCTTAGATCAGCATTGTTGTTAACGTCAATTCGGAGGCCCTCAGGTTTTCGGATGACGTCGACGATCGTTAAGTCATCTAATGCATTGGCAAGCAGGTCCAGTTTTTCTCGATTAGGTCGATCCTCTTCCGTAAGTTCCACAACCGTCGGTTCGATCAGTACGTAGTTCGGGTCGTATTCGAGGAAGCTTGGTATAGTCCAGTCGGTGATGGTGTTTTCAACTTGTGCCGAGTAGCTTCGAGTCCGCGTCATTTGCGGCGCACCGGGAGTGGACAAGTAATCGTCAATGGAAACTTTCTTGATTTCGATGCTGCTGAGGCGAAGGAGGTCATCCTCAATCCAGCTTCGAAAATTCGAAGTCAGGTCAGACTCGTCGAGTTTGACAACGTAGACAGGATCTTGGCCTGGGATCCTGACATACCGCTTGCTTGGATCATCTTTTACCGGATCACCGATCACCAGTGAGGCAAGTCGGTTATTGGCTTCATCTCGGAAAGCGACTAGACGCCCGACACCTACATCACCGGTTTGAAGTTTTTCCAAATTAGGCTCGACGACGCCGAGGTCATCGTGTGCTTCAGCGTTTCTTGTCTGGACATCGAGGATTTTAAGTCCGACTAAAGCGGTTGCAGCTTTCTGCATCTGCTCAAATGCGTCCGCGGGATACCCTCCCCTGGATTTGATGGTCCAGAGTTCACTTCCACTCTGTTTACCAACCTCAAACTTAGCCGGCCTGCCCTGATCCTCATCAAAAGTAATGATTTCGAGACTTGCTGCGACCAGTGGATTGGTGAATTCCTCAAAAAGTGGTTGACCCACAAGACTTGCTTGGGGCTCTACCACGTTGCGAGGCCAAGCTGCCAAAGCTGCGACGGCGATCGCGATCACGGCGACACCCCAAAAGCTGGCGGTTTTTGTTCCTTCAGTCACTTCTTCGGTTATATCTTCTGGATTTATTTTAGTCGACTTGAACTGATGCTTTCACGTTCCCGAAGTCGTCGGGATGCGAAGACAATAATTCCAACAACCAGTGGCGGGATGCAGGGAACTGCAACCGCGGAGACTTTGACGTGATTCTGGATTTTCGTCACCTGCTCTGCAGCTTTCCGTTCGATCTCACGAACCTTCAAATTTCGTTCCCTCGCCATTTTGGTCCGTTTGACTTCGAGCTTTCTTTGTTCCAGGGCTTGTTGAGTTTGGAACTTCTGCTGCTTCGCCTGCAATTCTGCTTGATCGTCTACCCGATAACGCTGCAGTTTCTCAATCTCTTCTCGAAGCTTCTGTAGACGACGATCCTGGGACTCTTGTGCCTCGCGATCCGCAAATTCAAATTCCTGTTGGAACCGGTTGCTTTGTTGACGTACTTGGGCGATCGCTTCCTGCTTGACCGCATCAATCATGGTCAGGCTTGCGAAGATGGGTTGATGCTTGCGGATCTCAATGAAGTTGGTCTCTCCGGCAACCCAGTCGACGCAGTTCAAAATGAAGGTGACATTCTGAAATTGATATTTGACTTCGGTGAGCGAATCTGGGTCAGCCCGAATGGCGGAGAACTCCGGTAGCATTAAGTCAGTGTCTGCAACGTAGACGGCCCGTAGATCCGCTGCCGCGCTGACGGATTTGGAAGAATTAACTTCAGCACCGTCGTCTTGTTCGTCGGGTGTCGTCGATGTCGCAGTTGCCGATGTCGCGGAACCCGACTTTCCTTCAATGGCTACTGCAACAGACAGGTAAGGCACTTGCTATTCCGGGCTGAGGGCTTGGTTGAGCTGCTTTCGGCCACGAGATATATCCACCAAGGTTGATAGTGGAATGAGCCCGCTCTGATCACCGGTCGTTAACAGCGGAGTATGTTTAAGATCACTATCCTCCTTGCCACGAACTGCTCCAGTGTAAAGCGTTAACACCTCGTTCATTCCCGAAGTGATCATGCTTTCGGAGTTCAGTGCTTTTCCTTCATCGACTCCGGGGGCGTCCTCGTCGATAAAGATCGCGAGCTGATTAAGGCCTTCCTCCTGCAGCGTGGGATACGGATTGTAGAATTGCCAGACGAGGTCAGGTTCATAAATTCCCTGTACCGCAGCTCTTCCCGGAACATCCAGTTCAAGAACGTCCCACAAGTCGCGAATGTCGGCTTTGGCCATCGCTCCTTGGGGCATGCCCTGTGCGTTGGGTATCATTTTGGGTGAGGCCGTTCCCGGGATATATGGGGTTTGTGGAATTGGGTCTTCAAAGA
>JAAXIK010000343.1:4498-6770 GCA_012270385.1 Rubripirellula sp. | reverse complement strand
ACCGTGCACTGCGCGGCTACGTCCATCTTATTCTCTGAGGTGAATAAGGTTGGAATCACGGGCAGAACGCCCCATAGCGTCTGCTCAGATGGATTGGACAACACCGAATTAACCTTTCTCTATGCTGCTTTGGTGAATTGGATCCCGATGATCGAGCCTCGCAAACCATCACTCGGCATGACGGAACCTTTTGAGGATAACGCGCCATGATCCGGATCTCGTCTGCGCGGAATCCAGAGGAGTTTGCTACCGCTCACTTGGTCATGAAGGTTTGACTCTGCACCAGATCTAAGATTAGAACTAGAAAGACTCCAACCTTGTCGTGTTTCTTACCTACGATTTGAGCTATCTCTTTCTTCTCTGAATAATTTAGCGTTCGACCGGCACCGTAGACCATCAGTTTCTCCGCTACATTCTGCGAAAACCACTGTTCATGGCTGACCAACCAATTTTTCAAATCCACAACATCTCGAACCTGCGTTCCATCGGGATGCACGACGGAGGAATCAATCACACGCTCCGAACCCGGCCACGTTTCTCGCCACTTCCCGACAGGATCAAAGTTTTCCAAAGCGAATCCGAACGGATCCAAGTATCGATGGCAATTCGCACACTTCGAATCCTGAGTGTGCGCTTCAAGCATCTGACGAGGAGTGATCGTACCTTGCGTGTCCGGTGTTAGAGCGGGGACATCTTCGGGCGGTTCAGGGGGTGTCATTCCAACAATATTCTCAAGTACCCAAGCGCCTCGCAGTACAGGCTGGGTGTCCACCCCATTAGCAGTGACCATCATCACCGCGGATATCCCAAGAAGACCGCCAAACTTTCCACCTCGTTCGATTGAGATTCTCTTCGGTTGATCCCTACGACCTTTAATACCCTTCATCTGATAAAACCGCTCGGCGAAGTAGGGTGCCGTCCAGACGAAATCCGGATCAATAAAATCTCGCATCGGTCGATTTGCTTTGATCATCTCCGTGAAAAACAATTCCACCTCGGACTTTGCGATATTCACTTCCCGTTCTGTAAATTTAAATTGAGGATCCGGCATAATGGTCGGAAGGCGACGGGTATCAAGCCACTGCCCCGTAAAACTGGTGACCAAGGGGTCCTGTCGCTTCGTAGGCATCAAACGTTCTGCTTGCCCACGTAGTGTCTCTAAGTTTGACAACCTTCCGGCGTTCGCTAGCTCAGTTAATTGTCCGTCTGGAGGCCCCTGTGTGAAGAAATAAGCAAGTCGCGTCGCTAAATCGTGGTCATCAAGTTTTCCAGGCTCCAGAGATCGATAAAGAAACTGGGGTGAGATGAGAATATTTCGCATCAACAGATGCATCCCTTCATTCAAAGAATACCCACTTCCCCAATGCTCAAGTGCGATGGCCAGATAAGCATCGACCGTCTCACTGTCCACCGGCCGGCGAAATACCCGTGGAAGAAAATTCTCCAGCATCTTTCTGGCATACTGCTCATTGGTAAGATCTCCTAGATCTACACCAGCTACCTGCCGAGCAATCTGCTTGTATCGCTTATCCATGTCACTGTCGACAATTTTGGACGGCCCCTCAATCGTATAACCTCGTATATCAAGTGAGGGTCCATGGGTGAACTAATAGTGGCATAAGGCATCACCCAGGTTATACGTACCACCTCCCACCGTGCCAAAGATACGTAATAACTCCTTCGTAATCTCCGAATCCATCGTTGCCTGACTCATGTCAAGGTTAGGATCCGACCAGGCCTGATTCACGCTATTCCAGCCATTGAGACCACGTAGAGTTGAGATATTCGTTCCCTTCTTGAGGCCATTGGGGAAAACCGCTTGCTGCCACGCCGCTAGCCATCTTGGGTCACGCTCAAACCAATCCCTCATCAGCTCAACGGTGGAACGAAGATCGTTGTGATCAAATTCCGCATTTTTCCAGCGAAAGGAGAGGGTCTCACCCGCATACAACTCTGCCTCAAACGTATGCGATTGACTCTCTGTCGATGTGTACTCAAGATCCTTCAGGAATCTAAACTGCCCGATCTCCGACCTCTCGGAAGCGGATACCTGTCTGGCTCGAACTTCGAGCACCATGGGTAAATCACCTTCGCGGGGTTTGAAAACGGATCCGTCCACGGTGATCTGATAAACACCTGAGACCTTCGCCTGGTGTTGTTGCGGCCAGGTACAACTTCTCATGATGTCCTTTGCTTTGGAAGCCAGACGCACCCTGCCATTATTAATGGAAGAGGCTGAAAAGCTGAGGACCAGATCTGGAACACCACCCAC
>JAAXIK010000343.1:0-4488 GCA_012270385.1 Rubripirellula sp. | reverse complement strand
TGCTGATGGATCAAAATTCATTTGTCCTAGTGCTTGTACACCTGCTCCTGTTGTCCTTTGCTTTGTACGCCAGACGCTCCCTGCCGTTGTTAATGGCAGAGGCGGAAAATCTGAGGACCAGATCTTCAACACCACCCACCTGAATTTTCGAATCGATACTCTTTTTGGGTTGTGGATACAGCAGATCAGCTAACTCGGTTGCCACCGCGGAGTAAGCAGCGAGGTGGGACGGGGACAAAACCAGTCCTTCACCCAGGCTATCGAAACCATGAACTTCACTATCACCGGGAAAGCCCGGTGGAAGTTGATAGTCTCGCATGTAGAGCAATTCTCGCACGGTATTGAGATACTCATTCCGGTTCAAGCGGCGTGGAAGCGTTCCACCAAAGCTAATCTGAGCTGACAATTCGCGATCAATCCAATCAGCCAGGATCTTTTTCTCCCCGCGATCGGGCTGATCCGAATCATAAGGAGGCATCACTGACCGCTGACTGTGGCTTAGGACCTTTTGCCAAAGTTTCTGAGAAGTTTGGTTTGACCAATCCACCGAGTCGAGATCCAGTTGCACATCACCCTCCCGGAGATCCGAGTTGTGGCACTCGACGCAGTAGTTTTGGAGAACTTCGCGCGCGACATTCGGGATGAGTGTCTTGAGTTCTACTGAATCACTCGCTTCTGCCCTCTGCAGTCCCGTAACGTCACTACTCGTCATCGTGAGCATGACCACGCTGAAAACAATCGCAAAGCTTGTTGGATAACAGTGCAGTATTTCAGGTCGGCTTCCCAATGTTATCTCCTTTTGGAACGCAAACGGCATCGATTCACCGTCGAGGTCAGGAAAGAATTTGGTTCATATTACGATTCGCGTTCGAGAATGAATCGATCTCCAAACCCAACTTTTGAGCAATCGTGATGTAGAGATCACCGAGCAGAATTCCCTGATCGCTGCCGGTGACAACGTGCCCCTGATGATCGAACCCACCCCCCGCAACAAGTGTCGGGAGGTCGCGATTGCTGTGCCGACTTGCATCGCCCATACCCGTTCCCAGCAAGACAACGGTATCGTCGAGAAGCGTCTTTCCTTCAGCAGTCTTTTTCGCTTTTAGTGTTTTCAAGAAGTGAGCAAAGCACTCCAAATGTGCGGTATCAAGCAGCACCAGATCCTTGATCATTTTTGGGTCATTTCCATGATGCGATAAACCATGGTAGCCAGAACTCAGTGACCGACCGTTGATGGTGAAAACCTGACCCAGCCCATCTAAAAAGAGCGTCGCGACCCTTGTTAACTGACACTCCAATGCAATGGCGATCAGGTCATACATGATGACCGATGCTTCCATTTGTAGATTTGGCGTAATCGGGTCATTTTCCGGAAGTGGATAACCGGGATCTTCGATCGGGCGGTCCAAATTCGTGAGTTGCCTGGACATTCGTTGTTCCAAAGATCTCACGCTATGGAAATATTCACTGAGTTTATCTCGATCGCCTTGAGGCAATTTGGAACTCAGGCGTTTTGCTTCCGTGACCACGTGATCTAGAGAACTCTTACCACTCTTCAAAAGATATTCTGTTCTTATCCGATCATCTTTCGTGACAAACATTTGGCGGTAAAGAACGCTCGGTCGCCGCAACATCGGCAGATAGATGTTCTCTTTCGAAAAATTCATGGCTCCTTTACCGGTGCGATCTTCCCCTGATCCGGTGGTTAACTGTAACGAAGCAAAGCGATTCTGCTGGCCAATACCATCTGCGATCATCTGATCAAAGGAGTATCTCCCCGGGGTATCACCACACAGGAAATTGCTCCAATTGTTGTGCCCATTTCCAGCTCGATGATCGAGACCTGAAAAAACGGTGAAATCACCGCGATAGGATTCAATGGGTCGCAGGGTCTCGGGCATCACATATTGGCGACCTGCTTCTGAAGGGTAAAACGCATTTTGATGCCAACCTAAATACGTCCCGATCGCAACAAAATTACTCGGCCCATCCTTGGCATGAGAAGAAGCGCTCAGCGTGCCACCGTCCACTGTCAGTGAAGTCAGCGCGGGCAAAGCAATCCAAGCATTCCCTCCACGAAGAAAGTGTCTGCGGTCCGACGTTGAATGAATCATTTCTCTCAACATTCTCTTCACCTTCTATTCAAGTGCAGCTCAGAATGAGCACGACGGCCAAGGAATAACGCAGAATCGCCGAACACTTCCACATCAGATTCACAAAGGATCGACCAGCTTCACGAGTTCCGTTCGCTCATCCATTCTGCTAGCTAGTGTACCACCCTCAAGAGCTAGATTCAGCTACAATCACAGACTTATTGAAAGGATGGCGAAGAGTCGATGGGTTCAAGGGCTCTATTCAGTACGACCCCACGGGAATGACGACGACTGGAACCGAATCACAACCAAGCCAATTCATGGTCCGCTTCCTCGGTGGAGCTGCAAGGTTTCGAATCTGGACCAAGCAGCGGCTACTAAGAGTATGACTACTGGAGCGACCCCAGCGTAACCAACCCTCGCCTCTTAGGCTGAAAACAGGAACAGAAAGACAAACATGCATTCCGTCATTTCAGAGAAACCGTATCAGTTTGTCCCTCCCTATTTTGGAAAGATCTTTCCTTGGTTTTTACAACAACTCGCACCTTGGCAGCTCAGAAGAAGTTACGGAATCGACCGAGTCGAGGTTTCAGGAATCGAAAAACTCAAACAGTCATTCAAGAACGGTGACTCCGTTCTTGTGACACCCAATCATTGTCGCCCCGCAGATCCTTTGGTGATTAGTGAAGTCTGTCGACAAGCTGGTAGACCACCCTTCATCATGGCGAGCTGGCACGTTTTTTTGCAGAGTAGACTTCAGAGTTTCATCGCAAGGCGTGCTGGTGCCTTCTCTGTCTATCGCGAAGGCTTGGACCGTCAAGCGCTGCAGGCCGGCGTCGACATTCTCGCGACGACTAATCGACCACTGGTAGTCTTTCCTGAAGGTGTAATTTCTCGCACCAATGACCGCCTTCTCTCACTCATGGAGGGGACGTCCTTTATCGCTCGATCCGCCGCAAAGAAAAAGAAGGGAACGGGACGAGTCGTTGTTCACCCCATCGGATTGCGTTATCAATTTGAAGGAGATATCGAAGCCTCACTCAACGCCACACTCGATTCGATCGAACAACGCCTTTCATGGCGTCCTCGACCGAATACCGATCTGACCACTCGCATTTATCGTGTGGGTGAAGCTCTCCTTTGGCTGAAAGAGATCGAATATTTCGGTGAGCCACAAACTGGAGAAATCTTTGACAGACTTGAAAAGCTGATTAACCGAATCATCGACCCACTCGAGCAGGAATGGAGAGCGGGCCGAACCGAAAAAAATACCGTCGCGCGAGTCAAACAGCTTCGGATTGCAATACTCAAAGACATGGTGGCTGGAGAGGTAGATGACTCGGAAAGAGATAGACGCTGGGGTCAGCTCGCGGATCTCTATCTTGCGCAGCAATTGAGCCATTACGCTCCACATTATGTGAGCAGCAATCCAACCAAAGAACGTCTGCTGGAGACCGTGGAAAGGTTCGAGGAAGATCTCACCGATCATTCACGCATCCATCGACCGATGTCAGTGGTCGCAGATGTGGGAGCCGCATTCGCGGTTTCTGCCAAGCGGGTAAGCGGGGCCTCCGAGGACCCAGTCCTGGCTCAACTGGCAACCCAGCTGCCTGCGTTGCCTGGCATAAATGATCAGGCCTGACACGAAGATGATTGCCTCAGCATTTGCTTTTGAATTTCAAGAAGGACACTCCATTGAATCTGACAGACGAAGCGACGCGTCGGACGCAGAAACAGATCACCATCATGCTTGCCATGTATATTGGATATGCTTCACTCATGGTCTGCCGCAATACATTGATCGCTTCAAGTGCAGCGATGATGGAGGATCCAACACTTAGTTTGGACAAGGAATCCTTTGGCCATTTGATGAGCTGGCATTCTGCCGGTGCGATTGCCGGCAAACTGATCACCGGCCCGGGCGCCGACCTGCTAGGTGGTCGCAAAATGTTCCTCCTCGCTCTGGCATTTACCGGTGCAGCCAACATCGGTTTCGCGCTTTGCACTTCGTTTATTGGATTCGAAATCTTTAATTTCTTCGGACAATTCGCGAAGGCGGGTGGCTGGCCGGCGATGACGAAGATTGTCAGATCCTGGTACCCTGAATCTAAATACGGCAGCGTTTGGAGTATCATCTCCACCAGCTCTCGAGTGGGCACGATCGCGGCTGGCTTGGCCCTGGGCTACTTGCTTATGTTCATGTCATGGCGTGCAGTCTTTGTTGCATCCGCCATTCTTATCGGCGGTGTGGCCGCGTGGATCTATTTCTCTTTGCATGATCGTCCTGATGCGATTCCGGATGGCGACGAATTTTCAGAGAGTCATCTCACGCAACACACGGGGAATCAACGCAAGATTGGCAACCTCGAGGCACCTCAGTCCAGCGAGTCCAAGG
>JAAXIK010000104.1 GCA_012270385.1 Rubripirellula sp. | reverse complement strand
CGTTTAGCGGGAGTTCTTGTTCTCCAGGAGGTTCTTCCTGCTTTTTGGATGGCCATAACGCCATTTTTTTTGGTGTGGGTCGCGAGGGTGATGTGCTGTTTGTCCAGATTTTTACCTATCCCCCACACGTCGAACAGGTGCGGTCGAGCCGCATTCCATTGACATCGCGTGTTTGGCTATCTAAAGCTTCGTTCCTATGCAGAACCGGTTCATGATTTAACGCCGAAAATGCACTCCTGCGACCGACACAATCCGGGTTTTTTCATGCTTGAAGCTGTTTTGCCTCATTTTTCTAGGCCGCAAAGTTTGCCAGCCTTAGCTAACAGGACGCCTAGAGAATTTAGAAATTCATCACCGGCACTTGCCGATCTCTAAGGACATACCCGAACAGCCATCGGTCGGCTGCCGGGGATATTCCGATTCAGAAAGTCCAGGAGCCAACCTCCTGGATTCCGCTGGTCAACGAGGATCAGCGGGAAAACGTGTGTGCTCTTTTCCATGGAGCACGATCACCCGAAATGGAAACAGGGGAGTTAATAACTGAGATGAAGTTAAGCAAATTAGCGCTAATCGCTGCTATCGCTTGCGGCACCTATGCCGGAAATGTAACCGCAGCACAAGCGACAGAAATTCAGCAAGTCTCATGCGAGTGCGACGAGCCCATCTGCGGCTGCGAGCCAGTCGGAGACGAGGATGCATGCGACGCAAGTTGCGATTCAAGCTGTGACGGAATGGGCTGCGGAATCCTTAGCAAAACACAAGGTGACCTCGGCGATCCGTTCACTCTTTTCGGTGAAGTAGGACCTTACTCCGTTGGCGGTTGGGTTCAACTTGGTTACCACAGCAACTCCGCTGGGAACCGATTCAACTCGTACGCTGATCACCTACAGCTGCACCAAGCTTGGTTGTACGCTGAGCGTGCAATCGACTCATCCAACGGATGGGACATTGGTGGACGTCTTGATTACGTCTACGGTACTGATGGACCTGACACTCAGTCTTTCGGTACTGGTGACATCGGATGGGATAACCCATGGGACCGCGGAACTCAGTACGGTCATGCATTGCCACAAGCTTACTTCGAAGTAGGCTACGGCGATCTTTCGGTCAAGCTCGGTCACTTCTACACCAACATTGGCTATGAAGTCGTCGGTGCTCCTGACAACTTCTTCTACAGCCACGCGTTGACGATGTACAACAGCGAGCCTTTCACCCACACCGGTGTTCTTGCAACTTTGGCTGCAAGCGACGACGTCACCTTCATGGGTGGATACACCATGGGTTGGGATAGCGGATTCGATGACAATGGTGATTCATGGTTGGGCGGCGTTTCGCTTACCCTCACCGATCGTCTTGCTGTCACTTACGCTTCCGTTGCTGGTCGCTTCAGCGAGCCATGGGCTGGCGGTGGCGAAAAAGGTTACATGCAGTCGGTTGTTGCTGACTACGCTGTTTCCGACAAGACCAACTACGTCTTCCAAACTGACTGGTTGAACACCACTGATCTTGCTGGTGACGCTGCTAACGGACGCAACACTTATGGCATCAACCAATACTTGATCCATCAGTACAGCGATCGAGTTGCTGCTGGTCTTCGCTACGAGTGGTACGCTACCAATGGCGACCAAGGACGTGAGCATCTTCACAACCTGACTCTCGGCATGAACTACCGTCAGAACGCCAACTTGGTATTCCGACCAGAAGTTCGCTGGGACTGGGATGCTGCTGACGCTGAAGAAACTACCTTCGGCATCGACGCTGTCATGACCTTCTAGGCAAACCCATCTGTGCTCGGGGGATTGCTGAGCGATTCTCCCCGACGTTCTCAATCGCCATTAGCACAGATAAAGAAAATTCGAATCACTCAGGTGTCACTTTTGGCACCTGAGTTTTTTTATGCGCCGGGTCTGCCTGCCTAGGGAGATTCTTTGATTGCCGCAAGCTTCCCTGGAGTGTTCTCGCCTCCCATCATTGTTTGACACCGACCCTGGTGTGCGTCACACCTTGAAAGCGGTTCTCGCTTTGAGAGTCCACTCATGCTCATGGCCACGGTGAATCCGTGACCTGCCTGTTGGGTGCCATTGATGAGTTCAACACAATGATTCCCTACGGCTCCACATGGCCCAATGTGCAAGAACGCGACTCGCCCGGCGCCCCACGAGCTGAAAACTCAGTAGACCATACTCAACCCATCAATTTGAATAAGGGGAAAGACGAAAGAGGGATTTCCTCTGTTGATATTCTCTTGGTCGATCGTCATCTGAGTAACTCTCAGATGACGCAGGTCACAATGGCTAAAACTAAGGCTGGTGTTGAAGGACATCGGATGCTGGTGAACCATTCATGCTCGTTTCCTCCCGCAGGCGTTAGCACGGACCGTTAGCACAGATAGTCAGTGCGATGAGATATTGCCGGCAGGTAGTTCTCGGGTCTGATGATCGGTTCGAGGCAGAAACTCCCTACTCGTGTGCGTTGGAACTGGGTTGCTGAGTAATTGTGCAACCTGTTTTTTTCAACTGCGGACCTGCATATTTGCTGGGCTTCGCAAGTTGCCTGCAGGTCGATCTGTCCAACGCTACCTAATCGCATTCGAGCTCTAAGTCTTTCCACTCTATCGTTTTACGGAACTTGGCCTTGCGCCCGGTTCTGGATGGCATGTTGTTTGCAGCCTGACGAGCTCGGAGAGAGGGTTCGGTGTGAAGTTCACACTGAATACCTAGACCAATGTGAAAACCATACAGCGTGAAGTTTGTACCCCGGAAGCAACTCGTCAAGCGAACTTCAGAGCGCGAGAGTGCCCCACGTCACGGTGATCATTTCGTCTACCTACCGATGCCCCGCCATTTCATAAGGAAGGTTGAAATTGCGGGGCAACCGGACCTATCCAATCGGCAACTCAAATGCCTTGTGTTTGACTTTTGGGCAGCAACGCGCCTCAATCAATCGAGATTCCGCCTCGGACAACCGCCAGCGAGCGAGTATCTCCCCGAAGGAAAGAGTGCTTCGGGATCACGGATTGGAAACACTAGCTTTCCCAGCAAGATCAGGCTGAGCCGTATTCTGTTATTAGGTTGATTTCGCTCTGCGTAGGCATCCGACGTTCGCGGAGGTTGCACCGTTAGCGGTCTGGAAAGCGTTCCTCTCTCAATAGGATCCTTGGGCTACTCGATCGCTCGGGTAGGTAATTTGCATTCTGTCCAAAGCTCTTGCTCAAGCCCTTGCTAAACGTCTCTTGGGGATTAAGGGATTACAGCGCATGCAGTTTCTGGGTTTGAGCCAGAGTTCCGTGAAACAGCCACTCTGTATCCGCCGGTGGGCAGGGTATTCGAGGGCATTCGCCAAGTCCATGGTGCGTGTGCTGCTACCGATGGCCTGCAAACTGAAGACCTGTGAATCAATCATTCAGATTCGCGAGCTGAGGAGTGGTGAGCTGAAGGGGTAGGTATTAAGCTAGTGCTTTAGCCGTGCCTCGAGGAACCTAAAGAGCCATCGGTACCCTTCTGATCGACAGGAATTGGAGGAGAGAACCGAATTTGGCCCTTTGATCGAGGAGCTGTCTGCTGTAGGTCAGGAATTCACGTATGTAACGCTACGTTCCTTTTTACCTAATTCACCACATGCTGTAGGGTCTTTTGTGAAACTCATCATCGCGATCATTCAGCCAGGAAAGCTTGAGGCTGTCAAAGAAGCTCTTACCGAGGTGGAGGTGTTCCGGCTTACCGTCGTGGATTGCCAGGGTTTTGGGCGTCAGAAAGGTCATCCCGGGCTGTACCGAGGACTTGAAATTGGAGTGAATTTACTTCGTAAAGTACAGTTGCAGATTGCCGTCAATGAAGAGTTTGTTCAGCCAACGGTCGATGCCATTGTGAAGGGTGGAAGAACTGGCAAGGAGGGCGAGATCGGCGATGGCAAGATTTTTGTCTTACCGATGGATGACTGTGTTCGGATCCGAACGGGAGAGACCGGAACCGAGGCGATATAGAATCTTCGCACACGTTACAAAGAAAACCCCCAAGCAAGCGGAAAACCATCGCTAGGTGCTCGGTTGGATGAGCTGAATCCGAGATTCATTCGGGCGCATCCCCCGCAACAGAACATCATCCTGACACAAATCGATCGAGGGTGGGTTCGCACCGATTTGATTTCTGAAGAGGCGGCTTCTACTCAGATCTGTTGCTGCACAAAAAAACCGTGGCACATGTAGTGCCACGGTTGATGTCCTTGCTCTGCTCAACGTGATAGGGCCTGATCACCCGCGTGACCCGATCACGTTAAGGATTTTTACAGCGGGTTAGCGAACGCGAACCGGTGCAAGACGGAGCGTTGGCTGTGGGATGGTTCTTTCCGCGACAGAGGCCTTGCGCTGTTGAGGTAGAGCAGCCGAGGTGGAGTCACAGTTTGCGTCACACGCCTTATCCTTGACGGACCAAACGTACTCGCAGCCAGGTTCCGTGTACTTCTTTTTGCTCAGTACCTTGATGGTCTTCGTGAAAGCTCCGTTGTGAACACTCGTGTCACAAGCCTTGCCAGCGGAGCCCGAAGCATCACATGCTGGTGTATCACAGGAGTCGCAAGCTGACTTATCACAACCGAATAGCCCAAAACCGAAGCAGCTATGTCCGGTTTGCCAAGGGAAAACCACTTTGGGGATGCAGATGGTCTTGCACTCCACTTCGAAGCAAGATTTTTCCACATCCACCTCTTTGGATGAAAGCTCACAGCGACAGTCTGAGGGGTTGATGCAACCGAGTTTCCCGGCTGAAGCTGTGGATGTAGTCGCCAGAGCGGCGATTGCGGTCGCGACGAGGACCGATGGAGTCAGAATCATTTTGTGTAACATGAGGGACCTTTGTTGGATTGAATTGAAGGAGGATGGCGAGATGCGAGGAGTTCACATCTCGCCATCAAAAGATCTTTTGGACTCAGTGTTTGACCTAGAAGTCAATCATCCAACGAGCACCGAAGATATCGTATTCCCCGGACTCTGCACCGGTTCCCGTATCACGATCCGTGATCTCACCAGCGATGTAGTTGAACTGCATCCGAGCATTCGGGTTCCAGTACCAATTCAGTCCGAAAGTGAAGGAGTCCCCTACACCACCAAAGATATCTTCGTCGGTGTAGTCAGCGTGCGACCAACGTGCAGCCAATTGCCATGCACCCCATCCAGCCGAGCGACCCCCATTGCAACGATCTACCAACCAGAAGTTCTGCAACGGGATGATACGAGCAAGGGTTCCTGATTTTCGATCCCAAGGCATGTGCTCGCCAGTGAGGAAGTAGGAGACGTAGACGTAACCCCCATCAAAGGCAACATCAGGAGAGATTTCTTGGCGATCCACCCAAGTGCGTTGGTATTCACCCACGACTTGAATGCGACCCACATTGATCACACCCTCGAGTCCCAGAAGGTTGAAATAGTCGGCATTAGAAATTCGACCGGTATTTAACCATCGTTTCTCTGAGCGAGCTTCCGGACGAGTCCTGAAGCGAGCCTCGTTGCTGTTGTTACCATTGTCAGTTGAGTCAGCATGTGACCCAGAGATCGCCCAGTGAGCGTATCCTCGACCACCGCTGATCTCGTCGTACCAGATCGTGTTGGCTAGACGACCTGTCACTTCAAGTTGAAGGTGATCATCAAGGTAGTTTCCTAGAGCTTGAACGTTTCGCTGGTTGTAAACCCCGTAACGCCAGTTCCATTTCTGATCGTCTGACACGCCGTAGGAAGCAAGTCCGAGACGTCGAGCGTCTTGGTTGAAAGCTTCAATGACAAACGGACGCTCTAGAAATACGTTGTATCTTGAGCTGTTCAGGTGATCTAAACCATAGGGACGCTTTTGGTTACCCAAGAGAAGCGTCTGCAGAAAAGGAAGATCTGTCCATCCGAGATAGGCGTCACGAAATTCAGAAGCGTTTCCTCCAGCGAACTCCATCTCAATTTTGTAGAGCATGTTGTCCGCGACGTTACCCTTCACACCAAATCGAAGGCGGCGGAAACCGAGGCGATTTTCTGGATCATTACCTTCATTGAAGTTGGTGATCGTATCGTCGTTGGCATCGAAGCCCCACGCGTCGAAGTGGACACGGCCGCTCACTTTCATCGTGGACTTACTGGAACCACTTTTGACGATGGATTTGTCCCCGGCTGTATCGGCGACACTCTCGATGGACGCTTCCATCTCTGCCAATTTTGCATTGATAGCATCCAAACGTTCCTGAACGGTTGGTGCCTTCGTTTGATTCGCGTTGACGAGCAGCACTGAGTCGTCAATTTGACCGATCTCACTTTCAAGATCTGCCAGTTTTAAGGTCTCACCGGTCGAATACTCATCCGCTAATGCGAGGGATGTGCTGACCAGTGGACAGGTCGTGGAAATAGCTCCAACGGCTACAAAAAGAGCCGTGCGAGCCCCTTTAAATAGGCTTTTCATATTCATTACTTCCATGTTGGGTCGGGATGAACCACTTCATGTGGTCTATCAAAAACATCAAGAATTCGTCCCCGAATCCTTAATTAGCTTTTTGTAGGGCGATCTCTCTTCATGAAGACTGCGCATTTGAATCACCCAAGTGGGAAGAAAATGCCTTGTTTTCGCGTAGAAGTCTCGCTCTGTCTTAACATTCGACGGTTCGCGCGGTGGTTAATATTAAGAAATAGAAAAGATACTTTTTGGGAAAAGAAATTCCCTCAAGCGGTGCAATAAAAAACAGAAACACTAAGAGCCTTTCATCTTGCCTAAGCTTGTTTTTTTTTACAGGCGTTTCATTTTGACAGCTGCGATTTTGAGG
>JAAXIK010000149.1:4082-6822 GCA_012270385.1 Rubripirellula sp. | reverse complement strand
GCGATCATTGCATCATCGCCAGAGTCCGCATCGACAACTTCGGAGAGATCCGCATCAACCTTCATTTTGTTACCGCCCTGCTTATCCGATGCGTTCAAACCAGCGAAAACCGAAACAGCAATTAGGGCAACCCAGGGCAGGAAGAAAGGGGAAAGCATGGTAGTGGACCAGAGGTGTGATAAGTGGACGATTTCTGCTAGCAGGATAATCGATACGGACTATGGAATCAATTTTCGAGTTAAGTATCCAACCGGTTGTTAAGATTCCGTCATGCTCGCATCCTCCGCTCGCGAAGAGCGGCTTTGGAGGTGGCTGTAAACGAAGACAGCGATGAAGAGTAAGCCGCCAACAACATCGACGGCAATTCCAAGATCATTCCCTCCAATATTGGACAGCGGCGCCAGGAGTAATCCCGCTGACACGAACAATATGGAGCGAGACGGCAGGCCCAGCTCATGCTTGGCATAGCCTGCTAAACCGGATGCAAGCGCCAGGATCCCGACCACCGCGGCCATCACCGCATGGATTACAGCAAACCATGTAAGCACCTCACCCTCCGGAGCCAGCAAGCAGAGTGCCGGACGGTAAACAAACATGAAGGGAAGCGTGAAGCCAACAAGCGAAAAACGAAAAGCAGCGATGGATGTCTTCATAATCGGAGCTTCAGCGATCGAAGCGCTTGCGTATCCAGCCAGTGCCACGGGTGGAGTCACCATCGACATCATTCCAAAATAGAAAATGAAAAGGTGAGCGATCAGAGGAAGCACACCCAGTTCACCAAGCACCGACCCCATCAGGGTTGCCATCAGTAAGTAACAGACGACCGAGGGAACTCCCATTCCCAGCACCAGTGAGCAGACCATAATCCCTAGCAATGCAAGAAAGAGGTTTGTCTCAACCACCTGCTTGATTTCAGAACTGAAGTCGCTCGCAATTCCTGTCTGCTGAACGATTCCAATGATAATGCCAACACAGGCACTCGCTGCGACCAATGCGATACCGTTCTTTGCAGATTTACTGAAAGCAAGCAGGATCTGAGGACGCCAATTCCGGTCTCGCAAACAGAAAAGAAGCAGCCCAAACATTCCCACCATCGCAGACTCCACCAACGAACCGATGACAAGAATGAACGATATCTGCTCTGTCCTGGGATCCACCCATGAGCTCGCAAGAAACCCTCCAACTTTTTCATGGAGGATTTCGGGAGCAAAAGCACAAAGCTGGTGCAGCACCATGATGATGAAAAAACCGCCCATCGCTTGCCTTCGTGCCGAATCCGAAATTGCAAGGTTTCGGTTACGAGTGGCCAAAACGAGAATGACCGCCAGCGACCCGGTTACACTTCTAAAAGGTGAGAAACCGAGCAGCAACAGTCCGATCAAAACACCCAATGCACTGAAGAAAACCAAGGCTTCAAAACCAGATAGTTTCTTTGCTGCGAGCTCTTCGCTGGATAAGCGTGCGGCTCCCAGTCTTCGAGAATAAAGGAAGACGAGTGCAAGGATAGAGAAGTAATAGAGGATGGCGGGAATCATGGCCGCCTTCATGATCGTCAGGAAAGTGACCTGAGGCTGAACTAACTCAAGCATCATGTAGGCACCCGCACCCATCACCGGTGGCACTAATGCTCCACCTGATGCTGCGGCCGCCGTGATACCCCCAGCGATATGTTTAGGGAACTTCGCTGCCCTCATCATTGGGATCGTGAACGTTCCGGTGGTAACGGCATTGGCCACAGCCGAACCTGAAAGCGAGCCCATCAAACCGCTAGCCATCACCGACACCATCGCGGGACCCCCGCGAATTCGACCAAAGGTTTTTGTGGCGAAATCGATGATGAACTTGGTTGCACCGGACATCTCAAGAAAAGCACCGAAAACCACAAACAGGAACACATACTTAAACATCACCGAAGCAGCAGCTCCGAAGACTCCAAGACTCTGCAAGAAAGTGGTACTGACCAAGTCTTTCGTGTTCTGACCAGCGTGCGGTAACATCCAGTCAGGGAGCATGGGTAAATTCTGCTCAAGACTCAAATGACAGTAGTAGGAGTGGGCCATGAAAGCCAACGCCAGCAGCGGAACGATCAATCCGATGCTGCGTCGTGTCGACTCCAGTACCAGGATTACCCCAACAACTCCCACTAGGTAATCGGTCCCGGTTTCACTGCCGGCGCGATCACCCAAGGAAAATCCATCTGCCCACGCCCATTGAAAAGTTTCTTCGGTCTGGATGACAACGTACAAACAGGCCAAGGCGGAAAGAGAAGCAAGTAAGACGTCAGCACCCTTCGCAATCGGGTGATTCGCGAACCGCTTGTTCACAGGAAAAGTCAAGAAGCAAAGAACGAGACCCAGACCTACAAAAACTGCCAAGGCAGACTGGGGTTGCAGCGTGTTATAGTTGACTTCAAACAGCGTGAAGAGACAGAGAACGATTCCCAGGATGGTCACAACTGATTTCTTGATCGAGTCGAAACGACTCAGCTCTGACACATCTGCAGCCATCTTATTCTTTTCAACTACCAGAAGTATTAATGAAGCAACTGCCCTCAATCCTGAGAGCAAAGATCACTATCCTCACTCGGTCAGTCAGGGCTCAAAACGCATAAGATCAAACGAATCATTCAGCTTGGCGTCGAAGAACTTCTAGCGTCCCTGACGCAGCCATCCACTCAGGAATTACCCTACTCCGATACTGCAGAAGAGGCTTCGGTAGCTGCCTCTCCTTCGCTCTCTGC
>JAAXIK010000149.1:3443-4072 GCA_012270385.1 Rubripirellula sp. | reverse complement strand
CTCGATTTTCCCAGTGAGTTTTTGTGAGTTGATAGAGCAACTCGGTATCTTGGCTTGCAGAGGTAATCAAGTGCATAGAACCCACGTTGAGTCCTGCGTAATCTTCGTCCAATCCTTTGTAGGTACCACCGGGAATAATCGCTTCATGGAAAAATGCATATTTTTCAATGAGAGACTGTCTGGCTGTTTCATCAAAGGGAATGTAGTGCACATCAAAAGTGCTTGCTGCCTGAGTGATTGATCCCGTTGGCACGGCCCCTCCGAGAAACGCAGCGTCTGCAGATCCATCAGCAAGCTGATCCACCGATCCACTCTGAGTTGCGTTCAGCGATTTGATGTCGTCCCAAGCAACACCATGCTCCGCCAGAATGGGCTCAATGAACATCTTGAAACCCGCACCGGCCGGTCCGGTGATGACACGCTTCCCTTTCAAGTCCGCGATAGTCTGGATTCCTGAATTAGCCTTGGTGATGAATAGAGCGACGTTGGGTGCCATCGTTGCAATCGCTCGGATGTCATACTTAGCGTCCCAACCGCCCTCGCCCCTCGCCGCGAAATAAGAGATTGCAGCGTTGGACATTCCCAGCTGATGTTCGCCCTGCTGTAATCGACGAATGTTCTCCTGCGAA
>JAAXIK010000149.1:0-3433 GCA_012270385.1 Rubripirellula sp. | reverse complement strand
CCGTCCCCCCGGCCGCCGGTGCCGAGGCGCGGCAGCTCGTCCCACGGCGCCACCCCCGCCCCCCGCCGCTCGAGCCGCCGCGCCGCCGCGACGGCGCGGGCAACCCCGCACATCGCGCCGCCCACCCGCCGGCGGCCCTCGACTCGCAATAATAGACAGCCGCGTTGGACAAGCCCACCTGATGCTCGCCATGCTGTAATCGACGAATGTTCTCCTGCGAACCTTTGGTCCCTTTAGGACTCAGCTTCCAGTCGATTTCCGATTGGTGCTGATTGAGCACATCGCAAATAGCCCCGCCGACTACTGGAAAGGCACCCCCGACAGGAGCAGTACCCATACTGATGAATTGCCGCCTGCCTCCAGAACCGCCCTCAGAATCTGGCGATCCGGGATTACAGCCCATCAGCAGCGTCAGTGGCAAAAGGACAATTAGGAAAAGGGGCCATACTTTCATCGCGTATCGACTCGTTGGGTGGGAAGGCTGGGGATAAACGCTTAGGGATTCTACCACGGGGTAACGTGTGCGGGTAGAAGCTATCCGGCAGCGAGCCGCAGAAGCCATTCCACACAGGAAGGCCTGAGAACGCCATCCAACTTGCTCTAATTGACCGTAAAAGAGAGCCTTGGAGCTCACTTGCCCCGCTTCATCGAAGCCAATGAATCCTCTGCAACCGGCTGCAAGCACCTATCTCGACTCTTCGACTGTCACATTCAACGGCAAAACCAGTTTACAATTTGGTTCCGCCGTTGAACTTCAAGAAGCATGACCCAGACGAAAACTCAGCGTGAAGGGGCCCTGTAGCGGTTTGGCGGACAGGCGTTTCCGATAAGCAAGAAGCGGGTACTTTCCAGTATGGGATTGAAGCAAAATTCAACCTCCGAGCCGTTCACCAAAGCGGTGAACCATTTGCAACCGGAAGGTGCTTACCAAACCTTAGTTGCAGCGAGACGGCTCGAGCAGATGGGTCGTTCGATCATCCATCTTGAGATTGGTGAACCCGATTTCCCTACTCCCACACCAATCAGTGAAGCAGGGATCCGTGCCATCTCGGAAGGCAGAACACGCTACACGTCCGCATCGGGCCTTGATGAACTCAAAAAACTAATCGCACAGCAAACGAGCAGCCGAACAGGAAAACACATTTCAGAGGACCAAGTGGTGATTGGTCCCGGAGCAAAGCCCTTTCTTTTTATGACCTCTCTCGCCATCGTGCGTCCTGGAGATGAAGTCATCTACCCCAGCCCAGGCTTTCCAACCTACGAGGCGATGATTCGAGCTGCCGGAGGAACGCCGGTTCCCGCAGGGATTGATACCTCAAATCATTTCGCCCTAACCTCGGATAGGATCCGTCGACGCCTGACACCTCGAACGAGGATGATCATTCTTAACTCGCCAAGCAATCCAACCGGTGCTGTCATTAGCGGAGCTGAATTGCAAGCCATCGCATCCCTCGCGGTCAAAAATGATCTCTGGGTACTTTCCGATGAAATCTATAGAGAGTTGACTTACACAGATCGAGAGTACGACAGCATCTTGTCATGTGATGGCATGGAAGAGCGAACGATTGTGGTTGATGGTTTCTCCAAATCCTACGCAATGACCGGCTGGAGGCTCGGTTACGGCATCATGCCGCAACCGCTGGCAGATAAGGTGACCCTCTTGCTTGTTCACTCTGTCGGCTGCACGGCGGAATTCACTCAACTCGCAGGCATCACTGCTTTAGAGGCCGGCAATCAAGAATGCAAAACCATGCGAGACACGTATCGGCAACGACGTGATCTGGTCGTGGACCGCTTAAACCAAATGGAGGGGATACGGTGCCAGAGCCCCGATGGAGCTTTCTATGTCTTCCCAAATATCCAAGGCCTGAATCGATCCAGCCAAACGGTAGCGGATGAGTTACTCAACGAAGCGGGTGTGGCTGTATTACCCGGTACTGCTTTTGGAAAGGATGGCGAAGGGTATATACGGTTGTGCTTTGCCAACAGTAAAGAAAACCTAGAACTCGCCCTAGATCGAATTGAAAACTGGGTCAAGCAACTTTCATAAAGTAATTCCCGTGGAATCTTCAAACTCCACCTTCGAGGATCCCAATCCATCACTTGGAAGTCCCGATTCATTACTTAGAAATACAGTACAGCCACTCTTTTCTCTCCTCTCCCTCCCGCATGGCAACCCGCATGAAGATCTGACCTCCACATAGTGTGGGAGTAGCAAAGACACTGTCACCCAATTGGTTTTCCGCAATTTTCTCAAATCCATCCGGTGTAGCTCGAAAGATAAAAGTCTGACCGCCCTCATTCGTCGCGTAGATGGTATCCCCATGGAGAACCGGTGAACTACTGAATGTGCCGCCAAGACGCGCTTTCCAAACTTCAGCACCATCTTCACACCGGAAGCAACTGGCAACACCCGCGTCGAGCGTGGCGTAAAGATAACCACGATGCTGTAGCATCGAGGGTACATACACTCGGGTATTCAGTTCCCAATCCACCCGACCAGTCCCATCAGCTCGCACTGCCGAAACGTGATTTTTTGGATAACCCCCGCTGGTGAAAATGTGTACTCCATCGGTCACACTCGTGGTCACACACTCGGTGGTCGCACCTTCGATTTCCCAATACTCTTCGCCAGTCATAGGATTCAGACTCGTCACCAGATCACACCCGCTGAAAATCAACTGATCTTTACCGTCAATGTGAAGGATAGACGGTGATGCATAATTAGGGGCTGCGGGTCGCTTCCGAAGCCAAACCACTTCACCGGTCTTTCGATCCAAACCCGCGATCGCTCCTCCACCTTTATTGTCAGCAGAAACAATCACGAGATTCTGATAGAGCGTCGGCGATGATCCGTAACCCTGATGCACGATGTAATCACAGATGCGTCGCTGCCATACCTTATCGCCTTCAAGGCTCAGAGCGGTGCAGAACACGGCGCCCTGATTCATAAAGTTGATATAAAGCAGTTGTCCATCCGTAGCCACGGTGCTCGAAGCCAAGGAAGCTTTCTTATTCGCTGCACGCTCACCTTCTTGGTGAAGCCCCCCTTCGTGAACGATCGACTCCCACAGTCTCTCACCGGTCGATCTCTTCCAGCACAGCACCACCTGGACTTGCCGAACCTCGTCGGCAGAAGCGAGAAAAACTCGATCGCCCAAAACCGTAGGCGATCCATGCCCACGCCCCAGTACCGGTGCACGCCACGCCACATTCTTTGTCTCACTCCACTCTAACGGAACCTCTTTACCGTCTATCTGTGAACCATCACGATTCGGCCCTCGCCACCATGGCCAATCATTCTGAGTCAAACCGAACTGCTGATCACTCTTGAGCGCTTGTCCAAAGAGCGGACTACCGGTGAGCAAGACTCCAAGACAAATCGTGGCCAAAATCTGTCGCATCAATGACACCAATCACACTTAAAAGGATA